>JASLMY010000061.1 GCA_030746295.1 Alphaproteobacteria bacterium | reverse complement strand
CTCTCGAAAGGCCTTCTCGGCGATCGCCTGGCCCAACTGGATGTACTCGGCGCGCTCGCGATCACGGATGAATCGGCGCACGGCCGAACGGGCCTTGCCGGTGACGACGAATGACTCCCAATTCGGGTCCGGCATCGAAGTCGCGGAGCGCAAGATCTCCACCTGGTCACCGTTGTCTAGCCGGCTGCGCAGCGGCATCACCCGACCGTTGATCTTGGCACCGACGCAGCTGTCGCCGACCTCGGTGTGCACCGCGTAGGCAAAGTCGACCGGCGTCGCACCTCGGGGCAAGGCGATGACGTCACCGCGCGGCGAGAAGCAGAAGACCTGGTCCTGGAACATCGCGAGCTTAGTGTGCTCGAGGAACTCCTCCGGGCTGTTGGCGTGCTCGAGGATCTCCAGGAGCTCCTGCAGCCAGCGATACCGCGCCCCGTCACTGCCGGCGTTCTGCTTGTAGGCCCAATGCGCGGCGACGCCGAACTCGGCGAACTCGTGCATCTCCGGGGTTCGGATCTGGATCTCGATACGCAGCCGCTCGGGCCCGATGACGGCGGTGTGTAGCGAGCGGTAGCCGTTGCGCTTGGGCGTCGAGATGTAGTCCTTGAAGCGCCCCGGGATCATCGGGTAGCGGCTGTGAACCGCGCCGAGGACCCGATAGCAGTCTTCGATGTCGTCGACGACGATGCGAAAGGCGACGATATCGGCTAACTGCTCGAAGGAGACGTTGTCGCGCTCCATCTTCTGCCAGACCGAATAGGGCTTCTTCTCGCGGCCGGAGATCTCGGCGCCGATCCCGGATTCGGCCAGGGTCCGCTCCAGCTCCTCGGTGATCCGCGAGACCACATCGCTCGCCTTCTCGCGCAGGAACTCCAGCCGCTTGATGACGGATTCCCGAGCCTCCGGGTTCAGCTCGGCGAAAGCCAGGTCCTCGAGCTCGTCCTTGATCAGGCGCATGCCCAGGCGCTCCGCCAGGGGGGCGTAGATCTCCATGGTCTCGGCGGCGATGCGCCGGCGCTTCTCCGGCTTCTTGATGTGGACGAGGGTGCGCATGTTGTGCAGGCGGTCCGCCAACTTGACCAGCAGAACGCGAATGTCGTCCGACATCGCCAGCACCAGCTTGCGGAAGTTCTCGGCCTCGCGATTGGCCTCCGAGCGCAGCTCCAGCTTGGTCAGCTTGGTGACGCCGTCCACCAGCTTGGCGATCTCCGCGCCGAAGACCTGCTCGATCTGCTCCAGCGTCGCCACCGTATCCTCGACCGTGTCGTGCAGCAGGGCGGTGATGATGGTGGCGCCGTCGAGCTTGTAGTCGGTCAAAATGCCGGCGACTTCGAGGGGATGCGAGAAGTAGGGGTCACCGGAAGCGCGCATCTGGGTGCCATGCGCCTTCATCGAGAAGACGTAGGCACGGTTCAGGCTGTCCTCGTCCGTCGTCGGATCGTAGGCCGTCACCTTCTCCAGCAATTCGTACTGTCGGATCATCGCAGGCTTAGACTATCCGTCCTCGAATCGCGTTCACAACAAGAAAGCCGACGTCACCCGAGGCGACGCCGGCTATCGAAGCTTTACGCTTATAGGGTGGCGCGGGTCGCTCAGGCCTCTTCCGAGGGGGCCTCCGCTTCGGTCGCCGTGGTCGCCGTGGTCGCCGCCTCGGCGTCGCCGTCGGCGAACTGCTGCGTCAAGAGGTGCGACATGTCCTCGTCCTCGGGCTCGTCGACCTCGGCATAGCGCTGCTGGCCCTGCACCACGGTTTCGCGCAGATCATCGACCGAAATGGTCTCGTCGGCGATCTCGCGCAGCGCGATCACCGAGTTCTTGTCGTTGTCCTCGGGCACCGTCGGCAGTTCGCCGCCGGAGATTTGCCGGGCGCGGTTCGCCGCCATCAAAACCAGCTCGAACCTGCTGTTGACCTTGGTGATGCAATCCTCAACCGTGACCCGAGCCATTCGTCAATTCTCCAACGTCTTGATTTCCCGGGCGCTATATAGGCCGAAGCAGGCCGCGACGCAAGGTTAAGTACCGGCGGCGGGCCGAGCGGCGGGGGCCAACGGCGCCACGGCCGCAACGTCGGCGGGCGCCAATTCCGCAATGAGCGTCTCGACGGTGCGGTGAAGCGTCGGATGGCGCCAGCCGGGCGCGACCTCGGCTAGCGGAACCAGCACGAAGGCGCGCTGATGCATCCTGGGGTGCGGCAGCTCCAGCTCCGAGCCGGGTTCCGAGCCCCCGACGAGGTCGCCATAGCACAGCAGGTCCAGGTCGACGATGCGGGCCTCCCAACGCACCCGCCGGCGGCGCCCCAACCGCGACTCGACATCGTGCAGCAGCGCCAGCAATGCCTCCGGGGCCAACTCGGTCTCGACGCGGGCGACGGCGTTGACGAACCACGGCTGATCCGAGGCAGGCACCGGTGGCGAGCAATACCAGCGGGAGCAGAGCCGCGTCGCGACGCCGTTCTCGGCCAAGATCTCAAGCGCGGCCCTGAGCGTCGCTTCGGGCGCACCGTGCTCGGGCGAGGCCAAGTTGGCACCGAGACCGATCAATATCATTGCGTCTCGCTCTTCACTCGCTGGCAAACAGCCAATGCCCGTCGGCAACTGAGTGATTGACCTTCGGACCGCCGTAGCGTAGCCAATGGCCGGGACGAATGGAAATTCCTCTTCGGTTCATAATGGTCTTCCGCTTTCGTACAAGGGATATTGCTCAATGGTGTTCTACCCGCATGAAAAGCTCGCACTCTTCATAGACGGTGCCAACCTCTACGCCGCGGCCCGGACGCTGGGTTTCGACATCGACTACAAGCGGCTGTTGGACGAATTCATGAAGAAGGGCACGCTGGTCCGAGCCTACTACTACACCGCCCTGATCGAGGACCAGGAGTACTCTCCCATACGTCCCTTGGTCGATTGGCTCGACTACAACGGCTACACGATGGTGACGAAGCCGACCAAGGAATACACCGACGCCACCGGCCGGCGGAAGATCAAGGGCAACATGGATATCGAGATCGCCGTCGATATCACCGAGATGGCCGAGTTCATCGACCATATTATCCTGTTCTCGGGCGACGGCGATTTTCGCCGCCTGGTCGAGGCGGTACAGCGCCGCGGACGGCGCGTCACCGTGGTCAGCACGGTCAGGACCTCGCCGCCCATGGTGGCCGACGAGTTGCGCCGGCAGGCCGACCATTTCCTCGAGCTCGAGACCCTGATCCCGTATATCGGCCGCGACCCCAGCCACCGGCAGCAGAACGCCGCCCGCCGTGCCGAGAACCAGGATGACGGCAACGTCGCAGAGAGTGCCGAAGTCGGCGAGGACGCCCTAGAGCCGCAGATGTGAGCGCGCCGCCGGGCGATTGCGCCCTTTGTCCGCGCCTGGCCGAGCATCGCGTCCAGGTCCGCACCGAACATCCCGACTGGTTCAACGCTCCGGTGCCGTCGTTCGGCGACGAGCGCGCCGAGCTGCTGATCGTCGGCTTGGCGCCGGGCCTCGCCGGCGCCAACCGCACCGGCCGGCCCTTCACCGGCGACTATGCGGGCGACCTTTTGTACGAGACCCTTAGGAAGTTCGGCTTTTCCGAAGGCACCTACGACCGCCGGCCCGACGACGGGCTCAGGCTGACGAACTGTCGCGTCACCAACGCTGTTCGCTGCCTGCCGCCCCAGAACAAGCCGACCGGAGCCGAGGTCAAGACCTGCCGCGACTTCCTGGCGGCCGAGATCGCCGCCCTGCCCCGGCTTCGCATCTTGCTGGCGCTCGGCCGCATCGCCCACCAGGCGACGCTGGCCTGTCTCGGCGAGCGGCAGCGCGACCACCCCTTCGGCCATGGCGCCCGGCATCGGCTGGGGCCCGGGCTCGGCCTCCACGACAGCTATCACTGCTCGCGCTACAACACCAATACCGGCCGCCTGACGGAAGCGATGTTCGAGGCCGTCTTCGAGGGCATTCGGCGCGATCTCGACGCCTAGCCCGGCGTCACTGGCGCTGCTTTAGCAGGCGCTGTTTCTGGCGCTTCCAGTCGCGTTCCTTGACGGTGGCGCGCTTGTCGTACTGGCGCTTACCGCGCGCCAGGCCCAACAGCACCTTGGCGATGCCGCGCTCGTTGAAATAAAGCCTGAGCGGCACCGCCGTGCCGCCCTGGCGCGCGATCTGGTCGTGCAGCTTCTTGATCTCGCGCTTGTGCAGCAAGAGCTTGCGGTTCCGTCTCGGCTCGTGGTTGAAGCGGTTGCCGGCGGCGTATTCGGGAATGTGGGCGTTGACGAGAAAGATCTCGCCCCCGGCCACCGTGGCATAGCTCTCGGCAATGTCGCCGCGCCCCTGGCGCAGCGACTTGACCTCGGTGCCGACCAGCACGATGCCGGCCTCGAGGGTCTCGTCGATGAAATAGTTTCGGCGGGCCTTGCGGTTTTCGGCCGCGACCCGGACCTCTGCCATGAAGGACCGCTCGTCTAGTTGAGCAGCCCGGCGTGGCGGAGCGCGCCCTCGACCTTTTCCTGGGTCGGCCGCGTCGGCGGCACCATGGGCAGGCGGACCTCCGGGCTGCAAAGCCCCAACTGGCCGGCCGCGTGCTTGACGCCACCGGGGCTCGGCTCGAGGAAGAGGGCCACATGCAACGGCATCAAGCGGTGCTGATATTCGAGCGCCGTCTTGAAATCGCCGGCCATGCAGGCCTCCTGGAATTCGCTGCACTGCTTGGGCGCGACATTGGCCGAGACCGAGATACAGCCGTCACCGCCGTGCGCCATATAGGCGAGCGCGGTGCCGTCCTCGCCCGAGAGCTGGCACCAGTCGTCGTCGATCGCCATCTGCTCGCGGCTGGGCCTGGACAGATCGGCGGTGGCGTCCTTGACGCCGACGACGTTCGGCAACGCGGCCAGCCTGGCCATGGTGTCGACCGAGATGTCGACGATCGCGCGGGGCGGGATGTTGTAGACGATGATCGGGATATCGACCGCGTCGTTGATCGCCTTGAAGTGCTGGTAGATGCCTTCCTGGCTCGGCTTGTTGTAGTAGCCGGTGACGTGCAGCACGCCGTCGGCGCCGGCCTCCTTGGCATGCTTGGTCAGCTCCACCGCCTCGATGGTGCTGTTCGATCCGGCACCGGCGATCACCGGCAGGCGGCCGTCGGCCTGCTCGACGACGATCTCGGTCACCTGCATATGCTCTTCGTGACTGAGCGTCGGGGATTCGCCCGTGGTCCCGCACGGCACGATGCCGTGGGTGCCCTGCTCCACATGCCAATCGACGAGCTTTCGGATCGACTGCTCGTCCACTTCACCGTCCGAAAACGGGGTGATCAACGCAACGATCGAACCCTTGAACATGGCATCCTCCATCAAATTTTCCCGACGATACCGGTTGCCCGGCTAGGGAGCAAGCGGGGCGGCCCGCCGCTTCTCGCGCGACTTGTCACGCTATTCCGCGCGCCCAACTGGATAGAAACCGTGATATGGGATCGTAGGGGTACCATATATTGGGTTCGATCCACTAGGATCGATACCGGTGTGGGACGCGGTGGCGGACCGGCGGTGCCGGGTCGCAACGAGCGGTTCCTGGTGGGGCGTCGAAGGCGGTTCAGACGAGGCGGCGGACACCGAGCCATGCGCGATCCCAACCGAATTCTGCCCCTCGCGCTCGTATTTTTTCTCGCCTTGCCCATGGCCGGGCGCGCCGCGTCGAGCGAGACTGCCGCGGCCCCGCCATCGACCCGAAATGGCCTTGGTGCGGGAGACCGCGGCCGCCTGGAGAGCGGCCTCGCGGCGGCCAAGCGCAAGCAGTGGAAACGCGTGCGCCAACTGGCTTCCAAAATGAGCGACCCGGTGGCCGCCAAAATCCTGCGCTGGCGCTACTATTCGGGCGGCGACGATGCCATCGACTTCATGACACTGGCCCGCTTCATCGTCGAGAACCCGGACTGGCCGCGGCAGAAGGCGCTGATGCGCAAGGCCGAGAAGGCGATGGGTGACGACGTCGGTGATGCGGACAGGGTCGCCTGGTTCACCAAGTATCCGCCGGTCTCAACGGAAGGTCAGCAGAGCCTGGCCGAGGTCCTGCTCAGGCGAGGAAAGGAAATCGAGGCGGTCAAATGGCTCCGCTACATCTGGATCGAAGGCGACCTGGCGCACAAGGAGAGCCGTCAGTTCTACAACCGCTACAAGGGCCACCTCACCAAGGATGACCATCTGGCACGCCTCGACCGACTGCTCTGGGCCGGACATCGCGCCTCGGCCAGGCGGATGTTGCCGCTGGTGCCACCCGGCTGGCGCCGATTGGCGGAGGCACGGCTGGCCCTCATGGTCGGCTCGCCGGGGGTCAACTCGGCCATCGCCCGGGTACCCAAGGAGCTGCTGGGCGACCCGGGCTTGGCCTATCAGCGGGTGCGTTGGCGGCGGCAGCGCGACAAGCACGACAGCGCCCAAGACCTGCTGGGCGCCCTGCCGGGCGACCCCGGTCCGAAGCCCGAGAAGTGGTGGGTCGAGCGCCGCATCCAAATCCGCAAGCTGTTGGAGGTCGGCAATGCCGACGGGGCCTACGCACTGGCCGGCGGCCATGGTCAGACGCCCGGCACCGGCGCCTATGCCGAGGCGGAATGGCTCGCCGGCTGGATCGCGCTCCGGTTTCTCAAGAACTACCCCGGCGCCGCAAGACATTTCCAACAGCTCCACAAGGCGGTCAAGTATCCGATCAGCCGGGCCCGCGCGGCCTATTGGCGGGCCCGGGCCGCGGCGGCGATGGCGCAAGGCAATCACGCCACCCGCTGGTATCGCACCGCCGCCAAATACCCGACCACCTACTACGGCCAATTGGCGACGGAAGCCCTCGATGCCAAGGCCAAGCTGCACCTGCGGCCGACGCCGCCGCCGCGACCTGAACAATGGCTCGGCTTCAAGCGACGGGATGCGGTCAAGGCGGCGGCGATCCTGGGCGAGCTCAGGGATTGGACCCTCTTTCGCAGCTTCGTCTTTCATCTCGCCAAGCAGGTCAAATCGCCGGCCGAGCGGATGATGGTCGCCGGCCTGGCGGCCGAGTTTCGGCGCTTCGACCTAGGCGTCCGGGTCGCCAAGATCGCCAAGCGTTCCAGCGAGCGGATCGTGGAATACGGCTATCCCGTCTTCCGGCTGCCGAAGATCACCGTCGAAGACGCGCTCGTCTTCGCCATCATGCGTCAGGAGAGCGAATTCTCCGCCACGGCCGTGAGCCCCGCCGGCGCCCGCGGCCTGATGCAGCTGATGCCGGCGACGGCGCGCGAGGTCTCGCGCGCGCTTCGCTTGCGCTACAGCAGCGGGCGGCTCCTCAGCGATCCCGACTACAACGTCCGTCTGGGTGCCGCCTACATCGGCCAGATGCTGAAGGATTTCAACGGCTCCTATCCGCTGGCGATCGCCGCCTACAACGCCGGCCCCGGTCGCGCCAGGGAATGGATTCGCAAGCTCGGCGACCCGCGCGACGGCAGTGTCGACGTTATCGACTGGATCGAGGCGATCCCCTTCAACGAGACCCGCAACTACGTTCAGCGGGTCCTCGAGGGCTTGCAGGTCTACCGCCAGCGGCTGGCCCCGGCGCCTGTCCCGAGCCGGCTCACCATGGACCTGAAGCGCAACGGCGACCAGCCCTGAGCGACGGTGCGTCTGGCGAGGCGGTCCGGCTTCCGCTAGTGTCCGGCCGGGGCGGCTTCTGGGAGGGAAAGATGGGAGCGAGCAAACTCGACGGCATCGAGGCCTGCGTCTTCGACGCCTATGGAACCTTGTTCGACGTCAACGCCGCGGCCAGCCACTGCAGCGAGGCCCTGGGCGAGAAGTGGCAGCCGTTGGCCGAGATTTGGCGGGCAAAACAGCTGCAGTACACCTGGCTCAGGAGCCTGACCGGCCACTATGTCGATTTCTGGCAGGTCACGGCGGACGGCCTCGACTTCGGCCTCGAGAGCCTGGGTGTCAACGACGGCGCCTTGCGCCAACGGCTGCTCGACCTCTACTTCGAGCTCGACTGCTACGCCGAGGTCCCCGACGTGTTGGCGACGCTGAAGGCAGCGGGCATGAAGACGGCGATCCTCTCCAACGGCTCGCCCGAGATGCTGCGCGCGGCGGCCGACAACGCCGGCATCAGCGGCCATCTCGACACCGTCCTCTCGGTCGACGAGATCGGCATCTACAAGCCCCGGCCCGAGGTCTATCGGCTGGTCAATACGCACCTCGGCGTCGACAGCGCCGCCGTCTCCTTCCAGTCCTCGAACTCGTGGGACGCGCACGGCGCCTCGGCCTACGGCTTCAAAGTGGTCTGGGTCAACCGTTTCGGCCAAGCCCGAGAGAAGCTGCCGGGGGCGCCCGACGTCGAGGTCGACAGCCTGGTGCCGCTGCCTGGAATCGTCGGGGTCGGCGGGTGAGCGAGGCCAATGGCGAGGGCTACCTGGACGGCCGCCTCAGATCGCAAGACGATCTCAGCCTCTACTATCGCGACTACGGTGATGCCGGCGGCGGCCACGTACCGGTGCTCTGCCTCGCCGGCCTGACCCGCAACAGCGACGATTTTCACAAGCTGGCGCTGAGGCTTTCCGCCAAGCGGCGGGTCCTGGCGCTCGACCTCCGTGGCCGGGCCCGCTCGGACCGCGACCCCGTGCCCGCCAACTACGAACCTCGCACATACCTGAACGATATCGCGCACCTGCTGGCGGCGACCAACACGCACCGGGTCGTGGTGATCGGCACCTCGCTCGGCGGCGTCCTGGCGATGGCGATGACGGCAGTGCGGCCGACGGCGCTCGCCGGTGTGGTGCTGAACGACGTCGGGCCCGAGATCGCGGTCGAGGGGCTGGACCGAATCCGCACCTATGTCGGCCGCGAGGGATCGCCCGCCGACTACGACAGCGCGGCGCGGCAGTTGAAGGGGATGATGGGCCGCGCCTATCCCGAGTTCACCGACGACGATTGGCTGGCGGAGGCGCGGGCCCGCTACCGCCCCGACGGCCAGGGCCGGCTCCGCGCCAACTACGACCCCAAGATCATGCAGCCGATGGCGACGAAAGGCTCGGGCCCGATCGACCTCTGGCCGTACTATCGGGCGCTGGCCCGGGTGCCGGCGCTGGCCATTCGAGGCGACCTCTCCGATATCCTCGATCCCGCAACCTTCGAGCGGATGGCCGAGGTGAAGCCGGACCTCGTCCGCCTTACGGTGCCGAACCGGGGCCACGTGCCGCTTCTGACCGAGCCGGTTTGCGGCCCCGCCATCGAGAGCTTCCTGGAGAATATCGACGATGCCCGGGCATGAGACGCTGCCGACGATCGACGACGTGTTGGCGGCGGCCGAAAGGATATCGGGCCGGGCGGTGGCAACGCCGTTGTTGGAGGCGCCAGCGCTGAACGCCCTCGTCGGCGGCCGGCTGCTGGTGAAGGCGGAGCCGCTGCAGCTGACCGGCTCGTTCAAGTTCCGCGGCGCCTACAACCGGATCAGCCGCATTCCCGAGGCCGAGCGGCCGGCCGGCGTCGTGGCCTATTCCTCGGGCAACCACGCCCAAGGTGTGGCGGCGGCGGCGCATCTCTTGGGCGTACCGGCGGTGATCGTCATGCCCGAGAACGCGCCGCGGGCCAAGCGCGAGGGCACCGAGCGCTGGGGCGCCGAGATCGCGACATACGATCCCGGCGACCACGATTCCCGCGAAACCATCGCCGCCGAGATCCTGCGCCAGCGCGGCGGCACCTTGGTCAGGCCCTTCGACGATCCCTGGATCATCGCCGGGCAAGGCACCGTCGGGCTGGAGATCGCCGAGCGGGCTCGGAGCCTCGACCTCGAGCTCGATGCGGTGCTCGTACCCTGCGGCGGCGGCGGGCTGACCGCCGGCACCGCCACCGCCATCAAGGCCCTGTCGCCGGCGACCGAGGTCTACACGGTCGAGCCGGAAGGCTTCGACGACACGGCGCGCTCGCTGGCGGCGGGCAGCCGCCAGCGCAACCCTGACGGCGGGGCGAGCTTTTGCGATGCCCTGCTGGCGCCGACGCCGGGGCGGCTCACCTTCGCCGTCAATGCGAAGCTCGTCAGCGCCGGCCTCTCGGTCAGCGACGTCGAGGTCGGCGCCGCGATGGCCGCCGCCTTCGCGCATTTGAAGCTCGTGGTCGAGCCGGGCGGCGCGGTCGCCCTGGCCGCGGCGTTGCGCGGCAAGTACGACTGTCGCGACAAGACCGTCGCCGTCGTCACCTCGGGCGGCAACGTCGATGCCGGAACCTATGCCGAGGCCCTGCGCCGGGCCGAATGATCGCGGGCGCCCCTTCCCTTTCGGGAAAGGACGCCCGGATCGATCGACAAAATCGTCTATTCGGCAGCGACGCTGCCGAGATCGAAGAACTGGCTGACGTAGAATTCGCGCCGGTGCAGGTTGGCGACGAACTCGTCGACGAAGCTCGCCGGCACCGAGCCGGTGACGATCTCGTTCGCCAGCAACGCATCGATCCAAGCCTGGATCAACGGAAAGTCCTTCAAGAGGCCTGTCTGGACCTTCGCCTCGACCATGGCGAAACGCTGCAGGAAGGGCGCGTAGGCCGCGTCGACCAGGCAAAGCTCGGGGCCGCTGAAGTAGGGCCCGTCGTTGCCGCGGCCATCCCGCATCGCCGCCTCCAGCTTCTCGAACCGGGCCGGCGCGGTCTCGACCTTGGCGTCCAGGTCGGCCTTGGTCTTGGTGTAGTAGATGTTGATGCCGCTGGAGAAGTCCGGCACGAAGTCCGTCCAGGCCCGGTGTCGGGCCCGCTGGAAGGGATCCTCGGGATGCAGGCGGGGCGGCACCACTTCGTCCAAGTATTCGGCGATGGCGTTGGATTCGAAGAGCGGCGCATCGTCGACCAGGAGCACCGGCACCTTGCCGTGCGGCGAGATCTCCAGAAACCAATCAGGCTTCTCGCTGAGATTGATGTAAGTGACGTCGAACTCGACCTGTTTCGCACGCAAAACGATCACGGCGCGCTGAACCCAGGGTCACGTTACCGAGCTGATCAGGTGATATTTCCGAGCCATGAATGGCCCCTCCCAAGGCTTGTGGGTCGTCTCTAGGCGTGCTTGACCATAGGGCGCTGGCACCGCTTCGTCAAAGCCGAGCCACGGGCGCTTGGCGCTGGCGACGTGCCGTGCTCACATGTGCCGAGTTCGATTTCCCAAGGGAGCCCGTGGCACGATGGCAGCGAACACGAACCGACAAATCCTGTTGGCCAGGCGACCGGACGGCGCCCCGGTCGCGGCCGATTTCGAGCTGGCGAGCGGCCCGGTGCCGACGCCGGCAGAGGGCGAGATGTTGCTGCGGACGATCTACCTCTCGCTCGACCCCTACATGCGCGGGCGGATGAACGCCGAGCGCAGCTATGCAGACCCGATCGAGATCGGCGGGGTCATGGAAGGCGGCACGGTCGGGGTCGTCGAAGCCTCCAACCACGCTGGCTACGCCCCCGGTGACATTGTCGTCGGCCGCAGCGGTTGGCAGGAGTATGCGCTCTCGGACGGCAAGGGCATGCGCAAGGTCGATCCGGCGAACGCGCCGATCTCGACCGCGATCGGGGTTCTCGGGATGCCGGGCATGACCGCCTATACCGGCCTCTTGAACATCGGCCAGCCCAAGGAGGGCGAGACCCTGGTGGTCGCCGCCGCCTCGGGCGCGGTCGGCAGCGTCGTCGGCCAGATCGCCAAGATCAAAGGCTGTCGCTCGGTCGGTGTCGCCGGCGGTCCCGACAAGTGCCGCTTCGTCACCGACGAGCTGGGCTTCGATGCCTGCCTCGACCACCGCTCGGACGACTTCGAGGCCGCGCTCGCCGACGCCTGCCCCGACGGCATCGACATCTACTTCGAGAACGTCGCCGGCCGGGTGCTGGAGGCGGTGATCCCGCTTCTCAACTTCTTCTCGCGGATGCCGGTCTGCGGCCTGATCTCGCAGTACAACGCCACCGACCTGCCGCCGGGGCCGAACCGGCTGCCCCAGCTGATGCGTGCCGTCCTGACCAAGCGCCTGCTGATGCGCGGCTTCATCGTCTCCGACTATGCGAGCCAGCTGGGCGACTTCCTAGGCGACGTCGGCGGCTGGGTGCGCGAGGGCAAGGTCAAGTACCGCGAGCACCGGATCCAGGGCCTGGAGAACGCGCCAGCCGGTCTCATCGGCCTCCTGCAGGGCCGGAACTTCGGCAAGGTCGTGGTCGAGGTCTCGGAAGACCCGACGCTGGCCGGCTGACGACGGGGAGGAGCGCATCATGAAAGCGGCCGTGTTGGGCGAAGCGGGCCCGGAAATCCGAGAAGTGCCGGAGCCACGGCCGACGGCGGACCAGGTCTTGGTCCGGGTCCATGCCGCCGGGCTCAACCGCGCCGACCTGTTGATGGCCGCCGGTGCCTTCCACGGCAGCCACGGCGGTGCTGGGACCATCGCCGGGCTGGAGTGGTCGGGCGAGGTCGTCGAGGTCGGCGCCGCGGTGGCCGAGTACAAGCCCGGCGACCGGGTGATGTGCTCGGGCGGTGGCGGCTATGCGGAATACGCGGTCGCCGATTGGGGCCGGGTCGCCCCGATCCCCGCCAACAACATGACCTACGCCCAGGCGGCGACCCTGCCGGTGGCCTTGCAGACCATGCACGACGCGGTGGTCACCAACGGCCGGCTGCAGCGGGGAGAGACCGTATTGATCCAGGGTGCCAGCTCCGGCGTCGGGCTGATGGCCTTACAGATCGCCAAATACAAGGGCGCAAGCCTGGTGGTCGGGACCTCGACCAACGCCGAGCGGCGTGCCCGTCTGCCCGAGTTCGGCGCCGACTTGGCGCTCGACTCGAGCGATCCGAGCTGGCCCGAGGCGGTGCTCGAAGCGACCGACGGCAAGGGCGTGCATCTGATCGTCGATCAGGTCTCGGCCAGCGTCGCCAACCAGAACCTGGCCGCGGCCCGCATCCTCGGCCGGATCGTCAACGTCGGCCGTCTCGGCGGCTTCAAGGGCGAGTTCGACTTCGACCTGCATGCCTTGAAGCGGATCGACTATATCGGCGTCACCTTCCGCACCCGCTCGGTGGAAGAGGTGCGCGAGATCGGCGCCCGGATGCGCACCGACCTCTGGCCGGCGCTCGAGGCCGGCGAGCTCAGCCTGCCGATCGACCGGACTTTCCCGCTCGACGAGGCCGCCGCCGCGCAGGCCCACATGGCCGCGAACGCGCATTTCGGCAAGATCGTGCTGGAGGTCTGAGCGCCCTCAGGCCGGCGGCTTGCGGCGTTCCTCGAAGGCGATCTCGTTCTCGACCAGGGCCTCGATCTCGGCCTCGTCGTAGCCCGCCTCGGCCAGGACCTCGCGCGTCGCGGTGCCGAAGAGCGGTGGCGTCGAATGCACCCCGCCCGGCGTGCGGCCGAGCTTCAGCGGAATGCCGGTGCCGCGATAGCCGTCGAGCGAGACCGTCATCTGGCGCTCCGCAGTGTGGGCGTGCTCCATCACCTCGGGCACCGAAAGGACAGCGCCGGCAGGCGCCCCGCGCGCGGACAGGCGGTGCGCCAGATCCTCGGCCTCGTGGCCGGCCATCAGCTCGACCAGGATGGCGTTCAGCTCGGGCCGGTTGGCCTGGCGGTCGGCGTTGTGCAGAAAGCGGGCCTCGTCGGCGAGTTCCGGCCGGCCCAGCTCTTCCGCCAGGATGCGGAACTGGCGGTCGTTGCCGATGGCGAGGTAGATCCGGCCCTTGGCGGTCGGGTACTGGTCGTAGGGTGAGATGTTGGGATGCGAGTTGCCGGAGAGTGCCGGTGCCTTGCCGCTCATGAAATAGTTGGCGGCATGGGGGTGCTGCAGGGCAACGCCGGTATCGAAGAGGCTGGCGTCGACCCGCTGGCCCCGGCCCGAGCGCCGCCGCTCCTCCGCCGCCATCAGGATGCCGACCGCGGCGTAGAGGCCGGTGCCGAGGTCCACGAGCGGGATGCCGATCCGAAGCGGGCCGGAGTCGGGCGTGCCGTTGACCGAGATATTGCCGGCGATCGCCTGCGCCACGGCGTCGTAGCCGGGAAAGCCGCCGAAGGGGCCGCTGGCGCCAAAGCCGGTGATCGAACAGTAGATCAGCCGCGGGAAGCGCTCTGCCAGAACCTCCTCGTAGCCGATCCCCCAGCGGGCCATGCCGCCAGGCTTGAAGTTCTCGATCAGGACGTCGGCGTCCTCCAACAGCCGCAGCAGGACCTCGCGCCCCGCCTCCTGGCGGAGGTCGAGCGAAAGGGCGCGCTTGTTGCGGTTGACGCCGGCAAAGTAGGCGGAGAGGCCATCCTTGAAGGGCGGCCCCCAGTCGCGCACCTCGTCGCCCTGGGGCGGCTCGATCTTGACGACGTCAGCACCGTGGTCGGCCAGGATCTGGGTGCAGTAGGGCCCGCCCAGGACGCGCGAGAGATCGATCACCCTGAAGCCGGCGAGAGCGCCGCGCGGCACCGCCTCGGTCATGCCGCCGTCAACCTCGTCCCCAGCCGCTTTGTCACTTCTCTCGAGCCTTGCTCAACCAGATGCCTCGATCAAGCGCGGCAGCCAGAGAATAATGTCCGGGAAGGCCAGGAAGAGCGCAATGGTCGCGGCATCGGCGGCGAAGAACGGCCCGATGCCCCGGAAGACGTCGCCCAACGGTATGTCCGGTCTGACCGCGCTGACAACATAGCAGTTCAAGCCCACCGGCGGCGTGATCAGGCAGACCTCGCACATCTTGACGACGATGATGCCGAACCAGATCGGGTCGTAGCCGAGCGCGACCACGGCCGGGTGCACCACCGGCAGCGTCAGCAGCAGCATGCCGATCGCATCCATGAACATGCCCAGCACGGCATAGCCCAAGAGGATGAAAATCATGATCACGACCGCCGGCAGCGGCAGCGTGACGATCCACTCGGAGAAAGCCTGCGGCAGGCCGGCATAGCCGAGGAAGCGGACGAAGATCAGGATGCCCCAGATCAGGGCGAAGATCATCACCGTCAGCCGCGCCGTCTCCTCGAGCGCATCCCGCAAATTCACCCACTTCATGCCTCGTATGAGGGCGATAACGAGAACGACGAAGGCACCCAGCGCGCCGGCCTCGGTCGGCGTCGCCCAGCCCGAATACATCGAATAGAAGATGATCGCGACGACGAGCACGATCGGCAACGTGCCGGGTAGGCTCGCCAATTTCTCCGACATCGGCGGCGAAGGAATCGCCCGGCCGAGCTCGGGCTTGGCGACGCACATGCCGATGATCAGCATGGCGTAGATGATGGCCGAGACGACGCCGGGAATGAAGCCGGCCATGATCAGGGTGCCGACCGATTCCTCGACGATGATGGCGTAGATCACCAGAATCGCGCTCGGCGGGATCAGCGAGGCGAGCGTACCGCCGGCGGCGACCACGCCGGCCGCCAGCCTGGGGCTGTAGCCGTGCTCGAGCATGTGCGGGATGGCGACCCGGCTGAAGACCGCCGCCGTCGCCGTGCTGGCGCCCGAGACCGCGGCGAAGCCCGCGGTGGCGAAGACGCTGGCTACCGCCAAGCCCCCCGGGACGAAGCCGAACCAGGCCCTGGCGGCGCGGAAGAGGGCGTGCGTCAGGCCGGCGTGATAGGCGATGAAGCCGATCAGGATGAACATCGGCAGAACGCTAAGCGCGTAGTTGACCGCCTTCGAATGCGGCACCATGCCGCCCATGCCGGCGCCGGCCTGCCAGCCGATGATGACGGCAATGCCGAGAACGCCGACCAGTGCCGCGACGACGTAGACGCGAACGCCGGCGAAGACCATGAGCAAGAGCGCGCCGGTGCCGACGAGGCCGATGGCAAATTCGCTCATCAGCCCGCCTCCGCCTTGGCGCCGCCGGTGATCACGACTTTTTCTTCCTCGCCGGCGAGGCCGACGTCGATCTCGTGCTGGGCCTGCTCGTCGACCGTTTCAATTATCGGAACGCCGATGGGCGCCGCGTCGGGATGGAAGAAGAGACGTATGTAGCCGGCCAACTGAATCAACAGGCGAAAAATCAGGGTCGCGAAGGCGAATGCCACCAGCAGCTTGCCGGGCCAGATCGGCAGCTCGAGATTGATGGAGGAGTCACCGATCTGCCAAGCCCTGAGGAAGTGCTCGTAGCCGTACCACATGAGGATGGCGATGATGACGATCGCGATCAGCGTGCCGACGACTTCCAGGAACCAGAGGGTGCGGCCATGGAACTTGCCGATGATGAACTCCATCCGAATGTGGCCGCCCAGCTTCTGGCAATAAGCGATGCCGATGAAGCAGAAGACCGCCATCACGAACTCGACCAGATCGACGTAGCCCGGTACCGGGAAGTTGAAGATCTTTCGACCCAGCACCTGCACCACGGCAAGCAGCATGAGGCCGAGAATGATCAGCGCCGAAATCATGTTGAGCAGGGTCTCGAACTGGAAATAGTGGCCGTCCACCCGCGCCAACAGCCTTGCGCCGGGGGACCGCATCGAATCGTCGTTTATCGCCATTTCGCGTCACCGAATGATGCCGTTCGCCAGAATAGACAAAGAAAGAAGACTGCCGGCGATCGACCGGCAATCTTCTTCAATGCGCTCGTACCGGTAATTTACTTCGAGGCCTTGGCCGCCGTCTTGAGGACGAGGTCCAGCAGCTCACGCGCCGGCAGCTTGCCCTCGTTCTCCTTGACCCACTCTTCCCAGAGCGGCTTGCCGGCGACGCGGCGGAACTCGGCCATCTCGTTCTCGGGGATCTTGACCGCCGTCAGCTTGGGGTTCTTCGCCCAAGTCTCCAGGTTGATCTTGTCCCGCTTGATGTAGGCCGCCTTTTGCGCCTCGGAGGCCCCCTTCTTTATGCTCTCCAGCAGGTTCTGGTACTGCTTCGGCAATTTGGCCCAGGAGTTCACATTGAAGACGATCGGGCAATTCACCGTGCCGAGCGACATGTTGGTGGTGTACCAATCCGACACTTCGTCCAGCTTGTAGGCGTTGAAAGTGTAGGTGAAGGGGAAGCCGATGGCGTCCACGGTGCCGCGCTGCAGCGCGGTGTAGGTCTCCGAAGCCGGCATCGTCGTCGGCACCGCGCCGATCGCCTTCGCCGCCCGGCCCATGCCACCCAAAGCCCGGAGCCGCTTGCCCTTGAAGTCGGCGACGCTCTGCGGCGGCTTGCCGCGGCCCATGTACTCGTACTGCGGCAGGATGTTCGACATGAAGAGGCGCGCGTTCCATTTGGCCAAGGCCTTCTTGGCGGCCGGGTGCTGGTAGACGACCTCATGCACCTTCAGCATCACGTCGAGGTTGCCCAGCGGCAAGAACGGCAGGTCCAGCACGTTCAACGGCGCGTTCTTGCCGGGATGGTAAGATGCACAGAAGAGCGCCGCCTCGAAGGCGCCGATGGAGATACCGTCCAGGTTTTCCTTACCCTTGGAGAGCTGCTCGCCGTAGTAGAGCTTGATCTGGAAGTTGCCGGCGGTCTGCTTGGCGATCTCGGCGGCGATGTATTCCAGACCTTCGGTAAAGGCCCGCCGCTTGCCCCAGAGCGAGAGGCGCCAGGTTACCTTCGGTCCCTTTACAGCCTGCGCGCCGGCCTCGGTCGAGACGCCGACCGAGACGAAGCCCGTCGCGCCCAAGGCGAGAGCGCAAAGCATTAGTACTGATTTCCGCATGATAGATTCCTTCCCTGCTATCATCGCTAACCCGCCCTCGCATGGGCGACGCGCCGATGTGGCGCTGTTATTTTGTGCCGGTAGCATAACCGTCCAAGCACATTCCGATCAATGGGGGAATTCTATGCCCTTCGGCAGAAATCACCGGACGGTAGAGAGCGGCCAGGGCGTCGAATTCCGCGCCTTGCCCCTTGCCTGCCGACGGCCACTCTCCGATATACTGGCGGGCCTGAGCGAGATCACGCCAAGGAGCGAAGGGGGAGGAAATGGACGTCAAAGCCGCGGTCGCCGTCGAGGCGGGCAAGCCGCTTCAGATAGAGACCGTACAACTGGAAGGTCCGAAGGCCGGTGAGGTACTGGTCGAGATCAAGGCCACCGGCATCTGTCACACCGACGAGTTCACCCTCTCGGGCGCCGACCCCGAGGGCCTCTTCCCGGCCATCCTCGGGCACGAGGGCGCCGGCATCGTCGCCGAAGTGGGCGCCGGCGTCACCAGCGTGGCGCCCGGCGATCACGTCATCCCCCTCTACACGCCCGAGTGCCGCCAATGCAAAGCCTGCCTCTCGGGCAAGACCAACCTTTGCACCGCGATCCGGGCGACCCAAGGCCAGGGGCTGATGCCCGACGGCTCCAGCCGCTTCAGCCTGAATGGCGAGCCGATCTTCCACTACATGGGAACCTCGACCTTCGCCAACTACACCGTGCTGCCCGAGATCGCGCTCGCCAAGATCCGCGAGGACGCCCCCTTCGACAAGGTCTGCTACATCGGCTGCGGCGTCACCACCGGCCTCGGCGCGGTGATCAACACGGCCGGCGTCGAGGCGGGCGCCAACGTCGTCATCTTCGGCCTCGGCGGCATCGGCCTAAACGTCATCCAGGGCTGCCGCCTGGTCGGTGCCGACAAAATTGTCGGCGTCGACTTGAACCCAGGCAAGAAGGCCTTGGCCGAGCAGTTCGGCATGACCCATTTCGTCAACCCCAAGGAAGTCGACGGCGATCTGGTCGCGCACCTGGTGGAGCTGACCGACGGCGGCGCTGACTATTCCTTCGAGTGCATCGGCAACGTCGAGGTCATGCGCCAGGCGCTGGAGTGCTGCCACCGGGGCTGGGGCGAGAGCATCATCATCGGCGTCGCCGGCGCCGGCCAGGAGATCAGCACCCGACCCTTCCAGTTGGTCACCGGTCGGGTCTGGCGCGGCACCGCCTTCGGCGGCGCCAAGGGCCGCTCGCAAGTACCGCGGATCGTCGACTGGTACATGGACGGCAAGATCAATATCGACGACTTGATCACCCACACCATGCCGCTGGAGGAGATCAACAGCGCCTTCGACCTGATGCACGAGGGCAAGTCGATCCGCAGCGTCGTCGTCTACTGAACGCATCGCCCGGCGCGAGCATCTGGGAGAGTACCTACGACATGCCATCGACCATAAACGCCGAGCTCACCGTCGTCGGCGATCTGGAGAGCGAGGGCCAGATCGATATCGATGGCCACATCGAAGGCAAGGTCAACGCCCGCTCGGTCAGCGTCGGCGAACGCGGGCACGTCAAGGGCGCCATCCTGGCCCAAGACGTTCAAATCTCGGGCACGGTCGAAGGCGAGATCGGGGCGATGACCGTCAGCCTCACCGTCTCGGCCGTGGTCAACGCCGACATCACCTATCGGACCTTGTCGATGGAGGCGGGCGCCTTTCTGCTCGGCCATCTCCACGGCACGGAATCGCCCGAGCCCTCGGGCTGAGAGAACCCGGCCGCTCGCCACCTCGAAGGCGGCGAACGGCCGGTGTCGGGCGGTGGTCGCTCGCGGGCCGGGGGTCTCGCGTCACCGCCTTGGAGAGCCGGTCAGGTAACCCTCGTGCGCCTATGTTCCCCTCAATCGCTTTTCAAGAACTCGCCGACCTCTTGCGTCAGGCGCTCGCCCTGCTGCGACAGTTCGGTCGCCGCTTCCAAGACCTCAGTAGCGATCCGTCCGGTCTCGGTCGAGGCCTCGGAGACCTGGATGATGTTGGTCGAGACATCTTGCGTCGCGGCCCCCTGCTGCTCGACGGCGGCGGCGATCGCGGTGGCGATCTCGTTGATGGTGCCGATCGTCTTCGAGATCGATTCGTTGGCGTCGACGGCCGACGTGGTCGCGGATTGGATCTGACCAATCTGCTCGGAGATCTCTTCCGTGGCACTTGCAGTCTGGTTGGCGAGCGACTTCACCTCGGCGGCGACGACCGCGAAGCCCTTGCCGGCCTCACCGGCGCGAGCCGCCTCGATGGTGGCGTTGAGGGCCAGGAGATTGGTCTGGCTGGCAATGTCCTGGATGATGTCGACCACGTCGCCGATCTTCTGTGCCGCCTCGGCCAGACCGGCGATCATCTCGCTGGTCTTCTGGGATTCGGTGACCGCCTCGCCCGCAACCTGGCTCGAATGGCTGACCTGACGGTTGATCTCCGAGATCGAGGAGCTCAGCTCCTCCGCCGCCGAGGCCACCGTGCCGGCCCGAGAGGTCGCCTGCTCGGCGGTCTGCTGCATCGACTGGGCGCTGTGCTGCATCTCGGTCGAGGCCGCGGAGACCGCCTCGACGACACCGGTGACGTTGTTGGCCATGGTGACGTTGCGGGTCACCACCGACCAAGTCAGAAGCGGGCCGACATAGGTGCCGGCCTCGTCCAGCAGGGCCGAGACGGCCAGGTCCAGGGTCTCGTCGCCGAGCTTGATCTGGGCCCTGTGCGGCAGGTTACTCGGATCGCCCAGCAGGCGCCGTTGGTGCTCGGGGTGCTTGTGGAAGATATCGATGCACTTGCCCTCGAGCTCCTCGGGCGGGCACGGCAACAGATGGCGTAGCGGACCCAGGGTCTCGATGCTGGTCTTGTTGAGATAGGTGATCTCGAGCGTGTCCTTGTCCGCCAGCATGACGTTGATCGGCATGCGGTCCAGCATCTGCAGCAGCTTCTCGGTCTCCTCTTCCTTGCGGACCTGCTCGGTCACCACGCTCCAGGTCAGCATCGGCGCCTTGTAGTGGCGCTCGCGTCCGTGATCGCGGTGACCAGGAGATCCAAATACTCGTCGCCGAGCCGAATCCGCGCCTTGTGCGGCAAATTTCTCGGATCGACGAGCAGCCGGCGTTGATGCTCCGGCTGCTTGTGGAAGATGTCGATCGACTGGCCGACGATCGCGTCGGCTCGAACCGGCAGGACGTGCTCGATCCGACGTAGCGCCTCAAGTGAGTTCCGGTTCATGTAGTTGATGGTGAGGGTCGCCAGCTCGCAGGTCATGACGCTGACCGGCATGTCGTCGACCATCTGTCGGAACGCGTGCAGGTCCGGCGACGCGCTCTGCCCCCTCCTCAGCATAGCCAAGGCCATGTCCCCATCCCCCTTTCCAGTTCCGATCGCAGTTGAGCGATTTAGCCACGCACAAATGTATGAAATAACTAGTACAAATACACCACACACATTTGTTATGAAGGGGAGTTCTTAAGGGCGGGTTAACGCCGTGCATGCCTTTTGGTCGGGC
>JASLMY010000060.1 GCA_030746295.1 Alphaproteobacteria bacterium | reverse complement strand
CGTGATCGTGATTGTGGTCTATTGGATCGCGTCGGAGGCGCGGCAGGCGGCGAACCCGAACGATAAGCTCTTGCCCTCGTTCCAGCGGATGCTGGAGGCATTGTGGCGAATGGCGAGCGAGCCTGACCGCCGCTCCGGCGAGCTGTTGTTGTGGACGGATACCTGGGCCAGCCTGAAGCGGCTCTTCATCGGCGTCTTCTCGGGCGCCGTGGTCGGCCTGCTCGTCGGCATCAACGCCGCCCTCTTTCCGCTGCTGCGCCGCATGCTGGGCTCGTTCATCACCGTGCTGTCGATCATCCCGCCGCTGACCCTGCTGCCGATCCTCTTCATCGTCTTCGGCGTCGGCGAGGAGGCCAAGGTGGTGCTGATCTTCATCGGCACGGTCTTCGTCGTCACCCGCGACATCATCCTCGCCACCGTCGCCCTGCCGCGCGAGCAGATCACCAAGGCGCTGACGCTGGGTGCCTCGAACTTCGCCGTCGTCTATCGCGTCGTGCTGCCGCAGATCATGCCGCGGCTGATCAACACCACGCGGCTGACCCTGGGCGCGGCCTGGCTCTTCCTGATCGCGGCCGAGATGATCGCGGCGACCGAGGGGCTCGGCTATCGGATCGGCCTGGTGCGCCGCTATCTGGCGATGGACGTGATCATTCCCTATGTCATGTGGATCACGCTGCTGGGCTTCCTGGTCGACTGGGCACTTCGCCTCTGGGTGACCCGGGCCTACGCCTGGTACCACCCCGAAAGCGGCAAGTAGCGAGGCCCCCCGTGCCCGACCGATTCCGCGACAGCAGCGTCCTGCACGTCCAGGACCTCTACCAGGGCTTCGGCGACAGAATCGTGCTGGACAACCTCGATCTGTCGGTCCAGGCGGGCGAGTTCGTCACCGTCGTCGGCCCGTCGGGCTGCGGCAAGTCCAGCCTGCTCAGGATCATCATCGGCCAGGACCGGCCGCTCTCGGGCGAGATCCTGGTCGAGGGCCGGGTCTTTACCGCCCCCTCGACCGACCGCGGCGTCGTCTATCAGCACTATTCGCTCTTCCCCCATCTCTCGGCGCTGGAGAACGTGCTGGTCGGCCGGCGCCTCTCGCTCTGGCCCTGGCAATGGCCGGCTCGGCGCAAGGACTATGTCGAGGAGGCGATGGCGGTGCTGGAGAAGGCCGACATGGCCGGCCATGCCGACAAGCTGCCGCACCAGCTCTCGGGCGGTCAGCGCCAGCGGATCGCGATCGGCCAGGCGCTGATCCAGAAGCCGACCATCCTCTGCATGGACGAGCCCTTCTCGGCCCTCGACCCCGGCACCCGCGAGAGCATGCAGCTCTTCCTCCTGGAGATGTGGGAGGAGTTCGAGATGACGATCTTCTTCGTCACGCACGATTTGGAGGAGGCGGTCTATCTCGGCACCCGTCTGGTGGCGCTGTCGCAGTACTATACCGACGACCGCGACGAGATCCCGGCGGACCGGGGCGCCAAGATCGTCCTCGACCAGCCGCTGCGCCGCATGGGCACCGCCGCCGGGCCGTCGGCGAAGGCGACCGCCGACTTCGGCGAGATGGTGCAGGGCATTCGCCTGCAGGCCTTCGATCCCGAATACCGGCAGCACGTCCGCGACTTCGAGCTCACTCACCCCCAGAGCTGGGCCACCCTGACGCCGCACGAGGATGGCGGCGGGTAGCGCGCAAGCGTTGTCGCCCGGCCCCTGGCGGCGTCATTGCGAGGCGCCTAGCGCCGCGGCGATCCAGTCTAGATTGCCACGCTCGCTTCGCTCACTCGCAATGACGACGCAAGCCGGGGGGCGGGTGGCTCGGCCATTACCACGAAAAGTGGCAACAACGTTAAGGCAGGCTGACCGCCGTGCCGGTGCGGAAGGAGTGGGCGACGGCGTCGGTCCACTGCATGTAACGGACGCCGGTCTGGAAGTCGGTGTGAGTGACCGGCTCCAGACCCCGGATGGCGTTCACGAATTCTTCCTCGACCCGCCAGCCGCCTTGCTTGGCGGGATCGATCTCGACCTCGGCGAGAGCATCGCCGCCGCGCTTGCCGGCGAAGAGCGCCATCGGCGCGTCCTTGGTCTGCAGCAAGCGCAACGTGCCCTCGGTACCGAAGATACAGATGTCGGCCTCGGCCGGCGCCTGGCCGACGACGGTCGAGACGTTGAAGCGCATCTGCCCGCCCTGCGCCATCTCGCCGACGACGTCGATGTGGTCGGGGATCTCCATGGCGACACGATGCCCGGCCTCGTCGCGCCGGTGTTCCACGACCGTCTGGCCAACGGCGAAAATACTGCGGGCCGGGCCGGCCCAGCGCATCATGGCCTCGTACCAGATGCCCATGGACATGACGTTGTTGCCGGAGAGGTTACGGTCTTGACGCCAGTGCACCGCAGAGTCGGCATTGGGGAAGTCGCTGCCGGCGGTGATCCGGGCATCGAGGGCAATCAGGTCGCCGATCTCGCCGGCACCGATCATCTCGACGATGGTGGCATCGAAGGCCAGCGTATGCGGCGCCGGCACGATCTGCGCCACTTGCCGGGGATGGCGGCGGGATGCAGCCAGCATGTCCAGTCCCTCGGCCGCGTTCAGCGCCATCCTGGCCTCGCAGAGGACATGCTTGCCGGCATTTAAGGCGGACAGGGTGATGGGGCAGTGCATGTAGGGCCAGGTGCCGATGCAGACCGCGTCGACGCCCTCGTCCTCGAGGATCTCCATCCAATCGTCGGCGACCTTGGGGATCTGGAACTCGTCCGCCACCTGCTGCCCCGAGGCTCGGGAGCGATTGGCAACCGCGACGATCTCGACGCCGTCTTGCTCCTGGAACCCCGGTATGTGTCGCAGCCGCGTGTTGCCGCCGGCGCCGATCAGGCCGATCCGAATGGACCCATCCGCCATCTCTCTTCCCTCCCCTTTACGTTTCCGTCGATTGCCGTTCCCGAACTGTTAGCGCGGAACGGCGTCCACCGCCAGTCCGAGCCGATTTACCTCGCGGCCGCGGCCGGGCTACTGTCCGGTGTTATGAACCAGCCTGCGACGATTCCCGAACTGCCGCGCCACGCCTCCGTCGTCGTCATCGGCGGCGGCGTCATGGGCTGCTCGACGCTCTATCACCTGGCCAAGCTCGGCGCCTCGGACGCGGTCCTCCTGGAGCGAAACCAACTTACCTCGGGCACCACCTGGCACTCGGCAGCGCAGGTCAGGGCGCTTCGCTCCAGCCGCAACCTCACGGATCTGATCCGCTACAGCGTCCGCCTTTATGCCGAGCTGGAGGCCGAGACCGGGCAGTCCACCGGTTGGATCAATCGGGGCTCGCTGTCGATCGCCACCAACGAGGACCGGCTGATCCACATCGGCCGGCAGAAGGCGCTGTCCGACGCCTTTGGGGTCCGGGCCGAGACGATATCGACCGAGGAGGCGCACGAGCGCTGGCCGCTGATGAACGCGTCGGACGTTATCGGCGCCGTCTGGTCGCCGGACGACGGCCGGGTCAGCCCATCCGACCTCTGCGCCGCCCTCGTCAGAGGCGCGCGCGCCCACGGCGCCAAGGTCTTCGAGGAGACAGCCGTCACCGGCATCCTCACCGAGGGCGGACGGGTCGTCGGCGTCGAGACCGATCGGGGCGTCGTCCACTGCGATGCCGTCGCGCTCTGCACCGGACTCTGGAGCCGCCGGGTCGCCGCCATGGCCGGCGTCGCCGTGCCGGTCTGGCCTTGCGAGCACTTCTACCTCTTGACCAAGCCGGTGCCAGGGGCCGAGCGGCCACTGCCCTCGCTCTCTGATCACGACAGCCACCTTTATATCCGCGACGAATCCCAAGGCCTGCTGGTCGGCGCTTTCGAGCCGATGGGAAAGCCGATCGACCCCGACCGCCTGGGCGAGGGTTTCGCCTTCCAGCTCCTGCCCGAGGATTGGGACCACTTCGAGCCGATGATGCAGAACGCGCTGCACCGCCTGCCGGTGCTGGAGACGGCCGAGGTCCGCATGCTGCTTAACGGGCCGGAAAGCTTCACCCCCGACGGCGCGTTCCTGTTGGGCGAGGCAGCGGAGACACGCGGCTTCTTCCTCGGCTGCGGGATGAACTCGGTCGGTGTCGCCAGCGGCGGTGGCGCCGGCATGGCGCTGGCCCATTGCATCGTCAACGGCCGCACCCCGAACGACCTGCCGGAGGCCGACCCGAAGCGTTTTCCCGACTGCTGGAACTCGGTCGAGGCCCTGTCGGCCAGAGTTCCGGAGATCCTGGGGAGCCACTACGAGCTGAGCCATCCGGGCCGGCAGATGACGACGGCGCGGCACTTGCGGACCTCGCCTCTGGCTAACGAATGGCGCGCGGCCAAGGGCCACCTCGGCCAGGTCTACGGCTGGGAACGGCCGCTCTACTTCGGCGCCGAGGGCGTGCCAGAACTCGGCTTCGGCCGCCCCGCCTGGTTCGACGCGGTCGGCGCCGAGGTCAGGGCCGCGCACGAGCAAGCGGCGACCTTCGACCAGTCGACCTTCGGCAAGATCCTGGTCGAGGGGCCGGATGCCGAGGCGCTGTTGAACCGCGTCTGTGCCAACGACATGGGCCGCGAGCCCGGCCACGTCGTCTACACCGCGATGCTGAACCAGGACGGCGGCTTCGAGAGCGACCTGACGGCGCTGCGCCTCGGACCGGAGCGTTACCGCCTCTATGTCGGCACGAGCGCTGTGAAGCGCGACCTCGCCTGGCTCCGTCGTCATATGAAGGACGGCGAGCGGGTGACGCTTCGGGACGAGACCGAGGTCTACGCGGTGCTGGCCCTGATGGGGCCGAAAGCGCCGGCCATCGCCGCGGACCTCGGCGCCCGGGATCTCGACGAGATCGCCTACTTCCGCCACGGCGAGGCCGAGATCGGCGGCGTCCCTGTCCGCGCGGCGCGGCTCTCTTACATCGGTGAGGCTGGTTGGGAGCTGACCTGCCGGGCCGGCGACGCGCCGAAGCTCTTTGCCGCGCTGCATGAGGCGGGTGCCCGCCCCGCGGGCCTCTATGCCCAGACGGCGATGCGGATCGAGAAGCGTTTCCTCGCCATGGGCGCCGATCTCGACGGCGACACGACACCGATCGAGGCCGGCACCACCTTCGCCGTCGCCTGGGAAACCGACTTCATCGGCCGCGAGGCGCTGCTGCGCCGTCGGGACGCGGGCGCCAAATCGACCATGGTGACGATGGTCTTCGAAGGCCCGGCGGCGGTGCCACTCGGCAACGAGCCGATCTACCAGGACGGGCGGATCGTCGGCCTGACGACCTCGGCCGCCTACGGCTACCGCGTCGGCAAGCCGCTGGCGCTAGGCTACGTCGGGGCCTCTGGATCTGGTGACCTCGACGGCAGCACGGTCGAGATCGACATCGCCGGCCGCAGATATGCCGCCACGGTCTCCCTTGCGGCCGTCTTCGATCCAGAGGGTCGGCGCATGCGAGCGGAAGTGGAAAAGCGGAGGAACCCATCGTGACCGATCTTTCCGCGGCCGAGCCCTATTCGGGCGTCTTCCCGATCGCGCCGACGCCGTTCACCGAGGCGGGCGATCTCGACCTGGATGGGCAGCGCCGGGTACTGGACTGCATGGTCGACCAGGGCGTCGACGGCATCTGCATCCTGGCCAACTATTCCGAGCAATTCCTGCTCTCGGACGCCGAGCGCGACACACTCCTCGATCTCTGCCTCGGCCACCTCGCCGGCCGGGTGCCGGTGATTGTCACCTGCAGCCATTTCAGCACCCGGCTCGCGGCCGAGCGAGCGGGCAAGGCGGCGGCGGCCGGGGCCGCCATGCTGATGCTGATGCCGCCCTATCACGGCACCGGCCTCAAGGCCGACGAGGACGGCATCGTCGCGCACTTCGCCCGGGTCGCCGAGGCGGCCCAGATCCCGATCATGCTGCAGGACGCGCCCTTGAGCGGGGTTGCCCTCTCGGTCGCGTTCCTCGCCCGCCTCGCGGCCGAGGTGCCGCTCGTGCGCTATTTCAAGATCGAGGTGCCCGGAACCGCGGCCAAGCTCCGAGCCCTGATCCGGGCTGGCGGCGATGCGATCGCCGGCCCCTTCGACGGCGAGGAGGGGATTACGCTCATGGCCGACCTCGATGCCGGCGCCACCGGTACTATACCGAGCGCGATGCTGCCGGACCTCATCAAGCTGGTGCTGACGCACCACCGCGAGGGCCGAGCCGACGACGCGGCCGAGGCCTATGCAGAAATCCTGCCGCTGATCAATTTCGAGAACCGGCAGTGCGGGCTCCGCGCCACCAAGGCGGTAATGGCCGAGGGCGGCGTCATCAAGTCGGAGGCCGTGCGCCACCCGCTCGCCCCCCTCGACGCGGCGACGCGCGCCAGCCTCCTGGCGCTTGTGCGCCAGGCCGCCCCCCTGGCACTCCGTTGGGCCGGCTGACGGCGACGCTTACCCGCCGATGTGATTCTCGATGGCCGGCAGCATGTTGATGTAGCGCGCGATGGCGCGAATATCATCCGGCGTGAGATGTTTGTAGCTGTCCGCCACCGCTTCGCCCATGACGCCCTCAGCGCTCTCCCAATCCGGCTTGGTGCCGGTCTTCAGGAAAAAGGAGAGCTGCTCGATCGTCCATCCGAGGCCGGTCGCTTGCGCCGGTGTGATGTTGGGCGCGGCATCGCCCTCCGGGCCGTCTTCGGTGCCGGCCATCCACAGGTCCCGGTCCAGGGCGCCGGCGAAGTTGCGCGGTGTGTGGCACTCGCCGCAATGAGTCAGGGCGTTGACGAGATAGGCGCCCCGGTTGAATTCGTCGTCCTGGCTATCATCAACGACGAATTCACTGGCATCAAAATATAAAAACTTCCAAAATGTCATTGGCCACCGCCAACCGAATGGTGTGATTACGTCATGATCTCGATTTTTACTTATTACCGGCGTCAACGAGAAAAGATACGCCTTCATGGCGAGCGCATCCTTCTTGCGTATCTTGGTATAGGACGTGTATGGAAATACCGGAAAATAATCCGACCCATCCGGCCTTACACCATCCCTCAACGCACGTAAGAATTCCTCATCACTCCAGGTCCCAATTCCGGTTTCCTTGTCGCCGGTAATATTAGGGCTGTAGTAAACCCCGAATGGGGTTCTTATTCCGCGTCCTCCCGCAAACGGTTTTCCGTTACCCTTCTTGTCCGTGTGACAACCCATGCAGCCGGCCGCCCGAACGAGGTACTCCCCGCGTTGCAAGACGTCGCTAGCTGTCGCCGCTGGCGATTGGACACCAAGAACGAACAGGAACGCCAACAAGGCGCCGCGCAAGCGCACCCCATAGAGAGCGCTTGCCGGCGTAGCGAACCGTCCCACTTTTTGCGAAGAACGCTGTATTGATCCGCTATTTCATCTTCTTCCTGCGATCGGCATCGCGACGGTCGTAGTGGCAGGCGTTACAGGCCTGCATG
The DNA here is from genome assembly GCA_030746295.1 of Alphaproteobacteria bacterium. Next base: position 13,849 of record JASLMY010000060.1, on the reverse strand, counting down.
ACGCCACTGAGCGCGTTCGCCATATCCTGTTCTTCACCGGCCTTGGCCGCGGCAACCAACTTGGCCGTGGCTTCCGCGACCTTGGCATGGCCTTCTCTCACGGGCTCGGGAAGCCGTTCGATCTTCGAGATGTAGGTTTCGCGTTGCTGCAATTCCTCGGCGATCTTCGTCGCCCGCTTCATATCGAAGACCATCATTGCGGCGGTGATGTTCTGAATGTCGCTGAGGCCGGCCACCATCGCACCCCACACGGCCTTCGGTGCGTGCTTCTTCTGCGCGACGGCGGCACCGCCAAAACCAACCATTGCGCTGACCAGAACGGCGAGCGACAGCATTGCTAAACGCTTCATCCCCTTAACTCCCTTTCGGTTCTGATAATTAGCCACATCTAGTGCCTTGGTCGACCTAGTGGCAATCCGGCATCTCCCATATGGCCCTAGTCCCATCGCTCATGCTATCCAGGTTTTCCTTTGGACGCGACATCGAGGACAGTTCGACAAAGAACCGGCGATATAAGCCGCTTCTTCCTTGAAAGTTTTTCACCTTAAATGCCGGATGTCCATGAAAACGCGGTGAGGTCAGGGGGTGATCACAGTTTTGTGATAGAGTTGTCTGAACAGATGGACGAGTGGACTCGGTGGTTAAGATCATCGTCTTGGCGCCGAACAACGCGCAGGGCATGCCGCTGCCGACGGCGCCCGCAGGCGGCTGATCCGCGACGGAGTCGAAGCGGAAGCTCGGGCTAGAGCCCGAGCGCCGCCTTGGCGATGATGTTGTGTTGGATCTCGTTCGAACCGGAATAGATCGAGACCTTGCGAAACTGCAGGTAGGCCGGCGTGCAGCCGTTGGCATATTCGGCGCCGATCGGCGGCTCGTTCCAGCCGTGGCTCAAGGCCGAGAGCAGATAGGGCATGGCGTAGTAGCCGATCGCTTGCATCTTCAGCTCGGTCAAACGCTGGTGGATCTCGGTGTTGCGGATCTTGAAGACGTTGGCCTCGACGCCGAGCGCCTTGCCGCCGAGGTCGCCGCCGCGCGACAGCTTGTCGACGGCACGCAGGTTGAAGGCCTCGAGCGTCCTGAGCTCGAGCTCGACCTCAGCGATGCCCCGGGCGAACGCCGGCTCTTCCGAGAGCGGCCGGCCGCCGCTCCGCGCGTCCTTGGCGGCGATCTCCTTCAATTGGCGCAACAGCGTTTTGTGGGTGCCGAGCGAGCCGCCCGACATCCGCTCGTGCGCCAGCAGGTATTTGCCGATGCCCCAGCCCTTGTCGATCTCGCCGACGGTGTTTTCGACCGGCACCCGGACGTCGGTGAAGAGGACGTGGTTGGTCTCGTGCAGGCCGTCGATCAGATAGATCGGCCGGATCTCGATGCCCGGTGTTTGTAGGTCGACCAGGATGAAGGTGATGCCCTCCTGCTTCTTGCCCGCGTCCGAGGTCCGCGCCAAGAGGAAGCACCAGTCGGCCCAATGCGCCTTGGTGGTCCAGATCTTGGCACCGTTGATGACCCATTCGTCGCCGTCCAGAACCGCGGCGGTGCGGAGCGAGGCCAGGTCGGAGCCGGCGTTTGGCTCGGAATAGCCCTGGCACCAGACGTGCTCGGCCGACAGCATCGGCGGCAGGAAGCGGCGCTTTTGTTCCTCCGTGCCGAAGCCGATCAGGACCGGGCCGCACATGTTGAGGCCGAAGGTGACGAGCCTGGGCGCACCGGCAAGCGCCAACTCCTCGTCGAAGATGTACTTCTGCGTCAGCGACCAGCCGGGGCCGCCGTATTCCTCGGGCCAGTTGGGCGCGACCCAGCCCTTGGCGTAGAGGATCTTGTGCCAGCCGATGATGTCGTCGCGCTGCATCTCGATGCCGTTCTCGACCTTGTACTTGAGCTCGGGCGGCATCGCCTGGCCGAGGAAAGCGCGCACCGCCTCGCGAAAGGCCGCATCCTCGGCGCTAAAGCTGAGATCCATCAGAGGTCTCCAATCCCGGCTTTCTCGTCGTGACGACTGGCGCCGTCATTATGACCGACAATCGAGCCCGTGAGGTAGCCCTGGCACTCGAGGGATAGGCGACGACGATCTACTCCCCACAATCTCGGCACGACGGCCGCGGTTCGCCTGTCGCCGCCAGGCCGGCGCCTGAAATCTCGCGCACCAGTTTGGCCCGGATGGCACGGGCGAAGTCCGCATAGTCGGCCGCCGTGATCACGAAGGCGCCGGGCCCGCCGATGACCTGGCGCTGGTAATAGGCGTCGAGGTCGGGCTCTTCATTCAGGATAGCGAGACCGTTGATGGTGATCCCAGCGGCGATGGCACGTCGGCGCAGGGGCGCGATCGGCGGCCCCTGATTCGAGATACCGTCACCAGAAAGGTCGATGACCCGGCGGCCGCTCTCGTAGCCATTGGCAGCAAAGAGCCTCTGGGCGGCGGCAATCGCGAGGGCGATGGCGGTGACGCCTTCGTGGTCGATCCGGCGCATCGCGGCCAGCCGGTCGGCAAAGGCCCGGCGGCTCGGCCGCGGGCCGACCCAGGTCCATGGGACGGTCTGGCGTTGCAGGTGCTCGCTCGCCCACTGCAACACCGTCACGGCGATGCCGCGCGGCGCGAAGCGGTCGATCGCCTCGCCCACTTCCGGGCTTCGGAACGCGGCGGCGAGCGCTTCCGTCTGAAGCAGGTATTCGGAGCGATCGATGGAAGAGGAGACGTCGATCGCGAGGATGAGCTGAAGATCGACGCTGCGCGTGGCAGCCCCGGCGGAAGCAGCGCCGAGGCCGAGCATCAGCAAGAGCGCCGCCGCCCCTCTGGCCAACGGAACAGCCATGGCACCAAAGGTAACGCAGGCGACGATCGAATCGAGGCCCCTTCGCCTCATCAGCCATGATCAGGGACGGTAAGTGAAATCGAAGGCGCGGTCGGCTTTGGTTGACGGCGGCGGGTGGGCGCGGGAGAATCCACCTTCATACTCGAGCAGGACGGTGAGGGGCGATGAAAGACAGTTTGCAGGCGGGTATCAGCTTCACGCGCAAGATCATGATCGACGAGCCGCGCACGATCGACCATTTGGGCGAGGACCTGCGCGTCTATTCGACCCCGGCGATGGTGCGCGATATCGAGTATTCGTGCCTCGACTTCCTGAAAGAGCACACCGACGAGGGCGAGCATTCGGTTGGCACCGGGCTCTCGATCGAGCACACGGCACCGACTCCGCTCGGTTGGGAGATCACCATCACCGGCACGATCGAGAAGGTCGACGGCCGTCATGTCAGCTTCGACGTCACGGTGAACGACGGCGTCGACGAGTGCGGTACTTGCAAGCACGGCCGCTTCATCGTCCTGATCGACAAGGTGAAGGAGCGGGTCATCGCCAAGAAGGCCAAGGCAACCGGCAACTGAGGACGAGAAAATGGCGGATTCGGTGCGCAAGGTCCCGGTCTACTGTTACCAGTGCGTCGCCGGACCGGATCTCCTGAAGGTCAACGTCGAGGACGGCATCGCCACCTCGATCGAGCCCAATCCGAGCGCCGAGGCGGTGCATCCGGGTGCCGGGCGGGTCTGCGTCAAGGCCTTCGGCCTGGTGCAGAAGACCTACAACCCGAACCGCCTGAAGACGCCGATGAAGCGGACCAATCCCGAGAAGGGCCGCGAGCACGACCCCGGCTTCGAGCCGATCGGCTGGGACGAGGCCTTCGACATCGTCGCCGGCAAGCTGAACGAGATCCGCGCCAAGGGCCTGAGGGACGAGGCCGGCTATCCCCGCGTCGCCGCCTCCTTCGGCGGCGGCGGCACGCCGACCTATTACATGGGCACCTTTCCCGCCTTCATGGCCGCCTGGGGGCCGCTCGACCTCAGCTTCGGCTCTGGCCAGGGGGTCAAGTGCTACCACTCCGAACACCTCTACGGCGAGCTCTGGCACCGCGCCTTCACGGTCTGCCCGGATACGCCGACGACGACTTACGTGCTCTCCTTCGGTGCCAACACCGAGGCCTCGGGCGGCGTGATCGGCGTGAAGCGCCACGCGGACGCCCGGGTGCGTGGGCTGAAGCGGGTCCAGATCGAGCCACATCTCTCGGTCTCGGGCGCCTGCTCGGCCGAGTGGATACCGATCAAGCCCAAGACCGACGCCGCCTTCATGTACGGCTTGATTCACGTCATGCTGCATGAGTCGCCCAGGGAGGCACTGGACCTGCCGTTCCTGACCGACCGCACCGGCTCGCCCTATCTCGTCGGTCCCAACGGCTACTTCCTGCGCGAGCCTGAGAGCCGCAAGCCGCTCTTGTGGGATGGCAAGACCGATGCCGCCGTCCCCTTCGACACGGCCGGCGCCGAGCCGGCGCTGGAGGGACGCTTCCGCGTCGCCCAAGCGGTCGAGGTCGGCGCCGACGACGAATTTTGGGAGCACGGCGAGATCGAGGCGGCGACCAGCTTTACGCTGCTGGTCGAGCACATGGCGCCCTACACGCCGGAATGGGCCGAGGAGACCGCCGACGTGCCCGCCGGCAGCGTGCGCCGGATCGCCGGCGAATACCTGGCCCACGCCCAGGTCGGCGAGACCATCGAGATCGACGGCCGCACCCTGCCGCTGCGCCCGGTCGGCGTCGTCATCGGCAAGACCGTCTCCAACGGCTGGGGCGGCTACGAGTGCTGCTGGGCCCGGACCCTGCTCGCCTGCCTCGTCGGCGCGCTGGAGGTGCCGGGCGGCACGCTCGGCACCACGGTGCGGCTCAACCGACCGGCGACCTCGCGCCAGGCGAGCGTCGTCCCCGGCCCCGACGGCTTCATGACCTATCCGATGAACCCGACCGACGCCGAGGGCTGGGAGCGCCAGCCCCAGGTCCGCAACGGCCACAAGAGCCTAGTGCCGCTCTCCGCCAATTCGCCCTGGAGCACGGCGCTGGGCCCAACCCACTTCGCCTGGATGTTCGCCAAGGAGAGCCCGCAGAACTGGCCCGAGGCGACACCGCCCGAGCTCTGGTTCGTCTACCGCACCAATCCGGCGATCTCGTTCTGGGACACGCCCGCCGTCGCCGAGCGGATCGCCGAGTTCCCCTTCACCGTCGCCTTCGCCTATACGCTCGACGAGACCAACTACATGGCCGACGTGCTGCTGCCCGAGTGCACTGACCTCGAGAGCACGCAGCTGATCCGGGTCGGCGGCACCAAGTTCACCGAGGCCTTCTGGGACGCCGAGGGCGTGGCGCTGCGCCAGCCGGCGGTCGAGCCGCAAGGCGACAACCGCGACTTCACCGATATCGCCACCGAGCTCGCCGCCCGCACCGGCCTGCTGGACCGCTACAACCAGGCCATCGGCAAGGGTGCCGCCGGCGTGCCGCTGAGGGGCGAGGGCTACGACTTCAGCCTCGATCCCGAAACCAAGTACGCGGCCGAGGAGATCTGGGACCGGGTCTGCCAGGCGGCCAGCGCCGAGCTCACCGACGGCGCCGAGACCCAGGGTCTCGACTGGTATCGCGAGCACGGCTTCCGCACCCGGCCGATCTCTCGTCTGGTCTGGTATCTCTACCCCGAGCTCGAGGACCAGGGGCTTCGCTTCGAGATACCCTATCAAGAGCAGCTGCTGCGGGTCGGCCGCCAGCTCGGCAACCGCTTGCACGAGCAGCAGATCAACTGGTGGGACGAGCAGTTGAAGGAATACCAGGCCTTGCCGCCCTGGAAGGACTTTCCCGGCATCTGGCAGCAGGCGACGCTGGCCGCCGGCGGCGACTTGGACGCGATGCCCTTCTGGCTCCTGACAACGCGCTATATGCAATACGCCTGGGGCGGCAACGTCGGCATCGGCCTGATGGACGAGATGGCCGGCAACATCAAAGGCCACCGCGGCGTCGTCATCAACAGCGGCAAGGCACGTGAATTGGGCATCGCCGACGGCGACCGGGTCAAGGTCTACTCTTCGCTCCGCGCCACCGAGGGCCAAGCCGTGCTGCGCCAGGGCATCCGCCCCGACACGTTGCTGATGATGGGCCAGTTCGATCACTGGGTGACGCCCTATGCCAAAGACTTCGACGCCCCCAGCCTCAACACCATCACACCGATGGCACTGGAGCTGACGGATGCCACCGGCTCCTCCGCCGACATCGTCCGCGTCGGCATCGAAAGGGTCGGCGCCTGACGGCACAAGGGTCTGCTTGACCGACATCAAGCAAAGTGCCGGCCTCGGCGGTTAAATTGCCGGCGTCAAACGGCGACGGTCGAGACCGGAATGGGCGGCGAAGTGCGATCGGGCGGAGCTCGGATCTGGGAGGAGGCGGACGGCCGTCATATCGACGTCCGCGACCTGCCGCCGCCGGAGCCGATGCTGGCGATCCTCGGACTTCTGGCTGACTGCGGGCCCGAAATGACGGTCATCGTGCATCACGACCGGGAGCCGATCTTCCTCTACCCCGAGCTCGCCGAGATCGGCTGGCGCCACGAGATCGTGGCCGCACCCGCGGGCGAGGTCCGGCTTCGGCTGACGCGGGCGCCAAGCCCATGAAACTGGCAAGCTCGCGCTTCATCGGCAGCGCCAAGGATCGCTTGCTGCCGATCTCGATCCCCTTCCGCTTCTTCGCCGCCGCCGCGGCCTTTCACCTCGCGGCTTGGGCCTTGGTGCTCGCCAACGCCGATGCCCTAGCGGATTTCGCCCCCGGCCCTGGCCCGATCCTCGGCGCGGTGCATCTCCTGACGCTCGGCGTCCTGGTGATGACGGCGATGGGCGCCAGCCTGCAACTCCTGCCCGTGGCCTCGATGACGCCAGTCGGCGGTGCCGGGGTCTGTCGCCTCCTCTGGTGGCTCTACACCCCGGGCGTCGCCGTGCTCAGCGCCGGGATGGCCGGCGGCATCTGGTGGCTGCTGATGACGGGCGCCGGGCTCGCGCTGGCGGGCATCGCGATCTATGCCGTCCTGCTGGGGCGCAATCTTATTCAGGCACAGAGCCTCGGCATCGTGGTCGCACACGCCTGGGCGGCCTTGGCAGCACTTCTGGCCTTGGCACTGCTCGGCGGCCTGCTGCTCGCCGACTGGCAGCACGGCCTGCTGAACGACGCGCCCGCGATGACCGGCGTCCACATGGTCGTCGCCATCTATGGCTTCATGAGCCTGCTGGCGCTAGGCTTCAGCCATATCCTGGTACCGATGTTCGCACTTGCGCCGACGCCGCCCTCGGGGCCGGCGGCGATCGCTCTGGCCCTTGCTGTTGCCGCCGTGATCGGCGCCAGCGCCGCCCTCGTCGGCGACCTCGGTTGGGGTCTGGCGGCCGCCGGCCTCGCCGGGCTGGCGGCGGCCGGCCTCTACCTCTGGCTGATGTGGCGGGCGCTCGGCGCTCGGATGCGCAAGCGCCTCGATCCGGCCTTCCGCTTGATCCGGCTCGGCTGGGTGCTGCTGCCGGTTTCGATTTTGACCGGCGTCGCCGCCGGTCTCGGCGCCTTGGGCGGGCGCGGTGCGATCCTCTTCGCGGTGCTGGCGCTGCTCGGTTGGCTCTCGAGCTTCCTTTTCGGTGTCCTGCACCGGATCCTGCCGTTCCTGGCGGCGATGCACGCCTCTACCCGCGCCGGACCGACGCCGACGGTCAGCCAGTTGGCACCACCCGTGGCGATCACGTTGCACGGCGGCTGCCACGCCGCCGCGATGCTGCTCCTGCTGCTCGGGATCGCCTTCGAGGCCACCTGGATCGTCCGCTTGGCGGCAGCTTTCGGGCTCTTGGGCGCGCTCGCCTTCGCCTGGCTCTATGTGGCGGTGGTCCGCCGCCTCGTCACGGCCCGAGGCGAGGCTCCCGCAGTTCCGGAGCCGATCTCGACGGCAATGCCGCAGCCAAATCCGAACCAAGCATCGCCAAGGCCTTGAAAGAATAAACGTATTTTGGTACTATAATACGTAATTAGAAGAATATATCCGCGAGAACAAGAACTTACGGCAAAGACCGAGTGCCCAAAGGAGACAACCCGTTCATGGAGTACCAATGCCACGTCACCCGCGTTCTGCATGAAGAGCATCTGCAGCTGCTGGCGCTTCTGAACCGCTTCGAGGATTTCCTGGTGCGGCACCGGAAGGCGAAACGCCTCGATACCGACCAGATCGAGACGGCGAGCCTGTTACGCGACCTGGTGACGACGCTCGATGCCGAGGTCGACCGCCACTTCAGCTTCGAGGAGACGGAGCTCTTCCCCAGTCTCGAGGAGGCCGGCGACGCGATGATCGCCACCGTGCTGAGAGCCGATCACGAGATCCTGCGCCCGCTCGCGCGCGAGATCGCAGGCGCGGCCCGAACAGCGTTGGCAGAGACATTGGAAGGAACCGATCTAGACAGCTTCCGCCAGCAAGGCATGGAATACGTGGAGCGCCAGATGACCCACATCCAGCGCGAGGAAATGGCCCTGCTGCCGCTCTTGGAAGACCTCATCGACGAGGAGACCGACCAGCGACTCCGGTCCGACTACGCCGCGGCCTGAACGGCCCGACGACGACAGGGAGGCGACGGCATCATGACCGAGAAAGCCCAAGAGACCACGAGCGAGGTCCGGCGCCTGACACCGGACGATCTCGACGCCGCAGTGGCGATCGACCGCGCCATCGTCGGCGACCCCCGCCGTGGCTATTTCGAGAAGCGGCTGGCGGCAGCGTTGCGCCAACCCAGGGCCCACCTCCAATTCGGCATCGACGGCCCGGACGGGCTCGAGGCTTGCGTCTTCGCCCGGGTCCTGAGCGGCGAGTTCGGCCGCGAGCAGGAAAGCGTTCTCCTGGAGGTGATCAATGTCGCCCCAGAGCGCCAGGGGACGGGTGCCGGCGGACGCCTTCTGGCGGCGCTCGAGGCCGAGATGCGCCGGCGCGACATCGTCGAGCTGCAGACATCGATCCAGTGGACCGACCACGAGCTGGTGCGCTTCTTTGCCGCCAACGGCTTCGCCAAGGCGCCGCGCCACGTCATCCAATGCTCGGTCGCGCAGGCAGACGTCCTTTAACCCCGCAAGCCAGAGAGAACCGTCATGAGCATCGACGACCTGGATATGGACGACGACCCCTACCGGGCCGACAACGCGGCGGCCTTGTCGCGCGACCGCCTGGAGGTCGCCTCGCTCGCCGCCGACGACCTCGACGCCCTGGTGCGGATCGACCGCAAGCTGACCGGCCGCGATCGGCGCGACTACATGGCCCAGAAGCTCGACGAGGCCTTGTTGGATTCCGGCATTCGGATCTCGCTAACGGCCCGTACCGACGACATCGTCGCCGGCTTCGTCATGGCCCGGATCGATTTCGGCGATTTCGGACGCGCCCAGCCGGTGGCGGTGATCGACACCATCGGCATCGATCCCGACTTCGCCGGCCACGGCGTCGGCAAGGCGCTTCTGTCGCAGCTCTTGGTCAACCTCAGGGCCTTGCAAGTGGAGAAGGTCGAGACCACGGTGGCGCAGGAGAACCTCGACCTCCTGGGCTTCCTCTACCACTCGGGCTTCCAGCCGGCGCAACGCATCGCCCTCATCAAGCACCTCGACTGACCGTATCACCCTCTTTTCGGGATCGGGTACGGCGTGCAGTATGCGCGCCGTGCTCGATTTCTGTGTGAGGCAAGACGATGACGGCGGAGGCGGAGCTGGCGGTCGAGGCGCGCATCGAGCGTCTCTTGGATCATCTCGGCATCCGGCGGGCCCATTTCGGCGCCCAGCTTTCGACCGAGCTGAACCCCATCCTGACCGAGCGGCCGGAGCGTATCGCCTCGCTGGCGTTGATGGGACCGAGCCGGTTGACGCCCGAGGCCGTCGTCGGCCTGGCCGAGCGCCTGTTGATCATCACCGCCGAAACGGGACTGCCGGCCGAGGTCGTGGCCCGCGCCGCGCCCGAGCTGCCCGAGGCCCGCACGGTCACCCTCGCCGGTTACGAGGCCGCCACCTGGTCCGATCTCGCCGCCGACCGGACCGTTGACGTCGCTGGCGCCATCAATGACTTCCTGGCGGCAGCCGAAGGTGACAGTGGCGCCGACAGCCTGTCCATGGACGGCGGCGCGGGCGAAGTCGCCGGCATTACCTACACGATTGCCGGCTCTGGACCGGTGCTGGTGCTGCTGCCGCTCTTCCTCGCCGCCTCGCAATGGCAGCCGCTGGTGCCCCGGCTCAGCGACAGCTACACCGTCGTCCAGCTGGGCGGGCCGCATTTGGGCGGCATCGCCATCCTCGAAGACCGGGGCAACGATCCGGGCTATCGGCGCGTCGTCGGAAGCGTCGTCGACGAGTTGGACCTGCAGCCCGGGCAGCGCATCGTCGACGTCGGCGGCGGCTCGGGCGCCATCGACCGCTGGCTGGCGCGACGGACCGGGGGCGCCAACCCGATCACCGCCTTCGACGTCAACGCCTATCTCCGCCGCGAGGCCCGCGCCTTGGCCGACGCCGAAGGCCTGGGCGAGGTCATCGAGTTCCGCGAAGGCAACGCCGAGGCCCTGCCGCTGGAATCGGGGAGCACCGACGCCACCCTCTCGGTCACGGTGATGGAGGAATGCGACGCCGACCGGATGCTGGCCGAGCTGATCCGGGTGACGCGGCCCGGCGGGCGCATCGGCGTCATCGTCCGTGCCGTCGATCTGCCGACCTTCTGGGGCCTCGAATTGCCGCCCGAGATCCTGGCCAAGGTCAACATCCCGATCCATTCGGTCAGCCCCGGCGGCTGCGCCGATGCCAGCCTCTATCGCCGCTTTCGGGCGAGCGGCCTGAACGAGATGGCGATGTTCCCGCACATGATGACGACGACGCGGGCCGAGGGGCCGCTCTGGAAATACACCGAGCCCTTCGCCCTCTCGCTGCTGACGGCCGAGGAGGCGGCGGCCTGGCACCAGGCCAAGGAGAAGGGCATCGCCGAGGGCACCGCCCTCATGTGCCGCCCCATGCACTGCGCCGTCGGCACCAAGCCCGGCTGAGGGCGTTTTCGAGGTCAACGCGAGGAGGCACAGCCGACGACGCGATCCAGGGCCTCAGGCTTCCAAACTGGATTGCTTCGCTACGCTCGCAGTGACGGGCTTTGCGACCGCGTCAAATCCCGGCCAGCACCTGATCGAAGCGGTCGAGGAAGTCGTCGATCGCCGCCTCGTCGTGGGCAAGCGACAGGTAGAGCTTGGTGCCCATGGGGTTCAAGAAGACACCGGCGCGAAAGAGGCCCAGGGCCAAGGCCCGTGCCTTGGCCTTGTCGCCGCGCGCGGTGGAGCGATAGTCGTTGACCGGCTCGCCCGAGAACACCACCTGTGCCAGCGGCCCGTCGCCGATCACCTGAGCTTCGACGCCGGCCGCGGCCAAGCGCTCGGCTAAGCCCTCGCGCAACGTCTGGCCCAGGCCATGCAAGCGCTCATAGGTGCCGGGCCGGCGAAAGACCTCGAGGGCGGCGTTGGCGGCGGCACAGGAGATCGGGTTGCCGCCGAGCGTCGAGGCCATCCAGACGTAGTCCGGACCGCCGATGCGATGCTCGCTCACCAGCTCCATGATCTCAGGCCGTCCGCCGAAGGCGCCGATCGGATAGCCGCCGCCCAAGGCCTTGCCGTAGGCCACCAAGTCCGGGACGACGCCGTAATATTCTTGCGCGCCGCCATAGGCGAGGCGAAAGCCGGTTACCACCTCGTCGAAGATCAGCACGACGTCATGGGCGCTACAGGTCTCGCGCAGGCCTTCGAGGAATCCGGGCTCGGGCGGCGTGCAGCGCTGCAACGGCTCGACGATGACGCCGGCGAGCTCCGCCCGGTGCTCACTTATCAGCGACTCGGCCGCCGCCAGATCGTTGTAGGGCGCGACCAACACCTGGTGCGCCGCCGCCGGGGTGCCGGCGCTGGTCAGCTCCGGCTCGGGGAAGTTCAGGTTCCGGTTCGGGAAGAGCGAGGTGACGCCGGTCTCGTTGGCACCGTGATAGGCGCCCTCGAACTTGAGGATCTTGGGCCGGCCGGTCGCGGCCCGGGCGAGGCGCTGGCAATACATCGTCGCCTCGGTGCCCGACGCACAAAAGCGCAGCCGCTCGGCCGCCGGGCTGAGCCGTTGGATCTCCTCCGCCAGATCGAGCGCTTGGCGGTTCAGATAGGCGAAGTTGGAGCCTTCGGGGGCCTGCGCCGTCACCGCCGCGACGACCTCGGGCCGGGCATGGCCGACCAGCGACGAGCCCCAGCCCATGGAGAAGTCGAGGTATTCCCGGCCCTCACCGTCCCAGAGCCGACAGCCCTCGCCCCGGGCGATCACCACCAGGTCGTCCGCCGGCAGGCCGAACTCGCCGTTCGAGATGCCGGCCGGAAAGACGCCTAGGGCGCGGGCCTCTGCATCCGCCATGCCCTAGTCGGCGCCGACGGCGGCGAGGTAGTCCTCTTTCAGGCGGCCGATGCCTTCGCGCAGGAAGGTGGCACGCATGGGATTGCCGTTGCCGGCATGTGCCACCATCGCCTCGGGCGGCGTCGGCCGGGTGACCTCGGGCCAGTGGCCCGGCTGCGGGTCCGCACCCTCGGCGACGATCGCCATCGGGTCGTCGTCCTCCATCGCCGGCGGCTCTAAGATCTCCATGCAGTCCCAGCTCGCCTCGAGCGGAATGTTGTTGGGGTCGAACCAGTAGATCGACCACATGGTGCCGTGGTCGACGGCGCCATGGACCTCGAGACCCGCCGCCTCGAGGCGGTCCTTGAGGGCGAACAGGTCCTCCTTCGAATCGACCGTGAAGGAGACGTGGTCGAAGCCGAGAGGCTCGCGCGTCGGCTTGCCATGGAACTTGTATTTCATCGGCGCGGCGCCGGCGTACTCGAAGAAGGCGATGTGGTTGTTCGCCGTCTTGAAGAAGTAGTGGCGATACCCGTCGTGGCCGATGCCATGGGTCAGTTCCATGCCCAGGAGGTCGCGATAGAAGCGGATGGTCTTCTCGATGTCCGGGGTGATGAAGGCCAAGTGGTTGATCTCCCGAAGGTACATGTTGCGTCTCCACGGATGAGTTGGGTTATCTCGATTTCGGCCAGGGTGCCACACTGGAATGCATTCGTCACCGCCCATCGTCGTGACGATCCCGTCGGTCCGCCTCCCGTTCGGCGCGCAGCGCCCTCTCCCGGTTGAAGATGTAGAGACCGCTGAGGACGATGGTCCCGGCCCCGAACAGGGTCCACGCATCCGGCAGTTCGTCGAACAGGACGAAGCCGTAGAAAATTGCCCACAACAATGTCGTGTAGCCGAAAGGCGTCACCGTCGCCGCGCGCGCCGCCTCCAACGCCTTGATGACGGCGAAATGGCCGGCGCCGGCAAGGACGCCCATCGAGACCAGCATGAACCACGCCAATGGGTCGGGGGGCAGCCAGTAGGACGGCGCCACGAGGCTCGTCGCGATGGCGCCGATGGAGGCGCTGTAGACGAGGGTCGTGACGGCCCGGTCGGTGCGGCTGAGCAAGCGCGTCGTCATCTCGTAGATGGCGTAGGAAAACGCCGCCCCCAGGGGCAGCAAGGCGGCCGCCTGCATCACCCCGAGGCCGGGGCGGATGATGATCAGGGCGCCGAGGAATCCGACGGCGACGCCGGTCCAGCGCCGGGGACCCACGTGTTCGCCGAGGATCGGCATCGACAGCGCCGTCACCAGCAGCGGCCCGACGAACATGATCGCCGTGATTTCGGCCAGCGGCAGCAGACTCATGGCGGTGAAGAAAAGGGCGGAGCTGCAGAGCAGCATGAGCGAGCGCCCGAGTTGCAGTTTGAGGCTGCCGGTGACGATGACGCGCGCCAGGCGATGACGCAGGAGCAGGACGACGAAAACCATCTGGAAGAAGTAGCGTGCCCAGACCACCTGCGGTACCGGATAGGTCTGCATCAGCTCCTTGGCGACCGCGTTCATGCTGACGTAGAGGAACATCGTCAGCAGCATCCACAGGATGCCGCGTCGTTCGTCCGC
>JASLMY010000005.1 GCA_030746295.1 Alphaproteobacteria bacterium | reverse complement strand
CAGGAACGAGTCGATCCCGGCTGGGCCTGGACCCGGAAGTTCAATATCTCCGCCGGCGTCAAGCTGGGCGACCACGTCCACCTCTCGGGTCTGGTCGCCCTCGATGGTGACGGCGACCTGGTGGGCGAGGGCGACGTCTATGCCCAGTCCAGGCAGGTCTTCCAAAACATCGACGAGGCATTGGCCAGCGTCGGAGCCCGGATGGCGGACGTGACCAAGATCACCACCTGGCTCACCGACATGGCCAACTACGGCGACTTCGCGAAGGCGCGCAGCGAGGCCTTCCCGAACGGCGTCGCCAGTACCGCGATCTGCTCGCCGATGCTGGCCATGCCGGGACTTCTGGTCGAGGTCGAGGCCATCGCCGTGATCGGCAGCGGCGGCGCGTGATCGCCCGGCTCAGCCGCTCCGACTGGCCGACGTGACCGGGTGCGCTTGCATCCATTCCCAGGCCATCTGCTCGGCCTTGGCGATCTGCGCTTCGTTCATGGTGCTCGCCAAATTCTCGCGATAGGCCGGCCCGACCCAACGCAGGCCGTTGCTCAGCGCCAGCGTGTACCACATGTAGGCCCGGACCGGATCTTTGGCACGCCCAGGCCTTTCTCGTGCAACAGACCCAGCTTGATCTGCGCCCGGCCGTGGTTGCGCTCCGCCGCTTTCCGGTACCACCACATCGCCGTCGTCGGGTCCAGCGGCCGACCGGTGCCCTCGTGGAAGCCGGTCGCCAATTGATACTGCGCCTCGACGTCGCCGGCGCGGGCACGCTCTTCGATCTTCGCCCAGCGGACCTTCTCGCGCGTGGCCGCCGCCTTCTCGAGTTTTTCCGATTCGAGCTTCGGACTGAGGTCGTTGCCCGTCGTCGCCAGGCCTGCCCCGGCCAACGTCGCGGTTGCTTGCGCCAGTGGCTTGGCGACAATCATGGCGGCAGTGGGAATGCAGCCCGTCGCCGTCAGCGCCGGCAGAACCATCGTCAAGAGAAGCCAATGACGACGCATTTCCTCGCCTCTTGGTCGATGCCGTTGGCCCGAGAATCCCACGATTCGAGCCTTTGGGCCAGAAATGATTGTAGCGAACGGCTCGGCGAGAGCTTCAGAGGTCGAGTTCGCCGGCCACCAGGTCGGCCAAGGCGAGCGACGCGGTCAGGCCCGGCGATTCGATGCCATAGAGGTTGACGAGGCCCCGAACGCCGTGCGCGCCTTCGCCCTGAACGATGAAATCCTCGTTGTGGCCGCCGGGCTTCTGCACCTTGGGGCGGATGCCGGAATAGGCGGGTTGCAATGCGCCGTCGGGCAGGGCCGGCCAATACCGCCTGACCGCCTCGTAGAAGACCTCGGCGCGTCCCAGATCGACGTCGTAGTCGACCGCGTCGACCCATTCCTGGTCGGGGCCGAAGCGGTTTCGTCCGCCCATGTCGACGGTGACGTGGACGCCGAGCCCAGCGCCGCTCGGCACCGGGTAGATCAGCCGAGAAAAGGGCTGCCGTCCGAGCAACGAGAAGTAGTTGCCCTTGCAGTAGAACCGGGGCGGCACGGTCGCGGCGTCCAGGCCATCGATCGCCCGGCCGACGTCCTGGGCGTATAGGCCCGCGGAGTTGACCAGCAGCCGGGTGCCGATCCGGGTCTCGCCGCCGGCGCCGTCGGCGACCCGAAGCGTGAAGCCCTCCGCCGTCGCTTCGGCGCCCTGCAAGCGGCTCTCGAAGGCGATCATGGCGCCGTGATCCTCGGCCGCGCCCTGGTAGGCCAGCATCAAGGCATGGCTGTCGATGATGCCGGTCGATGGCGACAAGAGGGCGGCCGTGGCCCGGATCTCCGGCTCCATCGCCCGGACCTCGCTGCCGCCGACCGGCCGCAAGTCGTCGACGCCGTTCGCTGCCGCGCGGCGGCGTATCTCCTCCAGGATCTCGCTCTCCTCGGCCGTGCCGGCGGCGATCAGCTTGCCCGAGCGCCGGTGCGGCACGCCGTGGCTGGCGCAAAATTCGTAGAGGGCGTGCTTGCCGGCGACACAGAGCTTCGCTTTCAGGCTGTCCTTGGGATAGTAGATGCCGGCGTGGATGACCTCGCTGTTCCTGGACGAGGTATGGGTGCCGACGGCGTCCTCGGCCTCGAGGACGACGACCTCGACCCCCGCCATCGCCAACCGGCGGGCGACGGCCAGGCCGACGACTCCGGCCCCGACGACGATGCATTCGACACGATCCATCAGAATCCGAGTTGTTACCGCTCCGGCGCCGGCGGTCAACCACCTGTGATTTGCTTGCGATGCGTCGATAGGGTCACCATTGGCGAGATATCTCGGAGAGGAGTGAGGCCATGCTCAGAGTGCTCTTCGGTGGCGGCGCCGTCGTCCTGGCGGTCGTCGGCTTCTACGTCGTCGCTCAGGCATCGCCGGACTATTGGAAGTACGAGTGGCCCCGCACCGACTTCACCAAGAGCGCGGTCGACTTCGAGGACATCCTCTCCGGCGGGCCGCCGAAGGACGGCATCCCTTCGATCGATAATCCGATCTTCGTCACGGTTGCCGAGGCCAAGGGCCTGGCCGATACCGAGCCGGTGGTCGGCCTCGTCATCGGCAAGGAGGCGCGCGCCTATCCGCTGCAGATCCTGATGTGGCACGAGATCGTCAACGACGTTGTCGCCGGCGTGCCGGTCGCGGTCACCTTCTGTCCGTTGTGTAATGCCGCCGTGGTCTTCGACCGGCGGCTCGACGGCCAGGTGCTGGAGTTCGGCACCACCGGCAAGCTCAGGAACTCGGACCTGGTGATGTACGACCGCCAGAGCGAGAGCTGGTGGCAGCAGTTCACCGGCGAGGCGATCGTCGGCGAACTGCTGGGCAAGAAGCTGACTTTCGTGCCGTCGAGGCTCGAATCCTTCGCCAACTTCAAGAAGCGGGCACCGGACGGCAAGGTTCAGGTGCCGAACAGCCCCGGCATGCGCCGCTACGGCGCCAATCCCTATGCCGGCTACGATTCCTCCACCCGGCCCTTCCTCTATCGCGGCCAGATGCCGGCCAACGTGCCGCCATTGTCCAGGGTGGTCAGCATCGACGGCCGCGCCTGGAGCCTTTCGCTGCTGCGCGAGAAGCGTCGTATCGAGACCGCCGACGGCCTGATCATCACCTGGGAGCCGGGCCAGAACTCGGCCCTAGACGCCCGCACCATCGATGCCGGCACCGACGTCGGCAACGTCGTCGCCCAGCGCAAGACCGCGAGCGGCCTGGAGGATGTGGTCTACGGCGTCGACTTCGCCTTCGCCTTCCACGCCTTCTATCCCGACGCCGAAATCGCCACGAAATAGCAGTCGGCGACCGGCCCTCGCGGGGCACCAATCCGGCACTCGCTGGACATGGCCGGATTGGGTACAATTTATCCCATGAGATGATCTGGCGTTCGCCGCCGGGTGGGGTAGGAGTAGCGAGCCATGGCCGGAGACGACAAGCCGGTTCAAAAGCGCCCCGACGATTCGGGCGTAAAGGCCTTCTTGGACAAGGTCGCGGGCATGCCGCGCGTCAAGCCGGCCGGCGTGCGCGGGCGCCTGCTCTTCGCCATGGACGCGACCGCCAGCCGCGAGCCGACCTGGGACATGGCCTGCCAGATCCAAGGCGACATGTTCGCCGAGACCGCGACGCTGGGCGGCCTCGACGTGCAGTTGGTCTATTACCGAGGCTTTCACGAGTTCAAGGCGACGCCCTGGGTCTCCAGTTCCGCCGACTTGATCCCCTACATGACGCGGGTCCGCTGCCTCGGCGGTCAGACCCAGCTCGCCCGGGCCTTTCGCTATGCGGTTTCCGAGACCAAGAAGCAGCGGATCAACGCCATGGTCTTCGTCGGTGATGCCTTCGAAGAGGACGTCGATGCCGTCTGCGCCATCGCCGGCGAGCTCGGCATGTTGAACGTGCCGTGCTTCCTCTTCCACGAAGGCCCCGACCCGACCGCCCAGGCCGGCTTCCGCCAGATCGCCCAGTTGACCAAGGGCGCCTACTGCCGCTTCGACGCCAACAGCGCCTCGGAGTTGAAAGAGCTCTTGAGCGCCGTCGCGGTCTTCGCCGCCGGCGGCCGGCCGGCCTTGGCCGACTACAGCCGCCGGCGCGGAGGCGCTGCGCTCAGGATCGCGCACCAGGTGGAGTAGGCTCGGGCCATGCTCGGTTATCTCGTCCTCGGCGTCTGCTTGCTGGCGGCGGCGTTGCTTGCCGCCAATTGGCTGGCCAATGCCGATCCCAAGAAGCTGGCGCGGCTGTTGCGCTACCTGGGGGTCGGCTTCCTGGGCGCCAGCGGCCTCGCCATGCTGCTTGTCGGGCGCTACGCCTTCGCCGCACCACTGCTGCTGTTGGCGGTGTCGCTCTTCCGCGGCTGGCGCCTGCCGATGCCGGGCTTTCCGCCGGGCCCCATGCGCCAGCCGGCCTCGGGGCAGAGCTCGAAGGTGGAGACCGAGTACCTCTCCATGAGCCTCGACCACGACACCGGCGTCATGTCGGGCGAGGTCTTGCGCGGCGCCTATACCGGCAAGCGGCTGGCCGAGCTGACGCTGGAGCAACTGATCGCGCTCTTGTCGGAGTGTCACCAGAACGACCATGAATCGGCGCTGTTGTTGGAGACCTACCTCGACCGGACCATCGGCACCGACTGGCGCGACGAGGCGCAGGCCGCGGGCGCCGGCGAGGGCGAGCCCGAGTCGGGGCCGGGGCGCGGCTGGGGCCGGCGCGGCGGCTCCGCGAGGCCAGAGATGAGCCGGGACGAGGCCTGCGACGTCCTCGGCGTCGGTCCGGAGGCGAGCCCGACCGAGATCAAGGAAGCCTATCGGCGGCTGATGCAAAAGCTGCACCCGGACCAGGGCGGCTCCACCTATCTCGCGGCTAAGATCAACCAGGCCAAGGACGTCCTGCTCGGGGTCTGAGCGGCCGGCGGCCAGGCCGGCGCTTTCGCTTGCCCGCGACGGTGCGCCGTGGCAAAAGACCGACGCGTTCGGAGGGCGTCGACGTCTGCGCCGTCCGGAGCCCCCGGTCTCGATTCAGCAGCGAACCAGAAGCACTGACATGCAAGCACCCATTCGCAAGGCCGTCTTCCCAGTAGCAGGCCTCGGCACCCGGTTTCTGCCGGCAACCAAGGCGTTGCCGAAGGAGATGTTGCCGGTCGTCGACAAGCCCCTGATCCAGTACGCCCTGGAGGAGGCGCGGGAGGCGGGGATCGACGAGTTCATCTTCGTCACCGGCCGTGGCAAATCGGCCATCGAGGATCATTTCGATCACAGCCAAGAGTTGCTCGACGTTCTCGGCGGCCGCGGCCGCGACGACCTGATCGAATCGCTTCAGACTTGGATGCCCAAGCCCGGCGAGGTTGCCTACACCCGCCAACAAGAGGCGCTCGGCCTCGGCCATGCCATCTGGTGCGCCCGCCATCTGGTCGGTGACGAGCCCTTCGCCATCCTGCTGGCGGACGATCTGGTGCTCACCAAGACGCCCTGCCTGAAGCAACTGGTCGAGGTCTACCAGGAGGTCGGCGGCAACGTCGTCGCGGTCGAGGACGTGCCGCGCGAGGAGACGGCGCGCTACGGCGTGCTCGACGTCGGCAGCGACGACGGCCGCTTGGCCGAGGTGCGCGGCCTGGTCGAGAAGCCCGAGCCCACGGTCGCGCCCTCGACGCTCTCGGTGATCGGCCGCTACCTCCTGATGCCCGAGGTCTTCGACTATCTCGGGCGCATGCAGAAGGGCGCCGGCGGCGAGATCCAACTGACCGATGCGATGGCCGAGCTGATCGGCAAAGCGCCTTTTCACGGGCTTCGCTTCGAGGGCCGGCGCTTCGACTGCGGCAGCAAGCTCGGCTTCCTGCAGGCGACCATCGCCTTCGCCCTGGCGCGGGACGAGCTGCATGACGGTCTGACGGAATACCTAGAGGAAGTGGTCGGCGCCACGTCGGGCTAGTGGCGGCCAGGCGCGCGACCGAGCGTGGAGAACTGAACGATGCGCGTATCCATGATCGGCAGCGGCTATGTCGGCCTCGTCTCCGGCGCCTGCTTCTCGCAATTCGGCCACCATGTCACCTGCGTCGACAAGGACGCCGACAGGATCGCCATGCTCAAGCGCGGGCGGATGCCGATCTACGAGCCCGGCCTGGATGACCTCGTGGCCCGCAACGTGGAGGCCGGACGGCTCGACTTTACGACCGATCTCGGACCCTCGGTCGGCCAATCGGATGCCGTCTTCATCGCCGTCGGCACGCCCAGCCGACGCGGCGACGGCCATGCCGATCTCACTTACGTCATGCAGGCGGCCGAAGAGCTGGCGCCGGCGCTCCGCGACTACACTGTCGTCGTGACCAAGTCGACGGTGCCGGTCGGCACCGGCGACGCCGTCGACGAGGCCATCCGCCGCCACAACCCCGAGGCCGACTTCGACGTCGCCTCGAACCCGGAGTTTCTGCGCGAAGGCTCGGCGATCGGCGACTTCACGCGTCCCGACCGCATCGTCGTCGGCACCGCCAGCAAACGTGCGCGCGAGGTCGTGCGCGAGCTCTACCGGCCGCTGTTCCTGAACGAGACCCCGGTGCTGTTCACCGGCCGGGCCACCGCAGAGCTGATCAAGTACGCGGCCAACGCCTTCCTCGCCACCAAGATCTCCTTCATCAACGAGATCGCCAACTTGTGCGAGAGGACAGGCGCTGACGTTCAGGACGTCGCCCGCGGCATCGGCCTCGACGGGCGGATCGGGGCCAAGTTCCTGCATGCCGGCCCCGGTTACGGCGGCAGCTGCTTCCCGAAGGACACGCTGGCGCTTCTCCAGACGGCGCAGGATCTGGAACTCGACCTTCAGATCGTCGGCTCGGTCGTGAAAGTGAACGAGGACCGCAAGCGGGCCATGGCGGAGAAGGTGATCGCCGCCTGCGGCGGCGACGTCGCGGGCAAGACCGTCGCCGTGCTGGGCCTCACCTTCAAGCCCAACACCGACGACATGCGGGACGCGCCGAGCCTCGTCATCCTGCCGGCCTTGCAGGCCGCCGGTGCCCGAATACAGGCCTTCGATCCGGTGCAGCCCGCCGAGGCTGCCCAGCTCTTGCCCGACGTCGCCTTGTGCGCCGACGCCTACGAGGCGATGCAGGGCGCCGACGCGATCGTCATCGTCACCGAATGGGATGAGTTCCGGGCCCTCGATTTCGACCGGATCCGTGACCTGATGCAAGGCGACGTGATCGTCGACCTGCGCAACATCTACCGGCCCGAGGACGTCGCCGCTCGCGGCTTCGATTACGTCTCCGTCGGCCGGCCGGTTCCCGAGCCCGGCGTGGTGCCGGGCTGAGGCACGGTCGGCGAGGCGAGGGGGCATGGCGGCCGGATCGCTCGGGATCGCCGACGAGGTCCACCAGGCTCTCGCCGAGGGCAGGCCGGTGGTCGCGCTGGAAAGCAGCATCGTGGCCCAGGGCTTTCCCAGCCCCCAAAACCTCGCCGTCGGGCGAGAGATGGCGGCGGCGGTCCGGGCCGAAGGCGCGGTGCCGGCCCAGGTCGCCGTCATCGACGGCGCCGTCCGCGTGGGGCTGGACGACGGCGAACTCGTCCGGCTGGCGAACGAGGACAGCCTTAAATGCTCGGCCCGCGACCTCGGTCCCGTACTGGCCAGCGGGGCTCTCGGCGCCACCACGGTGGCGGCTACCGCTCGCATCGCGGCCATGGCGGGTGTTCGGGTCTTCGCCACCGGCGGTATCGGCGGCGTCCACCCCGGCACCGGACCGGCCGATGTCTCGGCCGACCTCATGGAGATCGCCCGCGCGCCCGTGGCCGTGGTCTGCAGCGGCGCCAAGTCGATCCTCGACCTGGCGGCGACCCTGGAGACGCTGGAGACCGTCGGTGTGCCCGTGCTCGGCTATGGCGTCGACGAGTTTCCCGCCTTCCACACGGGCGAGAGCGGCCTCGGCCTGGAGCATCGGGTCGATGACGCAGCGGCGGCGGCGCGCCTGCTGGCGGCGCACTGGAGTCTCGAAGGGGCCGGCGGCTTGGTGCTCTGCAATCCGCCGCCGTCGGAGCTGGCCTTGCCGGCGGCGGAGCTCGATCGGCTGCTCGCCGCGGCGGCGACGGAGGCCGCCGCCGAGGGTGTCAGGGGCGGTGCCTTGACGCCGTTCCTGTTGCGCCGTCTGAACGAGCTGTCGGAGGGGCGGACGCTGGCCGTCAATCACGCCTTGGCGGTCGCGAATGCCGGCCTCGCGGCAAGCATCGCGGCCGCCTATGCGGTGCTCGAGGGGGCGTCGCGTCAGCCCTGATCGAAGGCGAGGGTGGCGGCTTGCGCGCGCGACGGCGACAGCGTCACGCAGTCGAAGTTCCGGGCCTTGAGGGCGTCGCAGATCCGCTCTGCCCGCTCGGCGTTCAGCGAGGTCAACTGGGCCCGGTAGAGCCGGTCACGGCCGGCGACGATGGCGATGCCCGACTGCTTCAGCAGGTCGGAGACGGCGCTCGCCGCCGCCAAGGCCCGCCTTTGCGCCGCCGTATAGCTGTCGAAGGCCCCGACCTGGACCCGCCAGTCGTCTTCGCCGAATGCGGCTTGGCGCTGCGTCAGCAGTGGCTTGTGGGCCGGGATCGGCGCCGGGCGGATCTTGGCCAGCTTGGTCAAGCGAGAGAAGCTGCCGTCGATCAGCTTGCGCATCTTGTTGTCGCGGCTATGCGCCGAGCGGCCGCCGAAGACGACCCCGATCAGGCGCCGGCCGCCGCGATTGACCGAGGCGACGAGGTTGAAGCCGGAGGCGCGGATATAGCCGGTCTTGATCCCGTCGATGCCCTGGTAGCGGCCCAGCAGGCGGTTGTGGTTGCGATACGTCGCGCCCTTGAAGCGGAAGCTCTTGCGCGAGAAGTATCCGTAGTAGCGCGGGTAGTTCTTGATCAAGGCGAGGGCCAGCTTGACCATGTCGCGCGCCGTCGTCCGCTGGCCCGTGTCCGGTAAGCCCGAGGCGTTGCGGAAGGTCGTCTGCTTCATGCCTAGCTGTCGGGCACGCTCCGTCATTCGCTTGGCGAAGGCGGCTTCCGAGCCGGCGAGATGCTCGGCCAGGGCCACCGCGACATCGTTCGCCGATTTGGTCACCAGGGACAGGATCGCTTCCTCGACCTTGAGGCTCTGTCCCTTCTTGAGGCCGATCTTCGAGGGCGGCTGGCGGGCCGCCTTGGCGGAGAAGCGAACCCGGTCGCCGAGCTTGACGCGGCCGCTCTCGATCGCCTCGAAGGTAAGGTAGAGCGTCATGATCTTGGTCAGCGAGGCCGGATAGCGCCGCGTATCGGCGTTGCGGGCGTGCAACACCACGCCGCTGTCGGCGTCGACCACGATGGCGGCGTACTTCGCCGACGCCTGGCCCGAAAGGCCGGCGATGCCGATGGCGATGCCCGCGATCAGCGTCAGCGCGCGTGAGGTCGTCCGACCTAGGCGCATGTCTTCCCGCCGATGACAGAAGAATTCACGCCCGTTACCCCGTCGTCAGTGAAACCGAAATCTTAGAATCACCGTCGATACTACGTAGATTTCCAATCATTTGTCCAATTTTGATTGCCATGACTGGGCAGTATCTCTGGGTGGTCGCCTGCCAGTATCGCCGAGCGAGGTTAATGACTTGCTAACCAGCGACGGTGGATAAGGGGGCATCAAGGGCGTGCCCAGGCCAATCCGATGGCCGAGCGCGCGCACTCATGCCCCTTTGCAAGCGGCCTCGGATGACCGATATAATGAACCAGTCGGGCCTGAATTGCGAAGGAGAGCGCGCTCGCGCCATGAGCGATCAAGACCGCAACGGAGATTCCGACATCGGCACCGGCGTCGTTACCAGCACCAAGGCAAAGACGAAAAAGCCGTCGATGTACAAGGTGTTGCTGTTGAACGACGATTACACGCCGATGGAGTTCGTCGTCCACGTCTTGGAGCGGTTCTTTCACAAGAACCGGGAAGAGTCGACGCGTATAATGCTGCACGTCCATCGCCGCGGGGTGGGCGTCTGCGGCGTCTACACCTATGATGTGGCCGAGACCAAGGTGGTCCAGGTCGTCGATTTCGCCCGCAAGCACCAGCATCCGCTGCAGTGCACCATGGAAAAAGAGTGATGCCGTCCTTCGCCTCAGAGCTGGAACAGAGTTTGCACCGGGCGCTCCGCCTGGCGAACGAGCGACGCCACGAGTACGCCACGCTGGAGCACTTGCTGCTCGCTCTCTTGGACGACGCCGACGCGCTGGCTGTGATGCGGGCCTGCAATGCCAAGGTCGACGAGCTGCGCGAGCACTTGATCGCCTATCTGGACGAGGAGCTGGCCGGCCTGGTGATCGAGAGCGACGAGGACGCCAAGCCGACCTCGGGCTTTCAGCGCGTGATCCAGCGCGCCGTCTATCATGTCCAATCGTCGGGCCGCGACGAGGTCACCGGCGCCAACGTGCTGGTGGCGATCTTCGCCGAGCGCGAGAGCCACGCCGTCTATTTCCTGCAAGAGCAGGAGATGACCCGGCTCGACGCCGTCAGCTACATCAGCCACGGCGTCGCCAAGGCGCCCGGCATGGGCGAGCAGCGGACCGTCCGCGGCGTCGACGACCCGGCCAGCGAGGGCGAGCCGGCCGCCAAAGAGGGCAGCGAGGCGCTGGACGCTTATTGCGTCAACCTGAACGACAAGGCCCGCAGCGGCCGCATCGACCCCCTGATCGGGCGCGAGCCGGAGCTGGAGCGGACCATCCAGATCCTTTGCCGGCGGCAGAAGAACAACCCCCTTTATGTCGGCGACCCGGGCGTCGGCAAGACCGCGATCGCCGAGGGGTTGGCCCGCCGCATCGTCTTGGGCGAGGTCCCCGACGTGCTCGACGACGCCACCATCTACGCCCTCGACATGGGCTCGCTGCTGGCGGGCACGCGCTATCGCGGCGACTTCGAGGAACGCTTGAAGGCGGTCATCCAAGAGCTCGAGCAGATGGAGGGGGCGATCCTCTTCATCGACGAGATCCACACCGTGATCGGCGCCGGCGCCACCTCGGGCGGCGCCATGGACGCCTCCAACATGCTCAAGCCGGCGCTCGCCAGCGGCACCATTCGATGCATCGGCTCGACCACTTACAAGGAGTTCCGAAACCACTTCGAGAAGGACCGGGCGCTGTTGCGCCGGTTCCAGAAGATCGACGTCAGCGAGCCCTCGATCGCGGACGCGGTGAAGATCCTGAAGGGCTTGAAGCCCTATTACGAGGACTACCACCGCATTCGCTACACCAACGGCGCGGTCAAGGCGGCGGTCGAGCTGTCCTCGAAATACATCCACGACCGCAAGCTTCCCGACAAGGCGATCGACGTTATCGACGAGGTCGGTGCTGCGCAGATGCTGCTGCCGGAATCGCGCCGGCGCAAGACCATCGGGGTCAAGGACGTCGAGGGTATCGTCGCCAAGATCGCCCGCATCCCGCCGAAGTCTGTCTCCAAGACCGATACGGAGAGCTTGCGGAACCTGGCCGACGAATTGAAGCAGGTGGTCTACGGCCAGGACCAGGCGATCACCGCCCTCTCGACCGCCGTCAAGATGGCCCGCGCCGGCCTGCGCGAGCCCCAGAAGCCGGTCGGCAGCTACCTCTTCTCGGGCCCCACCGGCGTGGGCAAGACCGAGGTGGCGCGCCAGTTGGCCCGGATCATGGGCATGGAGCTGGTCCGCTTCGACATGTCGGAATACATGGAGCGCCATTCGGTCAGCCGTCTGATCGGCGCCCCGCCAGGTTATGTCGGCTTCGATCAGGGCGGCATGCTGACCGATGCGATCGACCAGCACCCCCATGCCGTGCTGCTGCTGGACGAGATCGAGAAGGCCCATCCCGACCTCTTCAACATCCTCTTGCAGATCATGGACTACGGCAAGCTCACCGACCACAACGCCAAGCAGGTCGACTTCCGCAACGTGGTCCTGATCATGACCACCAACGCCGGTGCTGCCGAGATGTCGAAGATGGCGATGGGCTTTGGCCGCGAGGAGCGCGAGGGCGAGGACGAAGAAGCGATCAAGCGTATGTTCACGCCGGAGTTCCGCAACCGCCTCGACGCGGTGATCGGCTTCGCTTCGCTCGGGCCGGAGATCGTGCTCCGCGTCGTCGACAAGTTCATGATCGAGCTGGAAAGCCAGCTCGGCGAGCGCGACGTCTCCTTCGAGCTCACCGACGCGGCCCGCAAGTGGCTTTCCGACAAGGGCTACGACCCGCTGAACGGCGCCCGGCCGCTGGCCCGGGTCATTCAGGAGTTCGTCAAGCAGCCGCTCGCCGACGAGCTCTTGTTCGGCCGCCTGGTCAAGGGTGGTGTGGTCCGGATCGATGTCGAGGACGGCGCCCTCAGCTTCGACATCGAGGAAGGCAAGAAGCCGGCCAAGCGGCCCAAGCCCCCGGCCAAGCCGCCCGCGACCCGCGACGACAAGGTGCCCGTGCCGGTGAAGTGAGGTCCGGCGTGGCCTTCAGAGAGAATCAAAGTTGATCCGCAGCCCGGGCTCGCCCTCGCGGCCCTTGCGACCGTCATCGCGAGGCGCGTAGCGCCGCGGCGATCCAGAATGACGATGTGATTTGGCGAGCCAGCGCGGCATCGCCGTTTGCTGGATTGCCGCGCTCGCTCTGCTCGCTCGCAATGACCGCGCAGCGGTGGCCGCGGACACCCGCCATTGCAGCTTCAGGGTAGTCTCGCTCCAACCGCGGCTACCCGATGGCAGCCCGGATCTTTTCGGCGAGCGCGCCGATCGCCTCCATATCACCCTCTTCGTAGCCCCAGTTGAGCATCGCGCCGTCGCCGTCCCGGCGCGGGAAGATGTGAAAATGGAAGTGGAAGACCGACTGGCCGGCGCCCGGCCCGTTGGCCTGCACGAGGTTGATGCCGTCGGGGGCGACGACCTCGTTGACCGCGGCGGCGACCCGCTTGGCGGCGGCGATACAGGCGGCGAGATCCGAATCGTCGGCCTCGTAGAGGTTGACCGCATGCGCCTTCGGGATCACCAGGCAATGGCCCTCGTTGTAGGGGTTGATGTCCATGAAGGAGAGCACGGCATCGGTTTCCAAGAGCTTGAAGCAGGGAATCTCGCCGGCGACGATCTTGCAGAAGATACAGTCGGTTGCCGTGTTCATCGTCATCTCCTTGACTTCCCGGGCGGCGAACGCGCCAGCCTGTTCGAAGCCTAGGATATCGGGACCTGTCCGCGCCAGCGTCGCAATTCCGCTTCCTTCGTCGTCTGCCCGGACCTAGGATGGCGGCAGCGAGGTTCCCATGAGCCAGAATGCGTTGCTCGTTCTCGTCTTCGGCGGGTTGTTCGTCGCCCCGATGCTGGTGGCGACGGCGCTGGCCTGGGCGGCCCGCCAACGCCAGCTTCGCCAGCCCGCGCCCGTTCGCCGGCAATGGCAGCGGCGGACGCCGACGACGCTCGCCGAGTTGAAGGCGATGGCCGAGTATCAACGCCGCTCGCGCCGCTACCGAAAATGGAGCTGGGGCGGCTGGATGGCGGCGGCGATCGCCCTCTTCGGCCTAGGCTTGCCGTTGACCGCCGTGGCGTTGGCGACCTTGGTGCCCTTCTCAGCCCTGATCGAGCATCTGCGTTGCCCGGCCTGCGACACCACGGCGACGCTGCGCGGTATCACCGCAGCGGGCCTCTGCCGGCGCTGCGGCGCCCGGCTCAAGCGCTAGCCCGAACCTCCCGTCATTCCGCCGCGTGCGGCTGCTCGCCGTGCAGCTCGGCGGCGAAGGCGCCGAGATCCTCCTCGGTCAGGGTCTCGCGCTCCAAAAGCGCTCCGGCCGAGCGTTTCAGGACCTCGCGGTTCGATTCCAAGAGCGCCCGTGCCCGCGTGTACGCGGCGTCGACCAGCTTGCGCACGGCGCAGTCGATCTCGCGCGCCGTCTCCTCGCTGTAGCGGCGCACCTCGCCGAATTGCGGCACGCCGCCCTGGGGCTGCAGGAAGGGGGCGGGGTCGGTCTCGTAGGTGACCTGGCCCAAGCCCTCGACCATGCCGTAACGGGTTACCATGCCGCGGGCGATGTCGGTCGCCTTGGAGAGGTCATCGGCGGCCCCGGTCGACAGCTCGTCGAAGATCAGGTCCTCTGCCGCCCGGCCGCCCAAGAGCACGGCCATCTTGTCCACCAGCTCTCCTCGGGTCATCAGGAAGCGGTCCTCGGTCGGCCGTTGCAGCGTGTAGCCCAGCGCCCCGACGCCGCGCGGGATGATCGAGACCTTGTGCACCGGGTCGGTGCCCGGCAGCGCCAGGGCCACGAGCGCGTGGCCCATCTCGTGGTGGGCGACGACGCGGCGCTCCAACTCGTTCAGGATCCGGCTCTTCTTTTCCAGGCCGGCGACGATGCGCTCGATCGCCCGGGTGAAGTCGTCGAGGGTGACCCGCTGACCGCCGCGCCGCGTCGCCAGGGTCGCCGCCTCGTTCACGAGGTTGGCGAGGTCGGCGCCGGTGAAGCCCGGCGTCAGCGCCGCCACCTGCTCGATGGAGACGTCCTGGTCGAGCTCGATCTTGCGCCCGTGGACCTTGAGGATGGCGAGCCGGCCGCCCTTGTCGGGCCGGTCGACCAGGACCTGGCGGTCGAAGCGGCCGGCCCTCAGAAGCGCCGGGTCCAGGATCTCCGGCCGGTTGGTGGCCGCCAACAGGACGACGCCGGTGGAGGGGTCGAAGCCGTCGAGCTCGGAGAGGAGCTGGTTCAAAGTCTGCTCCTTCTCGTCATGGCCACCGCCGAGCGGCGACAGGCCGCGGGCCCGGCCGAGCGCGTCCAACTCGTCGATGAAGATGATGCAAGGTGCGCTCTTGCGGGCCTGCTCGAAGAGGTCGCGGACCCGGGCGGCGCCGACGCCGACGAACATCTCGACGAACTCCGAGCCGCTCATCTGGAAGAAGGGCACCGCCGCCTCGCCGGCGACGGCGCGAGCCAGGAGCGTCTTGCCGGTGCCGGGCGGGCCGACCAGCAGGACGCCCTTGGGCATTCTGGCGCCGAGCCGGCCGTAGGTACCGGGATCCTTCAGGAAGGCGACGATCTCTTCCAGCTCCTCCTTGGCCTCGTCGACGCCGGCGACGTCCTCGAAGGTGACACCGGTCGACTTCTCGACCAGGACCTTGGCCTTGCTCTTGCCGATCGAGAGCATGCCGCCGGGGCCGAAGCGGTCGGCGGCGCGGCGAATGATGAACATCCAGATGGCGACGAAGAGCAGCACCGGGAAGATCCAAGAGAGGATCTCACGCAGCAACGTCTTCTCGGTGCCGCCGGTATAGCTGACGCCATATTTGTCGAGTTCCTGCGCCACCTCGGGCGCGACGCGGGTGGTCACGAAGGCGCTCTTGCCGCTCGGCAGCGGCGCCTTCAGGGTGCCGCGGACTTGGGTCTCGGTGATGACGACGCGCTCGACCTCGCCTTGCTTCACCAGCGCCTGGAACTCGCTGTATTCCAGCCGCTCGACCTGCTGACCGGTGGTCAGCAACTGCTGCAGCAGCAGGACGCCAAAGAGTGCCAGGACGAAATACCAGAAGTGAAGATGCTGCTTCTTGTCCATCGCTGCCTCGGTGCCGCTCGAGTTCGTGGTATCGCTCGGACGCTCAATCCAATGGGTCTATGAACCGATCTCTCGGCGCCTGCGGACATCTTCGCCAGGGGCGTAGCCCCGTGGCGATCCAGGGGCCGCGTGACGCGCCGCGAAAACCAAGCACGCCATGGAGGTTCCCTGGATTGCCGCGCTCTCTACGTTCGCTCGCAATGACGCCGAGGTGCCGTCGGCTCCATACCGCATCGGCATTATAGCGCAATCCGGCGGCGCCTACTCGTTCTCGGCCGTCCCCTGATCGTTCTTGAAGGGAGCGTACTCGGCCAGGTGGGCGATGTCCCGGTCGACCTCGCGGCGCTCGTGCTGGAGGTAGTCCTCGACCGCGTCGCGGAAGCGTCGCTCGCTGATCCAGTGAGCGCTGTAGATATGGGTCGGCAGATAGCCGCGCGCCAGTTTGTGCGGCCCCTGCGCGCCGGCCTCGACGCATTTCAGGCCGTGGCGGATGGCGTAGTCGATGGCCTGATAATAGCAAGCCTCGAAGTGCAGGAAGCGGTGGTCCTCGATGCAGCCCCAGTAGCGCCCGAAAAGCGTCTCGCTGCCGACGAAATTGAGGGCGCCGGCGATCCAGCGGCCGTCTCGGCTGCACATGACGAGGGCGATCTCGTTCGCCATCCGCTCGCCGATCAGGCTGAAGAACTGGCGGTTGAGGTAGGGGCGGCCCCATTTGCGGCTGCCGGTGTCCTGATAGAAGCCGTAGAAGGCGTCCCAGTGTGCCTCCGTCAGCCGGTCGCCGCCGATCACCTCGATCTCGATGCCGCTCTCTTGGGCGCCGCGCCGCTCCTTGCGGATCGTCTTGCGCTTGCGCGAGGTCAGCGCGCCCAGGAAATCGTCGAAGCAGTCGTAGCCCTCGTTCAGCCAGTGGAACTGCTGGTCGGTCCGCTGCAACAGGCCGAGCGCGCCGAGCCGGCGCCACTCCGTCTCGGTGGGAAAGTTGATGTGCAGCGACGAGACCTCGAGCTGGCGCGCCACCGCGATGCAGCCCGAGGCCAGCTTGTCGATCATCTCGGTCCGGTCGAGCCCGGGGCGCGACAGCAGCCTGGGCCCGGTGACGGGGGTGAAGGGGACCGCCGACAGGAGCTTCGGGTAGTATTGACCGCCGGCCCTTTCGTAGGCGTCGGCCCAGCCGTAATCGAAGATGAACTCGCCCCTGGAATGGCCTTTGAGGTAGAGCGGGGCACCGCCCTGGAGGCGGCCGTCCTCGTCCTCGATGACGACGTGGTAGGGGGCCCAGCCGGTCTCGGGCCGGACGCAGCCGCTCTCCTCCAATGCTTCCAGGAAGGCGTGGCGCAGGAAGGGATTGTCGGTGCCGGCGCAGGCGTCCCAGTCGGCGGCCGGAATCTCCGCCATGCCGCCGGCGATCCGGACCGTCACCGTATCGGGCTCGAAGTCACCCATGAATTACTGATGCATCCTTGCTCCAGCCGGTCCCTCAGGGCCGAATCTGCTCGAATATGACGTTGTCGGCAAGACCGCGCGCCTTCTCCCAGGCCGCCTCGGAACGCACCGTCCAGGCCAGCAGCGGCAGGCCCAGGCGCCGCGCCAGGGCCGGAGCCGGGTGGGGCAGGTCGTCGATGTCGTAGGCGATGAAATGGGGCCGCGATTGGCCCGAGAGAAGCAGATTGCGCAACAAGAACCGCTGCCAGGCGGAGCGCCCGTGGCGCAAGTGCCGGTAGCGGTGGCCGATCTGGCCGCGCCGGATACCGGGGGCATGGTGGCGGAACCAGGCCAGGCTCGCCGGATCGAAGGACTGCACCGCGACGGCGCCGTCATAGTCCTGCAAGTGGCTGAGCGCCGCCGCTTCGAGGCCGCCGACCGGACGGTGCCAGCTCTTGATCTCGACCAGGATGGGCGCGCGCCCGGCGACGTCGTCCAGCACTTGGGCCAGCGTCGGGATGGTTTCCGTGCTGCCGCTCAAGCGAATGCGGCCGAGCTCGGCCGCAGCGCGGGCGGTGACCGGGCCGCTCTCCTCGGTCATGCGGTCGAGGTCGCCGTCGTGAAACACCATGGCGGCGCCGTCGGCCGAGCGTTGCAGATCGAGCTCTATCGCATAGCCGGCCGCAATCGCCGCCTCGAAGGCGGCCCGCGAGTTCTCCGGAACGCCGGCGTCGCCGTCGTGCAGGCCGCGATGCGCGATCGGCTGCCGGCTGAGCCAAGCCGGCGGCGTCACGAGATCTCGAATATGGCGTCCACCTCGACCGGCACGCCGCGCGGCAGGGCGTTGGTACCGACCGCGAAGCGGGCGTGCCGCCCGGCCTCGCCGAAGACCTCGACCATTAGGTCCGAGGCCCCGTTGACCACTTCCGGCATCTCGCCGAAACCCTCGGCGCAGGCGACGAAGCCGCCCAGCTTCAGGCAGCGGACGACGCGGTCGAGGTCGCCCTCGCAGGCCGCCTTGAGCTGCGCCAGGATGTTGAGGGCACAAATCCGCGCCACCTCTCGTGCCTCTTCGACGGTGTAGGTCTCGCCGACCCGACCCTTGTGCTTGAGCGCGCCGTCGACGAAGGGCACCTGGCCGGCGATGTAGACCGTGTTGCCACCGACCGTGTAGGGCAGATAGTTGGCGGCGGGCGCCGGTGCGGCCGGCAGCGAGATACCCAGTTCCTCGAGACGTGCGTCGATCTTTCCGGCCATGGCGGACCTACCCTCCTTCGCTTGCTGTCGTGGTCGTAGTCGTTGGGCGTGGCGCGTCGGCAAGGTGCCGACGCTTCGATCATACGCACGAGTGACGCCGCCTCGCAAAAGGATATTCGACGACGCCGGCAGCGTTGCTCGCGCGGCATACTCGGATCGCCTATGCTGGCCCACTCGCGAGGGGCACCGAGGGTTGATACCGAGGGGGCGAGAGAGCGTAGCGTGACCGATTCGACTCCCGCCATGGACGGCTACGCCATGCCGGCGGAGTGGGCGCCGCACCGGCGTTGCTGGATGGCCTGGCCATGTCGCCTGGAGCTTTGGGGCCAGCAGTTCGAGGCCGCCTGCCGGGCCTTCGCCGAGGTCGCGCGGACGATCTCGGCGTTCGAGCCCGTGACCATGTTGACGCCGCCGGCCCTGGTCCCGATGGCGACCCTGCAGTTGGCCCGCAAGGTCGAGATACTGCCGGCCGAGATCGACGATTCCTGGACCCGCGACAACGGCCCGATCTTCCTCAAGGGCCCTGGCGACCGGATCGCCGGGGCGAGCTGGCGCTTTAACGGATGCGGCAACCGCAGCCATCCGCACGACCGCGACGCCCGTCTCGCCACCGATCTGTTGGAACGCCTCGACGCCGGCCGCTACGAGGCACCGATGGTGCTGGAAGGGGGGGCCGTCCATGTCGATGGCCAGGGCTCGCTGTTGGCGACCGAGTCTTGTCTCTTGAACGCCAACCGCAACCCGACCCTCGACCGCCGTCAGATCGAGGAACGGCTGGCCCTCTATCTCGGTGTCAGGAAGATCATCTGGTTGCCGCACGGCCTCGTGGACGACGGCACCGACGGTCATGTCGACAACGTCGCCCGCTTCGTGGCGCCCGGCCGCGTGATGTGCGCCGTCGCCTCCGACCCGGCCGATCCCAACGCGGCCCCCTTGCGGGAGAACCTGGAGACGATCCGCGAGGCGCGCGACGGTCTCGGCCGAATGCTGGAGGTGATCGAGTTGCCGCTGCCGGCGCCCAGGAACGGCGCCGCGGGCCGGCTGCCGCTATCCTATCTCAGCTTCTATATCGCCAACGGCGCCGTCGTCATGCCCAGCTTCGGCGATCCCATTGACGAGGTGGCGATGGCTCGCGTCGCCGACGCCTTTCCCGACCGCCGCGTCGTGCAGGTGCCGGCCTTGGAGATCGCCGCCGGAGGCGGCGGCATTCACCGCATCACCCAGCAACAGCCGGCGGGGGCGGGCTGAGTCGCAATCCTCGGCCCTGGTGCCTAGTTCAAGAGCCCGAGGCCGGAGGCGCGGCTGCGCTTGTTGCGGTACATCTCCTCGTCTGCCCGACGCAGGATCTCCGCCTGGTGGTCGCCGGGGGAGAAGATGGCGGTGCCCAGACTGGCCCGGATCTGGATCATTTTCTTGTCGACGCTGACCGTGGCTTGGTTCAGAACATCGTCGAACGCTTGCGCCCGGCCCATGGCCTCGTGGTGGTCGGCGCGGACCATCAGGACCGCGAACTCGTCGCCGCCGTGACGGGCGACCACGTCGCTGGCGCGCACGCTTTCCGACAGGATCCGACTAACTCGTTTCAACACGAGATCGCCCGCACCATGGCCGAAGGTGTCGTTGATCTCCTTGAAGTCGTCGAGGTCGATATAGGCGAGCACACCGCCCTCGCCGTGCCGGTTGGCGAGATCGAGCGCCTTGGTGAACGCATCCTCCAGGCCGCGGCGGTTCAAGAGCCCGGTCAGCTCGTCCTTGACCAGCAGGTCTTCGAGGCGGGCGATCCGCGACTGCTGCTGCGCGATCGTGCGCTGCGCCTCGGCCGCCACGCTCATCGCCTGGTTGACCAGGTCCCAAGGATCCAGACCGGCCCTGGCGAATCGGTTCACGAAGTGGGAGAGCGACGCCTTGGCCTCGCTGGTGGTGACTTCCGAGAGGGTGCCGGCCTCCGCGAGGCCGAAATAGGCCGAATCCGTCATGCTGTTGCTCTCTTCTTTCCAGACTGGTCCATAGGCCGACCGCGGCCGACGCCGGATCTTCTTCGCAAGAACCATACCACCCGGAAAGCCAGTGATTTCCTCACTTGGCGGCGCGGGGGCCGGGTCGACGCCAGGGTGCCTTTGGGCAAGAACTGCCGTAGGAGAAATTCGTGCCGGGAGGCGGGTCGCCGCTTTGCTTCCGCGCCATCTCGCATCCGGGCCAAGTTACCGTTAACCTTTTGTTTGCTATGATTGCTCTTGCGCCGGCCTCGCCCAGGCCGGAGGGGAGTCTGATCCGGGGAATGGTTTCATGTGGCGGTTGCCGGTCGTTCTAGTAGTGAGTCTCGCTCTTTGCGGTATCGCCGAGGCCGCCGGTTTCGCGCTGCAATCGCACCGCGCGGTCTACGACCTGACGCTCAGCCGATCCCGCGATGGCGGTGGCATCAGCGGGCTGTCGGGACGCCTGGCCATGGAATGGTCCGAGAACTGCGAGGGCTACATCGTCAATCAGCGCATGCTGACCGAAGTGACTGACGCACGCGGCCAACGAGTCATCAACGATTTCCAGATCACCTCGTGGGAGAGCCTGGACGGCCTCGCCTTTCGCTATTCGGCGAAAAACGAGATCAACGGCAAGCTGGTCGAGGAGGTCAAGGGCAAGGCAGCGCTGGAGAAGTCCGGCGGGGCCGGCGGCGCGACCTTCACGAAACCCGAGGCGCACGAGCTGGCGTTGCCCCGGGGCACGGTCTTTCCTACCGAACAGGTGGTCCTGCTGGTCCGCGCCGCCGAATCGGGCAAGCGAAGCATCGGCATCCTGGTCTTCGACGGCTCGCGTCAAGACGGCCTCTACGACACTTTCTCCGTCATCGGGTCCGAGCGTCCGCTGGCGACGGAAGACGAGAACGGCGGCCACGCGCTGTTGCACGGACAGCGTTCCTGGCCGGCCCAACTGGCTTTCTTTCCCGTTCACCCCAAGCCCGATCAGGCGCCCGGAACGCCCGAGTTCGAAGTCGGCTTTCGGCTCTACCAGAACGGGATCTTCACCGAGCTGACGCTCGACTACGGCGATTTCGCCCTCGCCGGCACGCTGGCGCAGCTGGAGGCGTTGCCGAAGCCCGACTGTTGAGGGCGCGCGTCCCACTGCCGATCAGCGATCGCGCAAGCCCCGTCCCTTGGTGATGGCGTTGCCGCCGAAGCGGGCGCGCACGTCGTCGAGAGCACGCTCCGTCTGGGCCCGCCGGCCTGCCTCCGGGTCGGCGAGGTCGAGCGGGTCGGCGGTCTCGGCCGGGACCAGGGCGCTGGCCCCGACGCCGATCAAGCGGAAGGCCGTGCCGTCGGTCTCGCGCCGCAGTAGCGCCGCCGCGTTGCGGTGCAAGATGTCGGCCAGTTGCGTCGGATTGGCCAGCGTGACGCTACGGGTGCGGATCTTGAAGCGGTCGGTCCGAAGCTTGAGGGTGACCGTGCGGCCGGCCAGCTCGGCCCGTTTCAGCCGGCCTGAGACCTTTTCCGCCAGCCGCCAGAGCTTGGCCTCGAGGCGGTCGAAATCGGCGATGTCGATCTCGAAGGTGGTTTCCGCCGAGATGCTCTTGGCCGGTGCGTTGGCGTCGACCTTGCGGTCGTCCTCGCCCCAGGCGAAGCGGGCCATGCGCCGCCCCATGGCGCCGTAGCGGGCCACCAGGGTGGCTTCGGGAATTTCGCGAAGCTGGGAGATTCGGCTGATGCCGTCGGCCGCTAGCCTCGCCTGCAGGGCCTTGCCGGCACCCCAGATGACGCTGACGGGCTGCCGGGCCAGGAAGTCCAGGGCGTCCGCTCGGCCGATCACGGCAAAGCCGCGCGGCTTGTCCAAATCCGAGGCGACCTTGGCCAGGAACTTGTTGTAGCTGAGACCGATCGAGGCGGTGACGCCGATCTCGCTTTCGATCTCGTCGGCGATCCGGGCCAGGGTCTCGGCCGGGCTCCGCCGGTGCAGGGCCTCGGTGCCGGTCAGGTCCAGGAAGGCCTCGTCTAGCGATAGGGGCTCCACCAGTGGAGTCGCCGCCTTGAAGATCGCCCGCACCTGACGGCCGACGGCGGCATATTTCGCCATGTCGGGTCGGATCACGACGGCGTCCGGACAAGCCTTCAGGGCCTTGAACATCGGCATCGCCGAGTGGACGCCAAAAGTCCTGGCGATGTAGCAGGCGGCGCTGACGACGCCGCGGCGGCCGCCGCCGACGATCACCGGTCGGTCCCGCAGTGCGGGCGCGTCGCGTTTCTCGATCGTGGCGTAAAAGGCGTCACAATCGAGATGTGCGATCGACAGCGTGGCGAGCTCGGGATGGCGCAGCAGGCGGGGCGAGCCGCAGGCCGGGCAGCGCCCGGGTTCCGCGCCGACGGCGGCCAGGCAATCGCGGCAGAAGCCGGGCTCGCTCATGGCGCGCGGTCCTCGGGCCAGAGCCAGGCCGCGCCCCGCACACCGCTCGAATCGCCGTGCTCGGCCTTGACCAGCCGGGTCGCGACCTCGTCGGAAAAGACAAAGGCGCCCCAGAGCGCGGTCACGTTCCGATACAGGCGGTCGATGTTGGAGAGCCCGCCGCCCAGCACCACGACCTCCGGGTCGACGACGTTGACGACAGCGGCGAGCGCCTTGGCGAGGCGCTGCTCGTAGCGCGCCAGGGTCGCTTCTGCGGCGGCGTCGCCGTCCATCGACAGCTCGAGGATCTCCCGCGGCGTCAGCTCGTGGCCGGTCGCGTCCCGATGCTCTGCTCGAAGCCCAGGTCCGGACAAGAAGGTCTCGATGCAACCGCGCTTGCCGCAATAGCAGGGCCGCCCCGGCAGCTCGGATCTGTCCGGCCAGGGCAACGGGTTGTGGCCCCATTCGCCGGCGATCAGGTTGGCGCCCTCGTGCAGCTTGCCGTCGATCACCAGGCCGCCGCCGACGCCGGTGCCGAGGATCACGCCGAAGACCGAGGCCGCCCCCCGGGCGGCGCCGTCCGTGGCCTCGGAGAGGGCGAAGCAGTTGGCGTCGTTCGCCATCCGCACCGGGCGGCCCAGCCGGCGCGCCAGGTCGGCGTCGAAGGCCTGGCCGATCAGGCAGGTGGAATTGGCGTTCTTGACCACGCCGGTCGCGGGCGAGATCGCGCCTGGAACGGCGACGCCGACGCTGGCAGGTTCGTTGCCGGCGCCGGCCTCGGCCTCGACCCGGGCCGCGATCTCCGCCGTCGCTCCGAGGGTTGCTTGGTAGTCACCCTGCGGCGTCTCGACCCGCTGGCGGGCCAGGATGCGGCCGTTCTCGCCCATGGCAACGGCTTCGATCTTGGTCCCGCCGAGGTCGATCCCGATCCGCATGCCCCCGGCACCTCAATCGAATTCGGCGAGCTGCGCCTCGATGAAGGCGCGCGCCGCCGGCCAAGTGTCGAGGCGCACGTGACAGTCTTCCGCCGGTTCCAGTAGTCGCGCCAAGCGCGGGTCGGCGACGAAATGCATCCGCGTAACGCGTTCCACCCGCGCCGCCACCGAGGCGATGTTGCCCGGGATGTCGTCGAGAAAGAACACCGGCGCAGTCACGATCTCGGCCAGCAACTGGAGGGCGCCGCCCTTGGGTCCGGCGTTGGCGACGACCGGATAGTCCATACCGTGACGCCGGAGGCCGCGCCGCCGGGCGTCGACGCGGCCGAAGGGGACGTTGGAGAGGACGATGATCTGGGCTCTTTCGGTCAGGGCCTCCAGGGCCTCGGCGGCGCCCGCCACCGGCTCGACCGTCTCGACCCGATGCTCGAAGAAGTCGCCGAGCAAGCTCTTGACCTCGCTGCCCTCGAGCGGGACGTGGCTCCGTCCGTGCTTGATGTTACCGGTCAGCGCGAAGGACTTGAGATCGAGATAGAGGCCGAGCTCTTCCAAATAGGCTTCGAGCGCCCGGACGAATTGCAGCAGGACCTCGTCCGCGTCGGAGACCACGAGTGGCCGATCGGGATTGAGCGAGAGCGCCCCGATCTGGCGCCTGACCTCGTCGTGAACCTGGTCGCCGGATTGCGTCATCGGCTAGTCCTCCATCGGGCTTCCGGGTAGGGCGCGCCGGGCCCGCATCGGCAATTCGGGCGCCAGCGAGGCGGCCTCGCAATAGGCCAGGAGGGCCGGCTCGTCCGAGAGTAGAAAGTCCAGGACCCCGGCGAGAAAGGCCGGCTCGGCCGCTGCCTCGCTGAGCGTCGTCGGCTCGACCCCGGTCTCGGCCATGAAACGACGCAGGAGGTCGTCGTCGGCGGCAATGTGCTCCAACGCCCCGAGGGCGACAATGGTGGCGTAGTCAGCGTCCATCGTAACGTTTTGGTAAACCACGTAGTAAAAAATCATTAACCATGTATAGAATCTCGAACCATTTTGGTCCCGACAACGTAGCGGCAACCTCGGGCATGCGCTTGGCGTCTGCGCAACGACACCTTCCCGGGTCGCCGGAACCCCCCGCCGGGTGGCGACGGAAAGCAGTGTAGGCGGAAGGAACGCCCGTATGAAGACGGTACTGATCGTCGAGGACAACGAGCTCAACATGAAGCTCTTCAACGACGTGTTGGAGGCGCATGGCTATCAGACGCTGCAGACCAGCGACGGCATGGAGGCCTTGTCGATCGCCCGCGAGCACAAGCCCGACCTGATCCTGATGGACATTCAACTGCCGGAGATATCGGGCCTCGAGGTCACCAAGTGGATCAAGGAGGACGACAACCTGCGCTCGATCCCGGTAATTGCCGTCACCGCCTTCGCGATGAAGGGCGATGAGGAGAAGATCAGGGAAGGCGGCTGCGAGGCCTATCTGGCAAAACCGATCTCGGTGCGCCATTTCCTGGAGACGGTGGAGCACTTTCTCGGCTGAATGCCGTATGCGGTCGAATTCGGCCGTGGACGGTGGGTGCCGGCAAAGAAAGCGCGAAAACCGTTTGTGACATTTGCGCCGATCTGAGGCAGATTGAGGCGTGATTCGAGATTACAGCGTGAGTGCAAGGAGGGTCTCGTGCTTAGAATTTGCCTTTTGGCGGTGCCGCTGCTGATTTTTGCGGCCTGCTCGCCACTGCCGCCTGTCTGCGACCAACTCGATAGGACCGGTGGATGCGCGCCCGAGCGCGTGCTCGCCAACTACAATGCCGACGGCTTCGAGCTCAACCTCAGCCACACGCGCTATCAGTGGGTTACCGAGATGGAAGAGGTTATCGCCATCTGCCGGGAATCGATCCACAAGGTGGCGGAGCAGTTGGCCGCCGCCAAGGGCCGTGAGATCCAGCCGATCGACGACAGCAAGATCTCGATGTCGATCAAGCGCGATCACAGCCACGGCCACTCGATGTGCAAGGCCAGCTACGACGTGGCCTACAAGCTCTAACAGGCTGGCGGTCGTCGCCCCGCTCGGGGCGCGTCACCGATACGAAAACGACAGAGGCCCGGCGCAATGCGCCGGGCCTCGTTGTTGCTTGCCGTGCCGCGGTCGGTCGGCCTACTTGATCTTGCCTTCCTTGAACTCCACGTGCTTGCGCGCGACGGGATCGTACTTGCGCATGGCGATCTTTTCCGTCTGCTTGCGGGGGTTCTTCTTGGTGACGTAGTAGTAGCCGGTGCCCGCCGTGCTGACGAGCTTGATCTTCATGGTCGCTGGCTTCGCCATGGCGGCACCTCCGAACGCTGCTGATCCTAGATCCTGCCGGCAAAGATAAGCCCGGAGACGGCCCTGTCAATAGCCCCGCCGCCCGCGGCCGGCATGGCGAACCAGGGCAACGACGAGAAAGAGCGCCGAGGCGACGGCCAGCGTCGCCGGCAGCCCGTGCGGGTCCCACAGGTCCATGGCGGCGCCGCCGAGCGCCGGTCCGGCCAGGCTGCCGACGCCCCAGAGGACGCCGAAGGCGGCATTCGCGGTGATCAGATCGTCACCCCGGAAGCGCTGCCCCAGGATCGCCATCGCCACCGTGTAGATCCCCGGCAAGAGGCCGCCCCAGACGAGCAGCATCAGCCAGAGCGCGGCCCCGGTGCCGATCAGCAGCGGCAGCAGAAGGGCGCCGGCGAGGCCGGCGGCGGCGCAGGCGATCATGACGCCGTAGCGATCCCAGCGGTCGGCGGCCCACCCGATCGGCAGTTGGGCGGCGACGTTGCCGACGGTCAGCACCGCCAGCATGATCGCCGCCGTGGCCTCGGCGGCACCGCTGCGGACCGCGAACACCGGCATTAGGGCGAAGAGCGTGGTCTCGACGAAGGCGAAGACCAGCACGGCACCTGCCAGCGTCGGGGCGATGGCGATGAAGCGCAGGATCGAGAAGCTGGCCCGGCCCTCCAGCACCGGCGCGTCGGCGCCGGTCCGGGTCAGCGGCAGCATGGCGGCGGCAATGAAGCCGGCGCCGACCAGAAACGGCGTCCAGCCGGCGGTGCCGGTGACCACCAGTATCAGCGGCCCGGCGGCGAAGCCGCCCGCGAGCACGGTGACGTAGAGTCCCATGATCCGGCCCCGGTTCTTGTCGTCGGCGATCTGGTTGATCCAGGTCTCGGCGACGATGAAGAGGCCGCCACCGGAGGCACCCATGACGAAGCGGATGGCGAACCAGGCGTAGAGGTGGTCGAAGACCGGCAGCGCCAGAAATGTCGCAAGCTCGATGGCGAGGCAACCGAAGAGGAACGGCCGGAAGCCGATGCCGCCGACGAGGCGGGGGATCAGCGGCGAGACCAGCAGCATCGCCAGCGCCGGCATCGCCGCGTTGAGCCCGATGAGCGTGCGCTCGGTGCCGCGCGCCTCCAGGATCAGCGACAACAGCGGTGCCGTCATGCCGAGCGTGATGCCGTAGACCGCCATGCAGACGACGATCGCCGTCAGGATCCGGCGTCGTGCCCCGGCGCCGACGGCGTCACTCATATCGGACGCGGGCGACGCCTTGGCGGAAGTGGAAGAACGGAACGCCGGGCGCGCGCCAGCCGCCGAGGCGGCGCGTGAGTTCCTGTAGTACGAACTCGGTGACGTCGATCAGCGGCATGCGAAGCGCTTCCGGCAGCGTCACCCATCGCAGGTCCTGCAGCTCGGCGCTGTCCCTGAGCCGGCCCTGGGCCGCCTCGGCATTGGCGAGGAAGAAGCGGGCATGGAAGCGGATCGGGCTGTCGGGCGGCGTGATCGCCCGGGCGATGTAGTCGAAACTCTCGAGATGCGGCACGAGGCGGCCGTCGTCGACGGTGCCGAAGGCGAGGCCGGTCTCCTCGAAGGTCTCGCGGGCGGCGGCGACAGCGAGTCCCTGGGCCTTGCCGCGGGGCCAATGGCGCTCGAGCCGGGCCGCCACCTCGGGCCGAAGCGCGGCCCTGAGCGGTGTCCGATAGTCCTGGCGGTCGAGACGGCCGCCCGGAAATACGTAGACGTCGGGCAGGAAACGATGCCGGGAATGACGGCGGCCGAGCAACACTTCCGCCGTGCCGTGCTGCCGTTGCCTCAGCACCACCAGGCTGGCGGCGTCGCGGGGCCGAACCGGGCGGGACGGGGCGGCCTGGGTCGTCATGCCTGTCCGCTCCCGGCCCTATTCGTGCTCCACGACCCGGCGGCCATGCAGCATGCGATAGCGCGGCACCGTCCGGCGCCGGCGCCAAGTCTCGGGCGCGGCGAGGAATTCCTCGACGCTGCCCAGAACGCGCTCTTGGATGGCGGGAATCGGCAGCTCTTTCGCCTCGGGAATCGGAATCCAGTCGAGATCGAGCAACTCGCCGCTGCCGCCGAGGTTGCCGTCGAGCTCGGCATCGACGACCAGGAAGAAACGGGCATCGAAACGCAGTGGCCGGAACGGCGGCGTGACGGCACGGGTGACGTATTCCAGGCCGTCGAGGGCCGGGCCGTAGCCGGACTCGTAGAACGGCGCCCAGGCTGGCGAAACGCGCTTGGGCTTGGCCATCGGCTTCCCCAGGATCAGGCCGGTCTCCTCGAAGGTCTCACGCACCGCCGCCAGGGCCAAAGCCCGCGCCCGGCCGGGCGAGGCCGAGCGCTGCAAGAGGCCGGCGACCCGTGCCGACAGCTCCGTCGCCGGCGGGGCGTAGTGATCCGCCCGGTCGACCCGGCCGCCCGGAAAGACGAACTGGTCGGGCATGAACTTGTGGCCGCTGTGGCGCCGGCCCATCAGAACGCGGGGGCGGCCCCGCACTTGGCGCAACAACACCAGGGTTGCCGCGTCCCGGGGGTGGGCGGCGCGGCCCGAACGACTACGCTTACTGGTCATGGAATCCGATCGATGCTCCTCGACCCCAAAATGCCTTTCCGGGACCGGGCTGTCCAGACCGGGATATCGTCGGACTGCGAAATCTCGCCTCGCGAGGGCGCGCCAAAGGTCGAGATCGTCCCTCGACGTGACAGGGAGTGCGTTTAGACGAAGGCGCGGTGTTCGGGGTGGGTGGTCAGGTGCTCGACCAGGACCCGGTTCTTGGCCTCGGCGACGCAGTGGTGCTGGCAGTCGCGGCCGGGGTCGATGGCGGCGAGGGCCTGCGCGTTCTCCGCCGAATACCAGAAGTCGCGGAAGCGGCGCTCGGCGATCGAGCCCAGCCGACCCGATTCCGTATAGGCCTTGTCCTGGCACGTATAGACCTGGAGGTCGGCGCCGATCACGGTCAGAAGCTGTGAGAAGGGGCAGCTCGAGTAGGGCCGCTCGAAGGTCTCGGCCAGGTCGTGATAGTGGTCGACGATCTGGAAGCGGTCGTCCTCCAGCGCGCTTCGGGCCTCGGCGATCTGGGCCTGGACCAGGCCCGAGATCGGCGCGTGGTAGGCGTTGCTCTCGGCCCCCTCGTTCGAAAGGATGCAGGGCGAGACCTTGAGGTGGGCGACGCCCGTCGCCTTCAGGCGCCGGCCGAGGTCGACGATGTGGCCGGCGTTGTCCTTGTCGACGATCATGCTGGCGCCCAGCACGCAAGCCGTGCCGCTGGCGGAGAAGGCGGTCAGGTTGTCGATCAGGCGCTCGAAGGCGTCGGCCTTGGTGTTGCGGTAGCCGGCATAGCTGGCGTCGTCCCAGCCGTCGATCGAGATCCTGAGCCAACTGGCGTGGCGAGCGAAGGCTTCGGCCACGCGCCCCTTCAGCATGGCGCCGTTCGAGAGGCAGCCGATCCGGATGCCGCCCGCCGCCAGGCGTTCCACGGTCTCGGCGATATGGGGGTAGATCAGCGGCTCGCCGCCGCCCGAGAAAGTCACCGCCTCGACGCCCATCTCAACGAGGTCGTCGGCGATCTCGGCCATCTTGTCGCGGGAGATCCGATCGCGCGTCCGCATCTCGGCACCCAGCTCCATATCGTCGCGGCGATAGGCGCAGAAGTAGCAGGCGTGGTTACAGACGTTGGTCGGCTTGATGCGGACGTGCACCGGCGCCGGCATCTCGCCTTGCGCCAGCGCGCCGAGGCGGTCGGGATAGTGGAAAAGCTTGAAGGCGGAATAGACCGGTTGCACGGGCGCGATGATCCTCGACTGACCGCCCGGCAGCATAGGCGAGCTCGGTTAATCGAGCCTTAAGACCCGAACAAACGGCCCGTTTCACCAGGGCGACGTTGCCTGCCGGCAAAGCGCGGCCGGCAACATCGAGCGGGCTGCATCACGCAGCAAGCTTGTGCTTGAGATGCTCCGCCAAACGCAGTGCCAAGGCGACGATGGTCAGCGTCGGGTTCGCGTACCCGCCGGTCGGAAAGACCGAGCTGCCGGCGATATAGAGATTGGCGTGCCCGTGCACCTTGCAGTTTCGATCGACCACGCCGGCCTTCGGGTCATCGGCCATCCGGGTCGTGCCCATGTGATGATGGCCGCCGGCGAGATCATCCGACCAGTCCTTGCTGCCGTCCATGAGCCAGTCATCGAGCCGTATCCTCGCGAGCCCGAGCCGCGCCAGCTCGGCGCCGAAGATCGTCGTCATCGATCGGACGCTGCGCTTGTCGAGTTCGGTCATGCGCCAGTCCAGCTCGATGCGTCGGAGTCCCAAAGCGTCCCGTTCTTGCGACAGGGTCACCCGGCTCTCGGGATTGGGCGATTGTTCGGACTGCGATCTGAGGTAGACGACGTTCAGCTTGGGAATGGCGCCCTTGCCGGCGACGTAGCGGCGGTACGTATTCGTCAGCACAAGGTCCAGGTCCTTCAATACGCGCCAGGTCTTCTCGCCGAGGCGGTCGGGAATCTCGCCATTCGCGACCTGATCGAACATCTCCTCGGCGACGAAGCTCGGCGCGTCCGGCTCCGGCTCGAAGGATACGAGGAGGCTGCTATTGGTGATCTTCTCCCGCCGTTGCGTCGCCTTGCTGGGGCAGACGCCGGGCCGATAGCGAACGCCCTGCCGATGTCGGCTGATGTAGGCATCGACGAGCTGTCGGGGATCCTCGCTTGCGACGGCCGCGGTACGGGTGTGGGGGTGCTCCATAAAGAAGCGACCGACGAGGTCGTTCCCGTTGCCGAGACCAGTCGCTTCCAGGTCGTTCGAGAGCAGCAGGACCCGCGGGTTTTCGAGGCCGCCGCAGGCCAGCACGAAAGCCTCGGCCGCGACGCGCCCCCGCTTTCCCTCGAGCGAGCGAAACTCGACGTGCTCCACGGAATTGGCGGTGGCGCTGCTCTGAATTCGCGTGAC
Organism: Alphaproteobacteria bacterium; assembly: GCA_030746295.1. Next base: position 25,504 of record JASLMY010000005.1, on the reverse strand, counting down.
GTTCGCGTGCAGGAGGACATCGACGTTCGCCGCTCCTTCTAGCGCGTCCCGAAAGGCCTTGCCGAAGACGACGGGTTTCTGGCGTACCTGCCAGAAGTAAGAACGCACCTTGTCGGGATCATGGGCGACGCCATCTTCGTCGAGGTGTCGCCACACCTCGTCGCCGTCATAGAGGAACGGACCCAGCTTGCAGAGCCGCTGCGCTTCGCCGTAGTGGCTGGTCAGCTCTCTTCTGCCGATTGGCCAGCCGCTGTGGGGCACCCAATCACGCGCCTCGAAATCGATGTCCTGCAGCGGCGCGCTATGGCCCTCCCAATGGTTTGTCGATCCGCCGAAGAACCGCAGTCGGGTTCCGGCCAGGTCGAAGTAGGGAATGCCGATGTTCTCGCCGAGATAGAGCTCTTGCGTCTCGACCTCGTACTCCATCCCGCCGCTCTCGAGCAGGCAGACGCGCGCCTTCGAGCCGATGAACTGCCGCGCTATGGTGATACCGGCCGCACCGGCGCCGATGATGCACAGGTCGTAGCGTAGGTCGACCTCGTCTTCCGCGGCTCTGAAGTCACGCAACATCGTTGCGACCGGTTTGCAAATGGAACAAAGCGCATAGCCGAGCCTCCGTCCGTCCAAAGACCCATTGGTCGAGCAGGACGACATCGCCTTCGACGAAATCTCGCTTTCCACGCTTTTGCAGCTGGGCATGGAGTGTCGCCCCCGCTGGCCAGTTATGCGTGTCCAGCAGTCTTGACATCAGGATCGAGAGGTCGGATTCGGCCGGATGCAACGCGAGATAGGCGCGACCCAAATTCCAAGCCGCAACCGGATCGGAGAAGGCCTCGCGGAGGGCGGACATAGTCGTCGACACGAGCTCATGCTCGACCGGAGAGCGATCCTGCCCGCTCGCCTTGAACGGTCCCCATGCCGGCAAGACGCTCAAGAAGAGAAGTGCACAGCGCCTCGAAATGTCGCGCATAGGCTCTTTGCTTCGTCCATCCATGCAGGGCCGGCAGCTTCCGGTCGCCCGCGAAGACTGGCCGTTAGACTAGGCATTCGGCTTCTCGGTGGCAAACAGGACGACGTCGCCGGGTACGGTCCCGACGCCCGGTGTCGGTCGCCGCCGCTGGCCGTTCGTGGACCTGTCCCGACGTTTGACGGCCGTTCTGGCGCAAGCTAGGGCGGGCAAGGCACGATCCCCGCCGCCGGCATGTCGGAGCCGCTTTCGGGCTCAGCTACGCGGCAGCCAATGACTGGCCCGCTTGTCGATTTCCTGGCGCGTCTTCGCCGTCAGCCGGTCGCGGATCTGGTCCTGATAGTAGGCGCTGGGGTCTGGCTTCTGGATTTCCGACAGCCTGAGCCAGAACCAGGCTTTCTCATAGTCGACATCGACGGCCGAGGGACTACAATCGTTCATTGCGAGGAGGTCTGAGCCCCGATTGGGAGAAGAGAGAGATGTACGGATCGGCCGCCCGCTTCGTTAGCCGCCTCACCACCAACACTCTGGCGCTGGTGCTCGCAGGGGGGCGGGGCGAGCGCCTCGGCGCGCTCACCGATTGGCGCACCAAGCCCGCCGTGCCGTTCGGCGGCAAGTTTCGCATCATCGACTTCACGCTCTCCAACTGCCTGCATTCGGGCATCCGCAAGGTCTGCGTGCTGACGCAGTACAAGTCCCATTCCCTGATCCAGCACGTGATGCGTGGGTGGACCTACCTGAACACCGAGCGTGGCGATTTCCTCGACGTCGTCCCGGCGCAGCAGTGGACTGACGACGAGACTTGGTTTCTGGGCACCGCGGATGCGGTCTACCAGTCCCTCGACATCATCATCGGCTATGGCGTCGAGCACGTTCTGATCCTCGCCGGTGACCACGTCTACAACATGGACTATGGCGAGATGCTGGCGGAACATGTCAACACGGGCGCCGACTTCACCGTCGCCTGCCTGCCTGTGCCCCTCGCGGACGCAGCCGGCCAGTTCGGCGTCATGGAGGCGGAGAAATCCGGCCGCATCATCGGTTTCGAGGAAAAGCCCACCGTGCCCTGGCCCATGCCCGATGACCCCGGCCGGGCGCTGGCCAGCATGGGGATCTATATCGCGTCGCTCAAGTACCTGATCGAGGTCTTGCACCAGGATGCTGCCGATACGGTCTCTGCCCACGACTTCGGCAAGGACGTCATCCCCAAGGCCCTCAGCTCGGGCGACCACCTGCAAGCGTACCGCTTCCACAACCCGCACAACGACGGCCCACCTTATTGGCGCGACGTCGGCACCCTCGACGCCTACTACGACGCCAACCTCGAACTCCTGTCGCCGGCTCCGCCGATGGACCTCTACAACCCGTCCTGGCCGACGCTGACCTATCAACCGCAACTGCCGCCGGCCCATTTCACCGACGGCGGCCGTTGGCACGGCATCGAGGATTCGATGGTCAGCGGCGGCTGCGTCATCGAAGCCTCCCGGCTTCGCCACTCGATCCTGTTCTCCAACGTCAAGGTGCACGAAGGGTGCGCGCTCGACAGCGTGCTGGCGCTGCCCGGATGCGAGATCGGTGCCGGCTCGAAGCTCACCAAAGTGATCCTCGACAACCGTTGCCAGATCCCGGCGGGCACGGTGATCGGCGCCGACGCGGTGAGCGACAGGCAGGCCTACCACGTCACCGAGAACGGCGTGGTCGTCGTCAACCGCAAGCTACTGGGCTTGGGCGAGCGCTATATGCCGGGTGTGCTTCCGCAGGCCGCTTGCCAGCCGGACGAGCCGAAGTAGGGCCGCTGGTAGGGACTACTAACCGAGAGGGAAGAGGGCTCGAACGCTGGCCAGCGCCTTCTCGACATAGAAGTAGTCCACGGCACCGGAGTCCAGGAACTTACGGTCGTCGTCGCTGGAGAACACGAGCTCGCCCAAGATCTCCAACCCGCCGACGACCCCATTCACGGCGTTCCACCTCGACTTGGCCCGGTCACGGGGAACGAAATAGAGCGACACCGCGTCCTCCTGCCCGTCGGCAGCGACAATGAAATTGGACGACAAGCGGTCGCGGCGGTCCCGGTTGCCGTCAACCCACCGCGCGACCCAGGCGGTCGCCTCGGCAATCACCTCGCCGACCTCGCCCTGCCAACGCGCAACGGCAAGCGGGTAGTCCCGCGCCCATAACGGCACTTTGCTGCCAGAGGGCGCTTCGAATGCCCAACGTTCGAGAGGAAACGCAGGATCCTCGTCGAGACGGCGGAAAAAATGGAAATGCAGGTGCCCGGGGATTGAGGCGCCGGCGTCGACGCCGTTGTAGTAACCGACGTGCCCGGGCATGCGCCTCGCGACAACGCAGAAATCGAACAGGAGGCTGGTAAGATCCGCGCCACCCGAGCCGTCCATATCCCACTCCTGGCTGACGTGCGCGTCGGCGGCAATGACGACGTGGTTGGGCAGAAGTGGGAACGGGTTGATCCACGCGTGGTACTTGTCTCCGGTAAACCGGATCTCGAACCCGATCTGGGCGTGTTGCTGCTGCCAGCGAATGTTTTCGCGGCACAGGAAACAACCGTCATTGACGTGGTCGACGCCGACCGGAGGTGTGGTCACGCCCGAACCGTTGAATCGCAACGCCCGCTTTGGGTTGTACTGGACGCGGAAGAACCGGTCGGGATCGCCGGGATGGTGAAAGACATGGCGCTCGACGCCGGAGAGGTCGTCCTTGATGAAACCGCTCTCGCGATGATGGCTCTCGAGCTCGGCCAGCACGGCGGTCAGCCCGCCGACCCCCGATTCCGCTTCGAGGAGGCGCGCGTTCAGTTCCGTCCAGGCGATATCGTATTCCACCTTGCTACCCGAACTGCCCCGGGAATCCTCTCAGCGGGTCGTCTTGGTATCGGATCCCAGAAAGCTCGGATATACCGTCCCCTGGCGCCCTGAACATTGCTTTAACGAAATTTCGAAAAACGTCAATTGCCAATCATATCTCCAGCCGACCTTTGATAGGGTTGCGGCGACGTGTACTGAGACTAGCGGGGACTGCCGATGCGGGGCGACACCATCATCGTCGAAGAACACCACCGTCGTGCGGCGGCGGAGATCGTCCCGGCACTGCTGCCGAGAATTCGCGAAGCAGGGAGGAAATACACCATCTCCGTCGCCGGCGAGTCGGGCAGCGGCAAGTCCGAGACGGCCACGGCCATAGCCGATGGCCTGGCGGAGGAGGGGATCGACAGCGTCATCTTCCAGCAGGACGACTACTTCGTCTATCCACCCAAGTCGAACGATCGCGCACGGCGCGACGACATCGGCTGGGTGGGCCCGCAGGAAGTCCGGATCGAGCTCTTGGACGCGCATCTGAAGGCGTTCCGCGAAGGTGCGGGGCGCATTGCGAAGCCGCTGGTGATCTATGAGACCGACAGCGTCACGGACGAGGACATGCCCACTGCCGAAGCCCCGGTCGCCATCGCCGAGGGCACGTACACATCGCTCTTGGAGAACATCGACACCCGCATATTCATTGCCCGGAACTACGAGGAGACCCGGGCGCATCGGGAAAAGCGCAAGCGCGACGCGGCCGAGCTCGACCCCTTCATCGACCGTGTGCTTCGGATAGAGCACGCCATCATCTCCGAGCACCGCGGCCTGGCCGACATCGTCATCGATGCCGACTACTCGGTTGCGGCCCAGGCCTGACCGACGGAAAAACGCTAGCCCATGCACGTCATCTTCCTGAACCCGCAAGGGAACTTCGATGCCGCCGACTCGCACTTGGCCGAGCACCCCGACTTCGGCGGTCAACTGGTCTACGTCAAGGAGGTCGCCCAGGCCATGGCCGGGCTCGGGCACAAGGTGGATATCGTCACCCGACGGATCGAGGATCCGGCCTGGCCTGAGTTCGCTGCCGAAGTCGACGGCTATCCGGGCTTCGAGGGAAATCCCCGTATCCTGCGCTTCTCCTGCGGCGGGCCCGATTTCCTGAACAAGGAGCGGCTCTGGCCGCACATCGCGGAATTCGTCGCCAACGTGTTGGCGTTCTATGGCGACGGCCTGCCCGACTTCGCTACCGCGCACTACGCCGACGGTGGCTACTGCGCGGTTCTGGCCCAGCACCTGGCGGGCATCGGCTTCACCTTCACCGGCCATTCGCTCGGCGCACAGAAGCTGGACAAGCTCGGCACTTCGCTCGAAAACCTGGACGACATGGAGACCCGGTTTAGGTTCTCGCGACGGATCGCGGCTGAGCGACTGTCTATGGCCCGTGCGGCGCGCATCGTCACCTCGACCGGCCAGGAACGCCGTGAGCAGTATGCGCACCCGCTCTATGCCGGCGCGATCGACGCCGATGACGCAGCCCGGTTCGCCGTCATCCCGCCGGGGGTCAACGAGCGCGTCTTCACCACGCAGGCCGGTGCGCGCGACGGCGCCGTTCACGGTGCCCTTGATGCCGTCATGGGCGGCGATGCCGGCCCCGCGATCCTGGTCTCCGGCCGGCTCGACGAGAAGAAGAACATCATCGGCGTGGTGCGCGCTTACGCCGGGTCGGAGAAGTTGCGTGAGCGTGCCGAGCTCGTCTTGTGCGTGCGCGGCATCGACGACCCCTTTGTCGAGATTGGCAAGCTCGTCGCGCCCGAGCAAGCGGTTCTGCGGCCCGTCCTCGACGCCATCGCCGACGCCGGGATTCGCGATTCCGTCCGTTTCCTGAACATCCCCTCGCAAGACGATCTCGCTGCCACCTACCGCTACTTCGCCGGGCGCGGCTCGCTGTTCGCGCTGACGTCGTTCTACGAGCCTTTCGGTCTGGCCCCCATCGAGGCGGCGGCCTGTGGCTTGGCACCGGTGGTGACGCGGAACGGCGGGCCGAGCGAGATCTTCGCCGACGGCTCCGGCGTCCTGGTCGATCCGTTCGATCCGGACGACATCGCGCGTGGACTGTTGCATGCCCTGGACGATTACAGCCGCCTGTCAGCGAAGGCGGTCCGCCGCGTGGCTGAGGCTTATACCTGGCACGGCACAGCGGAGGCATACCTGGCGGTAATCGAAGCGGAAATCAAGGATGGCCCCTTTGCTTGGGGCGCGCCGCAGGAATTGGACGACGGTAGACGGATCCGGGATTACCTGAAAAAGGGCTGAGGCGGCGAGGGCGAATTGCTATTCGAGCCCGCCGTCGGGCTCAGCCGCGCGGCAGCCAGTGGCTGGCCCGCTTGTCGATTTCCTGGCGCGTCTTCGCCGTCAGCCGGTCGCGGATCTGGTCCTGGTAGTAGGCGCTGGCGTCCGACTTTTGGACTTCCGCCAGCCGCAGCCAAAACCAGGCCTTCTCGTAGTCGACATCGATGCCCTCGCCGAGGGCGTATAGCCGGCCCAGGAACAGTTGCGCCGCGGCGTGGCCCTGGTTCGCGGCCCTGAGGAACCAGAGCGCAGCCGCGGCCCGGTCCCGCTCGACGCCCTGGCCATGGTAGTAGACGAAACCCAGGTCATACTGGGCCTTGCCGTAGCCGGCGCTGGCCGCCTCCTTGAAGAGCGCGGCCGCCTTGTCCCGATTGCGCGGCACGCCGTGACCGAAATAGTAGCTATAGGCCAGGTTGCGCTTCGCCTTCATGTTCCCGGCCGCCGCCGACATGGTGAACCAGTGGACCGCGTTCGCGTGCGACCTCGGTACCCCCTTGCCTTTGTAGTAGAGGGTGCCGAGGTTGCGTTGCGCCTTGGCGTTGTCCTGGCGGGCCGCCTTCTCGTACCACTCCGCCGCCTTGGCGAAGTCGCGGACGCCGATCTTGCCTTCTTCCCGATAAATGCCCAGCACACGCTGCGATTCGGCATGGCCTTGCTCGGCGGCCTTCAGGAACCACGATCTGGCCTCGACGGGATCGGCGGCGACGCCGAGGCCGCCGTCGAAGATCAGCCCCATATGGTATTGCGCCGTCGCATCGCCCACGTCGGCGGCGGGACGAAGATTTTCCTGGGCGGCCTCATAGTCCGCGGCGTCGAGCGCCAGCAGACCCGCATCGACGTCGGCCGCCGCAATGATCGGCAAGCCGACGCCGCCGGCGGCCAAGAAAGTGGCGAAGACGATGGCGAGGGTTGGATTTCGACGTCTCAACGATCAACTCCGCGAGCACAGAAGGGCCATAACCGCGCCGATGTTGGCCCGTTCCGGCATCTCGCGCAATGGTGGGCCGGCGTCTCAGCTTTGCAGAAAGAGCGGCACCGGTGCCGCGGTCACCAGCTTTCTGGTCGTGCGGCCCAGCCCGAACAAGGCATCGATGTTGTTGTCGCCGAAGGCGCCCATGATCATGAAGTCGGCCGAGATCGAGCGGACGGCCTCGATGATGGCTCGGCCCCGGCCGCGCGCGGTCAGGCGCGAGCCGTCGAAGGCGAGGTGCTGCACCGCGACGTCGTGATAGCCGAGGTAGTCGGTGGTAGCCTCGGGGTCGGCGTACTTGTTGTCGGTATTGGTCAGGAGATGGACCTCTCGGGCGGCGCGCAGGATCGGCATGGCCGAGCGCAGGGCCCGGCCCGACTGCACCGTCCCGGTCCAGACCACGGCGACCACGTCGCCGATTCGCTCCGGCGCCGTCGGCGGCGTTACCAGCACCGGGCTGCCGGTTTCGAAGAGGGCGGTGTTGAAGGCTCGGGCGTGCGGCCCCCGCTCCTCCGACAGGCGCTCCACGATGATGGTGTCGTAAAGGATTCCGAAGGCTTGGATGGCATCGTCCATCGAGCCCCGGACGTCGATCCAGCGCGCCTTCTCCATGTCGCCGCAGACCTCGTCGAAGGCGCTCTTGACGGCGCCGCGTCCGGTGCCGTCCATGGCGTCGTCTAGCAGCGCCGTCGAGCCGTTGGGCAGCACCGATATGGCGGCAGCGGCGGGCCTGGGATAGAGAACGTCGAGATGCGAGTCGGTCAGGTCCGCGAACAGCGCCGCCGACCGTAGCGAATCGCGGTCGTTCTCACTGCCGTCGATAAAGATGGCCAGCCGTTTCATGAAGTTCCCCCTGGGCAGGTTTGCAACCCCGTGGCCCAAACGCAAGCGATGCCGATCGTAGCCATATTCTGTTAGATACAAAATACTTTCGGCTCACAGCTGCGGCTCGCTCGGATCGGGGCCGCCGAAGCCGTGCATGCGGCAGGCCCACTGCAGGCCGATCGGGGCGCCTTTGACCCGGGGTAGCAGGGTCAGGATCAGCAGAACCGAGAGCGGCAGCCAGATCGCGAATTGCAGCGTCATCGACGGCGACCAGAGGCGTTCCGCCAGCAGCACCAGCGGGATCACGATGTGGCCGACGATCAGGACCGTGAAGTAGGGCGGGGCGTCGTCGGCGCGGTGGTGATGCAGGGCCTCCCGGCAGCTGCCGCAAGCCGCCTCGACCTTGAGGAAGCGGTGGAAGAGGGGGGCCTCGCCGCAATGCGGGCAACGCTGGCGGAAGCCGCGCAGAATGGCCGCGGGGAGTCGCCGCTCCGTCGTTTCCATCAGATCCTCCGCCGGCCGCGCGGCGAGCGCCGGGGTCGCCGGCCACCTTTCCGCCGGGGGCCGGGCGGGGCCTCGGTCTCTTCCCAGTCGGTCAGGCGGAAGACCAGGCTGCCGGTGATCGTATCGGCCTCCACCAGCTTGACCCGAACCCGGTCGCCCAGCCGATGACGTTGCCCGGTATCCGCGCCGACCAGGCTGTGGGCTGCCTCGTCGTGGTGGAAATACTCCCGGCCCAGGCTGCTGATCGGCACCAGGCCGTCGGCCCCGGTCTCGTCCAGGCGAACGAAGAGGCCGGCCCGCGTCACCCCGGCGATCACGCCCTCGAATTCGGCCTCGACGTGGTTCGCGAGATAAGCGGTGAGGTAGCGGTCCATGGCGTCGCGCTCGGCCGCCATGGCGCGACGCTCGGTCATCGAGACGTGCTCGGCCACTGTCTCCAGGGCCTCGATCTCGTCGTCGCCGAGCGCGCCGCGGCCGAGGCCGAGACCCCGGATCAGGGCCCGGTGGACCACGAGGTCCGAATAGCGCCGGATCGGCGAGGTGAAGTGGGCGTAGCGCCCGAGTGAGAGGCCGAAATGGCCGATGTTGTCGGGGCTGTAGAGCGCTTGCGCCTGAGCGCGGAGCACGGCCTGATTCACGACCTCGGCCTCGGCGCTCGCCTTAGCCTTGGCGAGGACGCGGTTGAAGAGCTTGGGCCGCGTCACCTCGCCGAGCGTGAAAGAGAGGCCGAGCGTCTTCAGAAAGTCGCGCAGCGCCTGCAGCTTCTCGCGCGTCGGGCTCTCGTGGATGCGGTAGATGCAGGGCATGCGGAGACGTTCCAGCTCCTCCGCGGCGGCGACGTTGGCGGCGATCATGAACTCCTCGATCAGGCGGTGGCTGTCGAACCGGTCGCGCGGCCGGACCATCGCGATATGGCCGTCGTCGTCGAGCACGACCTGCAGCTCCTTCAGCTCCAGGTCCAGCGGTTCGCGTCGGCCGCGGGCCAGCATGAGGGCGTTCCAGGCACCGTAGAGCGGCCCGATCCGGTCCGCCACCTCGGCGGTCGGCAGGGCGGCGGCATCGCCGTCCTTGGCCGCCTGGACCGCGTCGTAGGTGAGCCGGCCATGCGAGCGGATGAGGGCGCGTTCGAAGCGGTGTGCCAGCTTGTTGCCATGCGCGTCGAGCTGGATGGTGACGGCGAGCGCGGCCCGCTCCTCGTCCGGGCGCAGGCAGCAGAGGCCGGTGGAGAGCCGCTCGGGCAGCATCGGCACCGCCCGGTCGGGGAAATAGACCGAGTTGCCGCGCTCGCGCGCCGCTTTGTCGAGGGCACTACCGGGGCTGACGTAGTGGGCGACGTCCGCGATCGCCACGACGATGCGCCAGCCTCCCCGGTTGGCCGGGTCGTCGTCGGGGGCGGCGAAGACAGCGTCGTCGAAATCGCGCGCGTCGGCGCCGTCGATGGTAACCAGCGGCAGCCGGCGCAGGTCGGTGCGGCTCTCCAGTGCGGCGGGCTCGGCGGCCTCGGCCTCGGCCATCGCCGCGGCGGCGAAGCCGACCGGGATGTCATGCGCCTGGATCGCGATCAGGCTCATCGCCCGGGGGTCGCCGAAATGCCCCAGGCGCTCCACCACCCGGGCCTCGCGCAGGCCGAGCCGGCGGCCGGGGATGAGCTCGGCCGCGACCAGCTCGCCGCGGCCCGCCCCGGCCAGGTTCTCCGGCGCCACCACCAGATCCAACTTCTGCCGCCGGTCGCTCGGCATCAGCCGCCAGCCGCCGGCGATCTGGCTCAGCACGCCGACGACTCGCGTCGAGGCCTGCGGCAGGCGGCGGATGATGCGGGCCTCGTAGCCCTCGCCGACGCGGGCGAGGCGGGCCAGCAGGCGCTCGCCCTCGCCGATCGCGGGGCCGCGTTGTTGCTGGGGCGCCAGCACGATCGCGGGCGGCGGCTCGTCTTCGGGCCAGGTTGCGGGGCGTGCGTGTAGAACGCCGTCGGTATCCGCCAGCGTGACCTCGATGACGGCGACGCTCGGCAGCGTTCCCTGGGGCCGGACGCGGCGCCGGCGGCCGCGCTCGATCAGGCCTTCGTCGGCCAGCTCCCGCATCATCGCGCCCAGCGCGGCACGATCGGCGCCGCGAACCCGAAAGGCACGCGCGATCTCGCGCTTGCCGACCGCTTGCGGGCTGTCGTTGATGAACCGCAGAATCTCCGCCTTGCTGGGCAAGGGCGCCGGCTTGGCTGGCTTTCCGGCCATCGCCGTCAGTCGGCGTCGGCGGCGGCCGCGCTCTGGGCCTTCGGCTTGGCCTTGCTCTTGGCCTTAGCCTTGGTCTTGCCCTTGGCCTTGCTTTTCGCCCCGCCCTTGGCGCCGCCGCGACCCTTTTTCTTGGCACCGGCGCGCGCCGCCCGCTCGGCCAGCAGGACCAGGGCTTCCTCGAGCGTGATCTCGTCCGGCGTCTTGTCCTTGGGCAGGGTGGCGTTGATCCGGCCGTGCTTGACGTAGGGCCCGTAGCGGCCCTCCATGACCGCGACCGGAGCGCCGTCGTCGGGGTGCTCGCCAAGCGCCCTCAGCTCTTTCGAGCCGCGCCGCCCGCCCTTCGCCTCGGCCGCCTCGGCCAGCACCGTGACGGCGCGGTTGAGGCCGACGGTCAGGACCTCCTCGGTGCTGGCGAGCCGCGCGTAGCGGCCCTCGAGCTTGAGGAAGGGCCCGTAGCGACCGATCCCGGCACTGATCGGCTTGCCGGTATCGGGGTGGGGGCCAACCTCGCGCGGCAGGGCCAGGAGTTGCAGGGCCAGGCCCAAGTCGACCGTTTCGGGTGCGACGTCCTTGGGCACCGAGGCGCGCTTGGGCTTCTCCTCGCCCTCCGGTTCGCCGAGCTGCAGGTAGAGGCCGAAGGGCCCCTTGCGCATGGTGACGAGGAGCCCGCTCTCGGGATCCATCCCCAGCTCCTTCGGGCCGTCGAGCGCCAATCCGGCTTCGTCTGCGTCTTTGTCGGCGCCGGTCAGCGGCCGGGTGTAGCGGCATTCGGGATAGTTGGAACAGCCGACGAAGAAGCCGAAGCGGCCGCCCTTGAGGCTGAGGCTGCCCTCGTTGCAGCCGGGGCAGGTCCGCGCCTGGCCGTGCTCGGGGTAGAGATAGGGGGCGAGCAGGTCGTTGACGGCGTCGAGGACCTCGCGGACCCTGAGCTCGGTGGTCTCGCCGACGGCGGCGGAGAACTCGCGCCAGAAATCCTCCAGCACCCGGTGCCAGTCCATCTGGCCGGCCGAGACCTCGTCGAGCTTGCGCTCCAGGTCGGCAGTGAAGCCGTATTCGACATAGCGGCGGAAGTAGCTCTCCAGGAAGGCGGTGACGAGCCGGCCCTTGTCCTCGGGCATGAAGCGCTTGCGCTCCAGGACGACGTAGTTGCGCTCCTGCAGGACCGAGAGGATCGAGGCGTAGGTCGAGGGGCGGCCGATCCCCAGCTCTTCGAGCTTGCGGACCAGCGTCGCCTCGGAGTAACGCGGCGGCGGCTCGGTGAAATGCTGCTCCGGCGTCACCTTGTCGCGGGCGAGCGCCGCGTCGACGGCGATTTTAGGCAGCCGCCTGGCGTCCTCGCCGCCGTCGTCGGCGGTATCGTCCCGGCCCTCCTCGTAGAGCTTCAAGAAGCCCGGGAACTCGACCACGGTGCCGGTGGCGCGCAGCGTCACCGTCGCCTCGGCCGGGCGAATGTCGATGGTCGTCCGTTGCAGCCGGGCGCTTTCCATCTGGCTGGCGAGCGCCCGCTTCCAGATCAGCTCATAGAGCCGCCACTGGTCGCGGTCGAGACGGTCGCCCAAGTCGTCCGGCAGCCGGGAAAGGTCGGTCGGGCGAATTGCCTCGTGCGCCTCCTGGGCGTTCTTGGCGCGGCTGCGATAGACCCGCTTCTCGGCCGGGACGAAGGCGGCGCCGAAGCGCTCGCCGATGACCGAGCGACAGGCCGCGATCGCCTCCTCGGCCATCTGCACGCCGTCGGTCCGCATATAGGTGATGAGGCCCACGGTCTCGCCGCCGATGTCCGCACCCTCGTAAAGCCGCTGCGCGAGTTGCATGGTGCGGCTGGCGCCGAAGCCGAGCTTGCGCGAGGCCTCCTGCTGCAGGGTCGAGGTGGTGAAGGGCGGCTGCGGGTGGCGCCTCGTCGGCTTGGTCTCGACCGCCGCGGCACGGAAGTCGCTCGCCGCCACGATCGTTTGCACGGCGCGCATCGCCGCCGCCTCGTCGGCAAGCGAGAACTTGTCCAGCTTCTCAGTGCCGAGATGGGTCAAGCGGGCGCTGAAGCTCTCGCCGGCATCGGTCTGGAAGATCGCCTCGATGCTCCAGTACTCGCGGGGCTGGAAGACCTCGATCTCGTTCTCGCGCTCGCAGATCAGTCGCAACGCCACCGACTGCACCCGCCCCGCCGAGCGAGCGCCGGGCAGTTTGCGCCACAGCACCGGCGAAAGGGTGAAGCCGACCAGATAGTCGAGCGCCCGGCGGGCCTGCTGGGCATCGACCAGGTCCATGTCCAGCTCGCGGGGGTGCGCCATCGCCTCCAGGACCGCGCGTTGCGTGATCTCGTTGAAGACGACCCGTTCAACCGCCACCGAGTCGAGCTTCTTCTTCTCCCTGAGCGCCTCCAGGACGTGCCACGAGATCGCCTCGCCTTCCCGGTCCGGATCGGTCGCCAGGATCAGCCGCTCGGCGCCCACGAGCGCCTTGGCGATCGCCGCCAGATGCTTGGCCGAGCCGGGGTCGACCTCGTAGATCATCTCGAAGTTCTCGTCCGGCTTCACCGAGCCGTCCTTCGAAGGCAGGTCGCGGACATGGCCATAGCTGGCCAGGACGACATAGTCCTGACCCAGGTACTTGTTCAGGGTTTTCGCCTTGGCGGGCGACTCGACGACAACGACTTGCATGGACGGAACGGGTCCGTGTTGGTTTTGGAACTGCGGAATTTCCCCTGCCGGCCTAACGGAGCGACACCCGGTTGCCGGGATGTCGATCCAGCCGGCCGGCCAAGTCAAGTTCCAGCAAAATGGTGATTACGACAGGCGGTGTCAACTCGCTCTGCCGGATCAGCTCGTCGACCTCGACCGGCGTCGGCCCCAGGAGCCGGACCAGGGCCTGGCGGCCCTGATCGAGCTCGGCCTCGGCCGGCGGCGTCGGGCGCCCGCCGTACGCGGCACCCCTCGGCTCCTCGATCCGCCGCTCGCGCATCCGCTGGACGGCGTCGATCACGTCGGCGGCACTCTCGGTGAGTTGGGCGCCCTGGCGGATCAGGCCGTTGGCACCCCGGGCGCGCGGATCCAAGGGCGATCCCGGCACCGCGAAGACCTCGCGGCCTTGCTCGGCCGCCAGCCGCGCCGTGATCAACGAGCCCGATCTGGGCGCCGCCTCGACCACGACGACACCGAGCGCGAGGCCCGAGATCAACCGGTTGCGGCGGGGAAAATGGCGCGCCGTCGCCTTGGTGCCGACCGGCATCTCGGAGATCACGGCGCCGCCGGCGACGATATCGTGATAGAGGGCCTCGTTCTCCGGCGGATAGATGACGTCGACGCCGCCGGCGAGGACGGCGATCGTACCGTGCGCCAACGCCCCGGCATGGGCGGCGGCATCGGTGCCGCGGGCCATGCCCGAGACCACGTTCAGGCCGGCGGCGGCGATCTCGGCGGCCAACTGGCGGGCAAAGCGCTGGCCGCTGGCCGAGGCGTTGCGGGCGCCGACCACGGCCACCGTCTCGCGACCGAGCAGTGCCGGATGCCCCAGCACCGAAATCAGCGGCGGCGGATCGGCAATTTCGCGCAGGAGCGGCGGGTAGCCGGGCTCGGAAAAGGCGATCAAGCCGGCGCCGGCGGCCTCGACCGCCGCCAATTCCTGCTCGACCTCGGCCAGGGTGGCCAGGCGCAAGCGCCGACGGCCGCCTCGGCGGGCCAGCTCCGGCAGGGCCTCGATCGCCGCGGCAGCGGTGCCGAACCGCTCCAATAGCTGAAAGAAGCCGATCGGGCCGACGTTCTCCGAGCGAATCAGTCTCAGCCAATCGCGCCGCTCGTCCCGCGATAGGGTGCCGCCGCTAGCCCGCATGCCCGGAAGTTTGGCTCAGTCGGGATAGATCATCAACCATTGGTAGTATTGTCAGGCTCATTTGGCGCCGAAGCATCGCGCCGGCCGATCCTCGGCTCACGGCCGGTGGCGAGGCGGCGGATGTTGGTGTGATGACGGACCACGATCAGCAGGGCCAGCGCCGCCGCCAGCTCCATTCGCTGCCAATCGGCGAAGAGATAGGCGTAGCCCGGCGCGGCGAGGGTGGCAATCAACGACGCCAGCGAGGAGTAGCGAAAGATCCCGGCGACCACGAGCCAGGTCAGGCAGGAGGCGAGACCGACGGGCGGTGCGACCGCCAGCAGGGTGCCGAGGAAGGTGGCGACCCCCTTGCCGCCCCTGAACTTCAACCAGACCGGAAAGCAGTGCCCCAGGACGGCCCCGCCGCCGGCCAGCACGGCCATGTCCTGACCCATGGATCCGGCCGCCAGCACCATCGCCGCACCCTTCCCGCCATCGAGAAGAAGCGTGATTGCAGCCAATGCCTTGTTTCCGGTTCTTAAGACATTGGTGGCGCCAATGCTACCTGAGCCGATGCGTCGGACGTCGCCCAACCCGGCGAGCCGGGTCAACACCAGGCCGAAGGGTATCGAGCCGATCAGGTAGCCGGCGGCGAAGGCGGCGAAAAAGGGCCAGGTGTAGCTCCAGTCGCCCAGCGGATCGACCATGGCTCAGGCCGCTTCCGGGGCCCGGTAGACCGTTCTACCGGCGACCACGCTACGCCAGGTGGCACCCTGCACCGGCCGGCCGCCGAAGGGCGAGTTCTTGGACTTGCTGTGGAACGCCTCTTCGTCGATCTGCCAGGGCCGGTCGAGATCGAAAATCAGGAGGTCTGCGGGTGCCTTTGGCTTCAAGCGGCCACCGGCGAGGCCCAGGAGACGCGCCGGCGCCAGGGTCAGCTTGGCGATCACGTCGATGAGCAACAGATGGCCGTTGTGGTAGAGTTCCAACGACAGCGGCAGCAGCGTCTCCAGGCCGACGATGCCGCTTGCCGCCTGCTCGAACGGCAGGCGCTTGCTTTCCACGTCCTGCGGCGCGTGGCCCGAGGCGATGACGTCAATGGTGCCGTCAGCGAGGCCCTCGACGACGGCCCGGCGGTCGGCCTCGGCGCGCAACGGTGGGTCGGTCTTGGCGAAGGTCCGGTACTGGCCGACGGCGGTCTCGTTGAGGGCGAAGCTGTGCGGCAACGCCTGGGCGGTGATGCGCAGGTCTTGCGCCTTGGCGCGGCGCACGACCTCGATGCTCTCGGCGGTCGAGACCGCGGCGGCGTGGTAGCGCCCGCCGGTCAGCTCCACGAGGCGGAGATCGCGCTCCAGCATGATGATCTCGGCTGCCTTCGGGATCCCGGCGAGGCCGAGCCGGGTCGCCACCTCGCCCTCGTTCATCACCCCTTCGCGCGCCAATGCCGGCTCCTCCGGGTATTGGCAGATCAGGAGATCGAAGGTGGTGGCGTAGCTCAAGCCCCGGCGCATCACCTGGGCGTCGGTCACCGCCCGGTCGCCATCCCCAAAAGCGACGGCGCCGGCCTCGGCCAAAAGGCCCATCTCGGTCAGGCGCTCGCCGGCCAGCTCCTTGGTGATCGCCGCCATCGGCAGGACCCGGACCGGGCTCGCCTCGCGGGCGTGCCGCGCCATGTACTCGACCAGCGCCACCTCGTCGATGACCGGATTGGTGTTGGGCATGGCGACGAAAGTGGTAACGCCGCCGGCAGCGGCGGCCTGGCCGGCGCTGGCCAGGGTCTCGCGATGCTCCGAGCCCGGCTCGCCGACGAAGACCCGCATGTCCACGAGGCCCGGAGCCAGGACGCGGCCGCCGCAGTCCACCGTCTCGATACCCTCGGGCACGCCGTCCAGGAAGAGCGACGGTCCCACCTCGGCGATCGCCCCGTCCTCGACCAACAGTGCGCCGGCGGCATCGAGGCTGCTCTCGGGGTCGACGAGGCGGGCGTTGGTGAAGGCGACCCGGGTGCTGCTCATCGCAAGCGCTCGCCGGGCTCGTTGGGGAGCTGGCGGGCCAGCAGGTCGAGCACCGCCATGCGCACCGCGACGCCCATCTCGACCTGCTCGCGGATGGCGCTGCGATGGATGTCGTCGGCGACCTCGCTGTCGATCTCGACGCCCCGGTTCATCGGCCCGGGGTGCATGATCAGCGCGTCCGGCTTGGCATAGGCCAGCTTCTCGCGGTCGAGGCCGAAGAAGCGGAAATACTCGCGGATCGAGGGCACGAAGCTGCCCTTCATGCGCTCGGTCTGCAGGCGCAGCATCATCACGATGTCGGCGTCCTCGAGGCCAGCCGGCATGTCGTGATGGACCTCGACGCCCATCCGCTCGGTCTCGGCCGGCAGCAGCGTCGGCGGGGCGATGACGCGGACCCGGGCGCCCATGGTGTTCAAGAGCAGGATGTTGGAGCGGGCGACCCGGCTGTGCAGGATGTCGCCGCAGATCGCCACCACCAGGCCGCCCAGGCGGCCGAGCCGGCGGCGGATCGTCAGCGCGTCCAAGAGGGCCTGCGTCGGGTGCTCGTGGCTGCCGTCGCCGGCGTTGATCACCGAGCCGTCGACCTTCTGCGACAACAGCTCCACCGCGCCCGAATCCGAGTGGCGGACCACCAGCACGTCGGGGTGCATGGCGTTGAGCGTCATCGCCGTGTCGATCAGGGTCTCGCCCTTCTTGATCGCCGAGCTGGCGACCGACATGTTGATGACATCGGCACCCAGCCGCTTGCCGGCCAGCTCGAACGAGGTCCGGGTCCGGGTCGAGCTCTCGAAGAAGAGGTTGATCTGGGTCCGCCCGCGCAAGAGCGACTGCTTCTTGTCGATCTGCCGGTTCTGCTCGACGTAGCCGTCGGCGAGGTCGAGGATAGCGCCGATCTCGGAGGGCGACAGGCCCTCCATGCCCAAGAGATGGCGGTGCGGGAACGGGGTCGGTTCGGTGGCGTGCATCAAAGGCATATTCTATAGGGACAGCGGTAACACGGCACAAGGCAATTGCGGGAGGGGTGGAAAATGGCGGAGATCGGCGGCAGCGCGGTGGCGGTGAAGGGACGGGTGGTGATGGTCAGCGGGGCGAATCGCGGCATCGGCCGCGCCGTCGCCGAGCGCCTTTACGCCGACGGCTATAGCCTCAGCCTCGGCGCGCGAGAGCCGGAGTGCATCGCGGGCTTCGCCTCCGAGCGGGTCCTGCCGCACGCCTTCGAGGCCACCGACCCGACCCAGGCCGCGGCCTGGATTGTCGCCACGGTGGAACGCTTCGGCCGCATCGACGCGCTCGTCAACAACGCCGGCATCACCCGCGAGGTGACGCTTGCCGAAGGCGACGAGGCGGCCCTCGACGAGCTGTGGTCGGTCAACGTCAAGGCGCCGTTCCGCCTCACCCGGTTGGCGCTGCCGCACCTCTGTAGGGGCGGCCAGGGCCGGGTCGTCAACATCGCCTCGCTCTCGGGCCTGCGCTACAAGGGCGGCTCGGCCGGCTATGCGATGAGCAAGTTCGCGGTCTCGGCGCTTTCCCACGCCACCCGCTATGCCGGCTGGGAGGACGGCGTGCGCGTCACCACGATCTGCCCCGGCCCGGTGGCGACCGACATGGCCATCGGCAACTTCCCCATGCCCCCGGAAGAGATGACCCAGCCCGAAAGCATCGCCGAGCTCGTCAGCACCGTCATTGCGCTCCCCAACACCGCCTCGGTCGCGGTGGTGCCGGTCAACTGCGTCCTGGAGGCAACGGTCTGAGCGGCCAAGCGATCCATCGGTTCGTCGACCCGGATCGGCCGGGGCCGATCAGGCGATGGTCATGCCGCCGTCCACGACATGAAAGCCGCCGGTCGCATAGCTCGCGGCGTCGGAGGCGAGGAAGGCGATCCAGGGCGCGATGTCTTCCGAGCTGCCGAGCCGGCCGAGCGGTATCGCCGCCTCCATCGTCGCCTTTCGCCCCTCGGGATCGGGATGTTGGTCCCAATCCGGCGTCTGCTGCAGGGCGCCTGGGCAGACCGCGTTCGAGCGGATGCCGTGCCGGGCGTAGTGCACCGCGATATGTCGATTGAGGCCCAAGAGGCCGGTCTTGGCGGTCATGTACGAGACGTTCGGCGTCCGCCCTTGAAGCGCGGTGACCGAGCTGACGATGACGATCGCGCCGCCGCCACCCTGCCGGATCATCTGCGCCAGGCCGTGCTTGCAGGCCCTGACGACGCCGCGCAAGTTGACGTCCTGGGTCCGCTCCCACTCCGCCAGGTCCATTTCGAAGAGGTCGATGTCGGTGTTGTGGCGCTGCACGCCGGCGTTGGCGACGACGGCGTCCAGCTTGCCGAAACTCTCTACGGTGCGCTGGACGGCGGCCTCGATATCGCTCTCGACCGTGACGTCGGTCGTGACCGCGAGGCAGCGCCCTCCGGCGGCGCCGATCTCGGCCGCCACCGCCTCGATGCCGGCCGCTGGAATGCCGGCCAGGGTTACCGCCGCGCCGCGCTCAGCCATTAGGCGCGCGGTCGCGGCGCCGATGCCGCTGCCGCCGCCCGTGATCAGCGCCACCTTGCCGTCGAGCCGCATCCGAGGTTCCTTTCGAAAACGATATTCACCGGACCGTCGGCCAGACTGTCGGCGCGCGGTCGGCGACGTCAAGCGCTTCGACGATTGGCCGCCACCCGACGACCCGGGCCTTGCGGTTCGAGAACACGCCGCGGATTCAGGTTTGTTTCACTGTCCACGGTTTTCGCCGGCGATATTGTCGAGCACGCCTTGCAGGATGTAGGCGGCGGCGAGCTTGTCGACGAGCTGGGCGCGGCGCTTGCGGGTCGCGTCGACCTCCTCGATCAGCATCCGCTCGACGGCTTGCGTCGAGAGCCGCTCGTCCCAGAAGGCGATGGGCAGGTCGCGGATGCCGAGGACGTTCGCGGCGAACTGGCGCGTCGACTGGCAGCGCGGGCCCTCGCTGCCGTCCATGTTGACCGGCAGGCCGAGCACCAGGCCGCCGACGTCGTGTTCGTCGACAAGCTGAAACAGCCGCTCGGCATCGGCGCCAAAGCGCGTGCGCCGGATCGTCTCCAGCGGGCTGGCGATGCGCCAGCCGGTGTCCGACAAGGCGAGGCCGATGGTCTTGGCGCCGAGGTCGAGGCCGAGCAGGCGACGCCCCGGGGCGACCCGCTCGCGAAGCTCGGTAGGCTTGCCTAGCAACATGGCGAATGATAGGTTCCGCGCGCATTTTTCGGCGCCTTTTTGGTCCTTTCGGACCCGGCGCCGCGCACCATTCCAAAGGTCTCGGGGAAACTCGCACATGTCGGTCGACAAGGCCACCGTCAGACGGATCGCGCATCTCGCCCGGATCGGCGTCGAGGAGGCCGAGCTCGAGGGCCTGGAGGGCGAGCTCAACAACATCCTCGCCTGGGTCGAGCAGTTGGGCGAGCTCGACACGCAAGCGGTCGAGCCGATGGCGAGCGTGCACGACACCCACATGACCGGACGCGCCGACACGGTCGACGACGGCGGCAGCGCGGACGCGATCGTCGCCAACGCGCCCGAGCGCCACGACCACTTCTTCGCCGTGCCCAAGGTGGTCGAGTGATGGCGGAACTGACCGACCTCACGATCGCCGAGGCGCGCGACCTGCTTGCGACGGGCGAGGTCTCGGCCAAGGAGCTGGCGGCGGCCCATGTCGACGCGGTCGAGGGCGCCCGCGCCCTCAACGCCTTCGTCACGGAAACGCCCGAGACGGCACAGGCGATGGCCGAAGCCTCGGACGCGCGTCGGGCTCGGGGCGATGCGGGGGCGCTCGAAGGCGTGCCGGTGGCGATCAAGGACCTCTTCTGCACCGAGGGCGTCTTGACCACGGCGGGCAGCCACATCCTGGACGGCTTCCAGCCGACCTACGACAGCACCGTGACGGCCAACATGTTTGCCGCCGGCGCCGTCATGGTCGGCAAGACCAACCTGGACGAGTTCGCCATGGGCTCCTCCAACGAGACCAGCTACTACGGCAACGTCGAGAACCCCTGGCGGGCCGAGGGCGACAACCGCTCGCTGGTGCCGGGCGGCTCGTCGGGCGGCTCGGCGGCGGCGGTCGCGGCTGGACTAGCGCTCGGCGCCATCGGCACCGACACCGGCGGCTCGATCCGCCAACCCGCCGCCTTCACCGGTATCGTTGGCTGCAAGCCGACCTACGGCCGTTGCTCGCGCTGGGGCATCGTCGCCTTCGCCTCGTCCTTGGACCAGGCCGGACCGATGACCCGCACCGTGCGCGATGCGGCCATCATGCTCGGCGCCATGGCCGGCCACGACCCGAAGGACTCGACCTCGGCCCACGTGCCGGTGCCGGACTTCGAGGCTGCCCTCACCGGCGATATCCGTGGCCTCAAGATCGGCGTGCCGAAGGAATACCGCCTCGACGGCATGCCGGGGGAAATCGAGACGCTGTGGCAGCAGGGCCGCGAGTGGGTCGAGGCGGCGGGTGCGGAGGTCGTCGACATCAGCCTGCCGCACACCAAGTACGCCTTGCCGACCTACTATATCGTGGCCCCGGCCGAGGCCTCGTCGAACCTGGCCCGCTACGACGGTGTGCGCTACGGCCTCAGGGTCGACGACGGCGACGTCACCGCCATGTACGAGAAGACCCGCGCCGCCGGCTTCGGGCCCGAGGTCCGCCGCCGGGTCCTGATCGGCACCTACGTCCTCTCCGCCGGCTACTACGACGCCTATTACATCAAGGCGCAGCGCGTCCGCCGGCTGATCCGCCAGGATTTGGACCAAGCCTTCGAGCGGGTCGACGCGATCCTGACGCCGACCACGCCGAGCCCGGCCTTCCCTTTCGGCGAGCGCTCGGACGATCCGATCTCGATGTATCTGAACGACGTCTTCACGGTGCCGGGGAACCTCTCGGGCCTGCCCGGCATCTCGGTGCCGGCGGGGCTCAGCGCCGAGGGCCTGCCCTTGGGGCTCCAGGTGCTCGCCCCCGCCTTCGACGAAGAGACCATGTTCCGGGTCGCCGGCGTGGTCGAGGCGGCAGCGGCGTTCGAGGCCCGGCCCCGGCCCTGGTGGCGGAGCGCGGCATGAACCAGGCTGCGATCCCATACGTCGAGGGCGCGAGCGGCCCCTTCGAGGTCGTGATCGGTCTCGAGATCCACGCCCAGGCGGTCTCCGAGGCCAAGCTCTTCTCGGGCGCGGCGACGGCTTTCGGGGCGGCGCCCAACAGCCAGGTCAGCTTGGTCGACGCCGCCATGCCGGGGATGCTGCCGGTGATCAACATGGCCTGCGTCCGCCAGGCGGTGAAAACGGGGCTCGGCCTCAACGCCGTCATCAACCGGGTCTCGATCTTCGACCGCAAGAACTACTTCTATCCCGACCTGCCGGCCGGCTATCAGATCTCACAATACAAGGATCCGATCGTCGGCGAGGGCACGGTGGTCGTCGACCTCGACGACGGCACCGTCCGCGAGGTCGGCATCGAGCGCCTGCACCTGGAGCAGGACGCCGGCAAGAGCCTGCACGACCAGCACCCGAGCCTGACTTATGTCGACCTCAACCGGGCCGGCGTCGCCCTGATGGAGATCGTCTCCAAGCCCGATCTGCGCTCCGCCGCCGAGGCCGGTGCCTACGTCCGCAAGGTCCGCGCCATCTTGCGTTACCTCGGCACCTGCGATGGCAACATGGAGGAGGGCTCGCTCAGGGCCGACGTCAACGTCTCGGTGCGCCGCCCGGGCGCGCCGCTGGGCACCCGCTCGGAGACCAAGAACCTGAACTCGGTGCGCTTCATCGAGCTCGCCATCGACTACGAGGTCGGCCGCCAGATCGACCTCATCGAGGCCGGCGGCGAGGTGGTGCAGGAGACCCGCCTCTTCGATACCGACAGCGGCACGACGCGGGAGATGCGTTCCAAGGAAGAGGCGCACGACTACCGCTATTTCCCCGACCCCGACCTCTTGCCGCTGGTGCTGGAAGAGGATTTGATCGAGGAGATCCGGGCCTCGCTGCCCGAGCTGCCGGACCAGAAGAAGGCCCGCTACACGGGCGAGCTCGGCCTCTCGGCCTACGACGCCGGCGTCCTGGTGGCGGACAAGGAGATTGCCGATTTCTTCGAGACCGTGGCCGAGGGCCACGACGCCAAGGTCGCCGCCAACTGGGTGATGGGGGAGTTCTTCGGGCAGTTGAACCGGGCCGGCCTGGAAGTCTCGGCGAGCCCAATCAGCGCCCGCCAGCTCGCCGGCTTGCTGGACCTCTTGGCCGACGGCACGCTCTCGGGCCGTCTCGCCAAGGACGTCTTCGAGAAGATGTTCGCCAGCGGCCGGGATGCCGAGGCGATCGTCGAGGCCGAGGGTCTGCGCCAGGTCTCCGACACGACCGAGATCGAGGCCCTGGTCGATCGGGTCATCGCCGACAACCCGGACAAGGTGGCCGAGATCAAGGGCGGCAAGGACAAGCTCGTCGGCTGGTTCGTCGGCCAGGTGATGAAAGAGAGCGGTGGCAAGGCCAACCCGCAGCTCGTCAACCAAACGCTCCGCGCCAAGCTGACCGAGTAGCGCGCCGCGCCATATCCGTATCGGTTGGTTCGAATATGCTCTTCGGGAGGACCCGCACGTGACCACACCCATCGACGTCTACTATTGGCCGACGCCCAACGGCTGGAAGGTCAGCATCTTGATGGAGGAGCTGGGCGAGCCCTACACCATCATCCCCGTCAATATCGGCAAGGGCGAGCAGTTCGAGCCCGACTTCCTGAAGATCGCGCCGAACAATCGGATGCCGGCGATCGTCGACCACGAGCCGCTGGGCGGTGGTGCGCCGCTCGCGATCTTCGAATCCGGCGCCATCATGGAGTACCTGGCCGAGAAATACGGCAAGTTCATGCCCCAGGACACGCGCGGCAAGTACGCCGTCCTGCAGTGGGTCTACTGGCAGATGGCGAACCTGGGGCCGGTCTCGGGCCACAACAACCACTTCCGCAACTACGCCGCCGACAAGAAGCAGGAATACGCCATGGAGCGGTTCAGCAACGAATGCAACCGGCTCTACGGCGTCATGAACACGAGGCTGGCCGACCGCGACTACCTGGCCGGAGATTATTCGATCGCCGACATGATCTCCTGGCCCTGGATCGTCGGCCGCAGGCATCAGGGCCAGGACTTGGCCGAGTTCCCGAACCTGAAGCGCTGGTACGAGGCGATCAAGGCCCGGCCGGCGGTCCAGATAGGCATGGACGTCGGCAAGGAGTGGCGCCGCCAGGGCCAGATGTCGGACGAGGAGAAGAAGGTCCTCTTCGGCCAGCGCACCCAACCGGCGGGGGCTTAGCGCCTCGTCACCACCGTCGTCACTCCCGCGAAAGCGGGAGGGTGGAGGCACGTTGAAGTGAGGTTCCTTGGAGAGCGGAGTGGGGAATGGGGCAGAATGAGCAAAACTGGTCGCCGCGGACCAAGGCGGCGCAGGCGCTGGGTTGGGTCGACGAGCGGACCCGGGCGGTGACGCCGGCGATCCATCCCTCGACGACCTTCATCCGTGATCCCGACAATCAGTACCGTGCCGGCTATAGCTATTCCCGCGACGAGAACCCGACCTACGACCAGGCCGAAGCGCTGCTGGCCGATTTGGAGGGCGGGGCGGGGGCGATGCTCTTTGCCTCCGGCATGGCGGCGGCGACGTCGGTCTTTCAGACGCTGCGCACGGGCGACCACGTCGTCGCCCAAGAGGTGATGTATTGGGGCCTCCGGCGCTGGCTCCGAGATTTCGGCGAGCGTTACGGCATCGAGGTCGACTTCGTAGCCACCTGGGAGACGGCGGCGCTTCGAGACGCGGTGCGCCCCGGCCGGACCAAGCTCGTCTGGATCGAGACCCCGGCGAACCCGATGTGGCGGATCGTCGATATCGCCGCCGCGGCCGAGATCGCCCATGGCGCCGGTGCCCGCCTGGCGGTGGACAGCACGGTGGCGACGCCGGTCTTGACGCAGCCCTTGGCGCTCGGCGCCGATCTCGTCATGCACGCCGGCACCAAGTATCTGAACGGGCACAGCGACGTCGTCGCCGGGGCGTTGGTGACCAAGGCCCTGGACCCGGCTTGGGAGACGCTGCACCTCGCCCGTCACGACGGCGGCGCCGTCTTGGGACCGTTCGAGGCCTGGCTGCTGTTGCGCGGCATGCGGACATTGCCGCTCCGGGTCCGGGAAGCCTCGGCCAGCGCATTGACGCTGGCGACCGCGCTCGCCGCCGACGAGCGGGTGGCGGAAGTCCTCTATCCCGGCCTCGAAAGCCATCCCGGCCACGAGCTGGCGGCGCGGCAGATGCAGGGCGGCTTTGGCGCCATGCTGTCGATCCGCGTCGCCGGCGGCGAGGCGGCGGCGATCCGGACCGCGGCCAACGTGCGCCTTTGGAAGCGGGCGACCTCGCTCGGCGGCGTGGAGAGCCTGATCGAGCATCGCGCCTCGATCGAGGGCAAGGGTACGCCGGTGCCGGCGGACCTCTTACGCCTCTCCGTCGGCCTCGAGGACCCGGACGACTTAGCGGCCGACCTCGACGCCGCCCTCGGCGCCGTTTGAACGACGCGATACCCTTCACTAAGCTCTGCCCTAATACCAGGGAGTCGATGAGCAGACTTATGTGACGGATACCGCCGTCGTCATCGCGAGCGCAGCGAAGCGATCCAGATTGGAAGCAGAGATCCTGGATCGCTTCGTCGGCTTCGCCTCCTCGCGATGACGCCACGAGAGTCGGTTCGGGCGCTCACTGGCCCGAGGGCCGGCTGCCCGAGCAAAGGAGGGAACGAATGATCG
The DNA here is from genome assembly GCA_030746295.1 of Alphaproteobacteria bacterium. Next base: position 265 of record JASLMY010000005.1, on the reverse strand, counting down.
AGCTTTACACCTGGAAGACCTCGAACGGCCGCAAGGCGACCATCATGCTGGAGGAATGCGGCCTCGCGTACAATCTGCACCCGATCGACATCTCCAAGGACGACCAGTTCACGCCGGAGTTCGTGGCGATCAACCCGAACTCCAAGATCCCGGCGATCATCGACACCGACGGGCCGGGCGGCAAGCCGTACACGGTGATCGAGTCGGGCGCCATCCTGATGTACCTGGCCGAGAAGACCGGCAAGTTCATGCCGCAGGAGATGGC
>JASLMY010000059.1 GCA_030746295.1 Alphaproteobacteria bacterium | reverse complement strand
TCACACGGCCCCGCTCGGCAAAGGGCTCGGTGCCGATGGCCTGGAACTCCTCCTCCATCCAGCCGGAGCCGCAGCCGACCACGACCCGGCCGCCAGACAGCACATCGATGGTGGCGATCGTCTTGGCCGTGTGGACAGGATTGCGGTGCGGCACCACCATCACCGAGGTCAAGAGCCGCGCCTCCTCGGTCACCGCGGCGAGCCAGGCCATCGCCGTCAACTGCTCGAGCCAAGCCTCGGCAAAGGTCGGCCGGCCGTCCTGGGCATAGGGGTAGAGCGGCGCGAACGATCGCGGGATGACGATGTGGTCGGAGACCGACATGTACTTGAAGCCGTGCTTCTCGCCGCGCTCGGCGATGGCCTTGAGGTCTTGGCGGTTGGCGTAATCGCCCCGCGTCGGGATACCGAATCCGAAGTCCATGTCTCACCTCCTCAGGTCTTTCGTGTTCAGTTCTCGGCCAGCGGCCGGATCTCCTCGGCGAAACCGGCCATCGCGTCCAGCGTCTCGTCGAGCGTCGCCTGCTGAAAGTTGAAGAGCAGGTGGTTGACGCCGGCGGCGGCCATGGCGCGGATGTCCTCGGCGATCTCAGGGCCTGAGCCCGTGAAGATGAAGCGCTCGCCGGCCTCGATCTCGATCGGCTCGGTATCGGCCGGCCAGTTGGCCCAGAAGGCGCGGTCGATGGTCGCCGGATCGCGGCCCGCCACTGCCGCCCGGGCCTCCAAGCGCGCCACCGCCTCGACATAGCGGGCGACCGTGTTCAGGGGCGATCTGGGGTTGGCGCCGATCGGATACCAGCAGTCGCCGAGCTCGACGACACGGCCCATCGCCCGGCCGCTCTCGCCGCCGACCCAGATCGGCGGATGCGGCTTCTGCACCGGCTTGGGTGCGAAGACGATGTCGGAGAAACGCGCATAGTCGCCCTCGAAGGCTGATTCACTTTCCCCCCACAAGCATTTGAAAACACGCAAATATTCGTCGGTGACGGCACCCCGCTCGGCGAACGGCTCGGTGCCGATGGCAGCGAACTCCTCGGCCATCCAGCCGGTGCCGACGCCGACTATCGCGCGGCCCTCGGTCAGGACGTCGATGGTGGCGAAGATCTTCGCGGTCAGCACCGGGTTGCGGTGCGGCACCACCATCACCGAGGTCAGGAGCCGCATCTCTTCCGTGACCGCCGCCAACCAGGCCATGAGGGTCAGCTGTTCCAGACACTCGCCGCTGGCCTGGCCCGGCCAATCACCCTCTTGGCTGTAGGGATAGCGCGAGGCGATCCGGCCCGGCACGACGAGATGATCGGGGATGGCGAGATAGCGAAAGCCCAGCGCCTCGGCGCGGCTGGCGATGGCGGCGACGGCCTCGGGCGTGGCTAGGGGCCCGCGGGTCGGCACGCTCAATCCGAAATCCATGGCTCCGCCTTTCGAGCGACTGCTGAACGACCATTCTCCCGCGCCACTGGACGCCGTCAAGCGGGCAGGGCTTCGAATAGGGCGAGGAGCGTACTATCCTCGCCTCAAAAAGCGGCCGAAACCGTGCCGCGACGACCTGAGGGAGAAGTCCGATGATCACCTATCCGATGCGCGAGCGGGTCTTCGGCCGGATCTTCGCCGACAAGGCGCGGCGCCTCGACGACAAGACCTTTCTGCACTTCGAGGAGCGACGCTTTTCCTACCTCGACGCCCATCTGATCTCGAACCGGATTGCCAATGGCCTCGCCGGCCTCGGCGTTGGCCGCGGCGATCACGTCGCCGTCTTCATGAACAACTGCCCGGAACAGCTCTGGGTCTTCTTCGCCCTCTGCAAGCTCGGTGCCTGCGTCGTGCCGATCAACACCGCGGCAAAAGGCGAATTGCTGCTCTACTACATCGAGCAGTCGGATTCGGTCATGTTCATCGTCGAGACCGGCCTCGCCGAGCGCTTTTTCGAGGTCCAAGACCGGACGCCGAAGATCACCCAGGCCGTGATCGTCGACGAGGCGGGCCCGATGCCGCCGCAACTGGCGGCCGGGTTCGCGGTGCCCGTGACCGACTATTGGAGGTTGGAAGATGGCGACGATACCGCACCGCAAGTCGAGGTGCTGCACTCCGACCTCGCCTTCCTCTCCTACACCTCCGGCACCACCGGCCCTTCCAAGGGCAACATGGCAACCCACGCCCATATGTGGAGCGCCGGCATCGACGCCGTCGAGGCCTATGGCTACACGACCGACGACATCATCTTCGCGGTGCTGCCACTCTTCCACGGCAACGCCTGGCTGGTGAGCTGTCTGCCGGCGATCATCGCCGAGGCCACGCTGGCCTTCTCGCGCTGGTTCTCGGCCTCGAGCTTCTGGGACGAGGTCCGCCACTATGGTGCGACGCAGTTCAATTCGCTGGGCGCCATGTCCAACATCATCTGGGCTCAGCCCGAGCGCCCCGACGACGCCGACAACCCGGTCCGCCTGTGCCTGGCGATCCCGACGCCGAAGGAGTTCTACCACGACTTCGAGAAGCGCTTCGGCCTGACCCTGACCTCGCTCTACGGACTGACCGACTTCGGCTTGGTGACCCTCAAGGGCCCGGACGCACCGGCGGAGAAATGGGCCTAGGCCGGCCCCGTTCGGCCCGAGGCCCAGGTCCGGATCGTCGACGACGAGGATTTCGACGTGGCCACCGGCGAGGTCGGCGAGATCGTGCTGCGCCACCGCGATCCCTGGTTTGCAGCGCAGGGCTACTACAACATGCCCGAGGCGACGCTCGCCGCCTTCCGCAACCTCTGGTTCCACACCGGCGACCGCGGCTGGCTGGACAAGGACGGCTACCTCTATTTCGCCGACCGCAAGAAGGACGCGATCCGCCGCCGGGGCGAGAACATCTCTTCCTACGAAGTCGAGCAGATCGCCATGCTGCACGACGCCGTGGAGGACGCCGCCGTCTTCCCGGTGCCGTCCGAGATGAGCGAGGACGAGGTCATGGTCTCGGTGATGCTGAGATCCGGTGCGGAACTGACCGAGGCCGAGCTGATCGCCCACTGCCAGGCCAACATGGCCTACTACATGGTACCCCGCTACGTGGAGTTCCTGGACGACCTACCCCGGACGATGAGCGAGAAGGTGCAGAAATACAAGCTCAAGGAAGCGGCGGAAGCTCGCCTCGACCAGATCCGGGACCGCGAGAAGGCAGGCATCAAGGTGCACCGGTAGATCCTCCCGCCTCTGATCGCTCGCTGGCATCGGGCGTGACGCCTGCGGGCCGGGAATGCTATCCTCTCGAAGCGGAGAGGAACATGCGCCTACTGATCGTTATGCTGGTGTGGGCGGCCGTGTTTGCGGCTGGACCCGCACGGGCGGCCGGGATCGACTTCGGCCGCTACCACGCCCTCGTCATCGGCAACAACGAGTACGAACACCTGCCCCGGCTCCAGACCGCCGTCAGCGATGCCGGGGCCGTGGCGGAGGTCCTCAGGCTCAAGTACGGCTTCGACGTCCAACTCCTGATCAACGCCACACGGCAACAGATCCTGCGCGCCATGAACCGGTATCGGGCCGACTTGACCGAGCAGGACAACCTGCTGGTCTACTATGCCGGGCACGGCTACCTCGACCACGGGTCGAACACCGGCTTCTGGCAGCCGGTCGATGCCGAGGCGGACGACGACCTCAACTGGATCGCCAACGACGACCTGACCCGGCGCTTCAACGCCATGAGCGTGCGCCACGTGATGGTGGTGGCCGACAGCTGCTATTCGGGCACCCTGGTGCGCTCGTCCACCGGGCAGTTGCCGACGGGTGCCGAGCGCGAGCCGTGGCTCAGGCGGATGTCGGAACGGCGCTCGCGTACGGCGATCGTCTCGGGCGGGCTGGAGCCGGTGGCGGACACGGGCAAGGGCGGGCACTCGGTCTTCGCCAACGCCTTCCTCGGCATTCTGCGCGAGAGCGCGGACATCCTCGATGGCCAGGCCCTGGCCCAGGGCGTGACCCAGAAGGTGGTGCTGAACGCCGACCAGACACCCCAGTACTCCAATATCCGCAAGGCCGGCCACGAAGGCGGCGAGTTCCTGTTCGTGCCAAAGGGGTCCGCGCTGGCCGCCGCGCCGGCGGCGCCGAGGCCGAAAGCAGGTGGCTCGGACTCTCAGGCCGTCGAGCTGGCGCTTTGGAACGCCGCCAACGACAGTGCCAAACCGGCGGCGTACGAGGCCTATCTGAAGCAGTTCCCCAACGGCATCTTCGCGACCGTGGCCCGCCTCAAGATCGAGGAGTTGAAGGGTGGGGCCGAGAAACCGACAGCGCCCGCCGCGCCCAAGACCGCCATGGCGACGCCGAAGGCGCCAACGGTCGGGATCGAGGAGGTGGACGAGAGCTTCGTCACCGTCAAGAACGCCAACCTTCGGGCGCGTCCGACCACGAAGTCCCAGAAGGTGGGGCGGCTGAAGAAGGGCACCGAGGTCACGGTCACCGGCAAGGTCGCTGGCGGCAAGTGGTATCGCGTCGAGCACGCCGGCGCCGAGGCATATGCCTACGCGCCGCTGCTGCAGGACAAGAGCGCCTGGGAGGAAGCCGAGACGAAGTCGGCGACTGAGGCCCGCCGGCAAACCGAGCTCGCGGCCGAGCGCCGGGCGAAGGAAGAAGAGCGCCGACGCGTCGAAGCGGAAGCCCGGCGCATGGCCGAGGCACGCCGTCAAGCCGAAGAAGAGGTGAAGCGGAAGGAAGAAGTGGAACGCCAACGCGTGGCGGCCGCCACGCCCCCCAAACCCGCGCCTCGTGGGGCCCAGATACCTGAAAAGTTGTTATCAAAAGAATATGACAACTGTGTGGCAAACTCAAGAAAGAATAGGAAAAACAAGAACGTATCTAGAGAGCAAATAGGGAAATTCTGCCTTTGCATGAAAGAAGAGGTTAGAAGGAGATATAATGTAGTTGAGTACACAAAAAGATCCCTAGAAGCGAAGTCTGGAAGACTTTCAAGAAAAGACAAGAAAGAATTGACAGAGATGGCTTACTTGTGCGCAATCAAGTCGTATCAGTGACAGTCCTCATCTCTCGGACATTCTGAGGCTCTATGTGTCCGCGGATCGATGACAACCTGGATGTCCAGCTCCCGATGAACGTTGAGGCGCCTCACTTGAGGCCTGCGGCGAAGACTTGAGGAAGCCCTCCGAGCACGACGACGCCGACCTGAATGTGCTAACCTAGGCGGGTGGAGAGAACCATGCGCCTAGCGATTGGCACAATCCTGTGGCTGGCGTGCTGGCTTGCCGGGCCGGCACAGGCGGCCGGTATCGATTTCGGCCGCTACCATGCCCTCGTCATCGGCAACAACGAGATCAGCACCTGACCCGGCTGCAGACGGCAGTGAGCGACGCCAGCGCCGTGGCCGAGGTCCTGAGGCTCAAATACGGCTTCGAGGTCCAGCTCCTGATCAATGCCACGCGGCAGCAGATTCTCAAGGCCATGAACCAGTATCGGGCCAACCTGACCGAGCAGGACAATCTGCTCATATACTACGCGGGCCACGGCTATCTCGACCGCGAGTCGAACACTGGCTTCTGGCAGCCGGTCGATGCCGAGGCCGAAGACGACATCAACTGGATCGCCAACGACGACCTGACGCGACGCTTCAACGCCATGAACGTGCGCCACGTGATGGTCGTCGCCGACAGTTGCTATTCGGGCACGCTGGTGCGCTCATCCTCGGCCAACCTGCCGACGGCGGCGGAGCGCGAGCCGTGGCTGCGCCGCATGTCGGAGCGGCGCTCGCGCACCGCGATCGTCTCGGGCGGGCTGGAGCCGGTGGCGGATACGGGGCGCGGTGGGCACTCGGTCTTCGCCAATGCCTTCCTCGGCATGTTGCGCGAGAGCACGGATGTCCTCGATGGCCAGGCCCTAGCCCAGGGCGTCACTCAGAAAGTCGTCCTGAACGCGGACCAGACGCCGCAGTATTCGGATATCCGCAAGGCCGGCCACGAGGGCGGCGAGTTCCTGTTCGTACCGAAGGGCTCGGCGCTGGCCGCCGCGCCCGCGGCAGCCGCGCCGCAGCCGCAAGCCAGCGGCACCGACGCCAAAACGATCGAGCTGGCGCTTTGGAACGCCGCCAAGGACAGCACCAGCCCGGCGGCCTTCGAGGTCTATTTGGAGCAGTACCCAAGCGGCATTTTCGCGAAGATCGCTCGCCTCAAGATCGACGAGCTGAAGGCGGGGGCGAAGAAGGCGACGCCGCCCGCCAAGACCGAGACCAAGACCGCCTTGGTGGCACCTCCGGCACCCGTGGTCGACGTCGAGGAGGTGGACGAGACCTTCGTCACCGTCAAGAACGTCAACCTGCGTGCGCGCCCGACGACGAAATCGAAGAAGGTGGCGACGCTGAAGAAGGGCGCCGAGGTCCCAGTCACCGGCAAGGTCAAGAACGGCAAGTGGTACCGCATCGAGCATGCCGGCGCCGATGCCTATGCCTACGCGCCGCTGTTGCAGGAGAAGAGCGCCTGGGAGGAGGCGAAAGCGACGACCGCGCAGGAGGCGCGCCGGCAAGCCGACCTCGCGGCCGAGCGCCGCGCAAAGGACGAAGAACGCCGACGCGTGGAGGAGGAAGCGCAGCGGATCGCGGCGGCACGGCGGCAGGCGCAAGAGGCCGAAGCCGCCAAGGGCAAGTCCGAGACCACCGCAAGCCTGCTGGCGCCGGCGAAACCGAGCACCGGCCTGAAGCCGATCGCGGTCGGCACCGAGGTCGCCTATCGGTGCACCGGCCCCTACTTCAAGTCACTCGTCTGGCGGGTGACATCCATTTCCAACGGAATGGTACGTCTGGACGGGACCTCCGACGGCAAGCCGGTCTGGTTGGAGAAGCCCGCATACCTCCTCAGCACGACGCTCTTCCATCGACAGGATTCGGCGGACGGAAATGGGGTCACGTCGCAGTCCTTCGATAGAAACGACTTCCGCTCGCTTCGAAAGCCGATCCCCGGCACGGAGTTGGAGGGCGACGTAACGGAAACCCGCGGCGTCAACAGCTGGACCTGGAGCTACACGATCACGGTCGGCGATCCGGAAATGGTCGAGCTGCCGACGGTCGGCAAGGTCAAGGTCGTCCCGCTGGTCGAAAGCCGATGGGATTACAACGGCACCTACAGCTCGGAGCTCATCTCCTATCACCAACCCGAACTCAGCTTCCCGATCGCCTTCGTCTATGACGACAACAAGGGAAGCCTAGTCTGCAAGCTCTCATCCCTGAAGCAGCGCTAGCCACCGTATAGGGCAGCGCCAAGCACCGCGCCCGCTAGTCCTCGCCACCCGGCGCCAGCAACTCGCCGTGATAGTCGGCGATCGGCTGCGGGGGCGTGTGGAACTTGCGGTGCTTGGAGTGCGAGAGGCCCATCTGGACGAGCGACTCGGCCATCTTGACGCCGGCGATGACGGGGTCGATGACGGGGACGCCGGCACTCGCCGACAGCTCGCGGTCGTAGTCCGACAGGCCACCGCAAGCCAGGATCACGGCCTCGGCGCCGTCCTCGGCGACGACTTGGCCGACCGCCTCGGTCAGGTCTTTCAGTGTGCGCTCGCGCTCGCGGGCCGCGTCCTCGACGTTGATGTTGATCGCCCTCACGGACGCACACTTGGCCTCGAAGCCGTAGAGGCGAACCATGTCCTCCTGATAGGGCACGAACTGGCGCAGCATGGTGACGCAGGAGAAGCGGTGGCCGAGCAAGCAGGCCATGGCCATCGAAGATTCGGCGATCGAGACGACGGGAATCGACAACAGCTCCTTCAGGGCGACGATGCCGACGTTGCCGAAGCCGGCCAGGACGACGGCGTCGAACGGCTCGGCCGCGACCCGGCGGCGTACCGCCTCGATCATGTGCGGTGCCGACATGTAATCGCCATAGGCGCTGTCGATGTTGGCGGTGCCGCCGGGCGAGCGGAGGCCGACGAGCTCGGTTTCGGGCAAAGCGGCGCGGCGCCCGGCGCCCAGCATCACCTCCAGCACCAACTCGGAGGTGTTCGGATTGACCAGCAGGATCTTCATGCGCGTGCCTCCAGATATGCAGCGACGAATTCACGGGCACGGGCACCGACGTCGTCGGCCGCCATGCCCGGCTTGTAGAGGGCGGAGCCGATGCCGAAACCATCGGCGCCCGCCGCGAGATAGGGGGCGAAGCTGTCCCGTCCGATGCCGCCGACGGGGATCAGCCAGCGGTCCCTCGGCAACACCGCGCGCCAGGCCTTGACGACGGCCGGCGGCAGGGCCTCGCCCGGAAAGAGCTTTAGCGCATCGGCGCCGGCAGCGAGCGCGGCGAAGGCTTCCGTTGGCGTCGCCACGCCCGGCACCGAAAGCAAACCCAGACGCTTCGTCTCTTCGATGACCGCCCGATCACTGTGTGGCATGACGACGAGGCGCCCGCCGGCCTCGGCGACACGACCCGCATCGGGGATCCCCAGCACCGTACCGGCGCCGACGAGCGCGTGGTCGCCATGCGCCTCGGCCAAAATGCGGATACTTTCGAACGGCTCGGGCGAGTTCAGCGGCACTTCGATGGCACGGAAGCCCGCCTCGACCAACGCCTGACCGACCGCGGCCGCGTCCGACGGCGGGACGCCACGCAGGATCGCGATCAGCGGCAGCTCCGCCAGGGGTCCCGGAAAGCCGCTCATGGCCCCGTCACCAAGCCGGCCGCGCGAGCGATGGCGAGCAGGCCGCGAGCTGCGAGATCCGGCGCCGCCGGCTCGGCGCGCAGGCCGAAATGTCTGAGGGCGGCGGCGTAGCGCTCGGACAGGCTCTCGCCGCCGATCACCGTCACCCGCTCTACCGGCTCGTCGATAGCGGCCAGTGCTTCCCCGATCTCGGTGCCGATCAGCAGGCCCGAGAGGTAGTCGGGCGCCGCCTCCGGGGCCAGGCAGTCGAAGAGGCCGAGGGTGCGGACGCCGAAGAGCCGCTTCAGAAGGCCGCCCGCCCCCGGCCCTTCGTCACGCGCCCGGTCGAGGCCGCGGGCAAAGGCGGCGGCTTCGAACACCGGCTGGGGCGCCATCAGGCGGCCCAGGATGCTGTGCTCGCGTAACAGGCCATAGAGCTCGCCAGTCATGAAGGTCGCGAACCAAGTGACCTCGTCGCGATCGGCGAAGGTCCATTTGCTGTGGCTGCCGGGCAGCACCATGAGGCCGCCGCCGCCGGCCGATAGGGCGCCGACGATCTGGGTCTCCTCGCCGCGCATGACGTCGGGCGTGCCGTCGGGGCCGTCGAGGCGCATGCCGGGGGCGAAGCAGGCCACGCGACCAGCCCCGGCCTCGTGGCGGACCAAGGCGGCGGCCAACGCCTCGGCGCCGGCGGGACAGCCGACATAGGGCGTCTCGACCCAGCCCTGGCGGCTGGTGATCATGCCGCTGGCGAGGATCGGGACGCCGGGCGCATCGGCCGCCATCGGCCCGACCTCGCGATGGAAGACGGCCTCGAAATCCTCGTCTTCGATGCTGAGGATGCCGGACGGCCGGTCCAGAGCATCCAACACCGTGCCGCAGGCGCCGATCGCATAGGCGCGGAGCCGGGTGATGCCCCAGTCGAGGCCGATCATGGCGGGTGTCTCTGCCATGCCCTCCCTTAGCCGGTTCGCAAGGGGTCGGCAACAGCGGCCCTTTCGCTTGCGCCCGCGCCTGCTTAGGCTAGCGGGAAAGAAAACGAAGGGAGAGAGCGATGCATTTCGGGCAATTCAACCTCATGGGCCACCGCGAGCGGGGCACCCAGGCGGCCCGCCTCTATGCCGAGGCCACCGAGCAGGTCAAGCTGGCCGAGGCGGCCGGCTTCGAGATCGCCTGGTTCGCCGAGCACCACTTCTCCAACTACTGCACCTGCCCCTCGCCGCTGATGATGGTGGCGCACGCCGCCGCGGTGACGGAGCGGATCCGGCTCGGGCCGGCGATCGTGGTGGTGCCGCTCTACAACCCGCTCAGGCTGATCTCCGAGCTCGGCCAGGCCGACAACCTGTGCAACGGCCGCCTCGTCCTCGGCATGGGCAGCGGCTATCAGCCCTTCGAGTTCGACCGCCTGGGCGCCGACCTCGACGTCTCCAAGCCGCAGACGGAAGAGTTCATGGAGATGATGGAGCAGGCCTTCGCCAATGAGAGCTTCGCCTTCGACGGCGAGTTCTACCAGATGCCGGAGACCCACATCGCCTGCCGCCCGGTGCAACCGAACCCCGAGGTCTGGGTCGCCGGCGACGCCGCCCTGCTGCACCGGGTCTGCGCCCAGCGCGGCCATATCCCGATGTTCACCGGCCGCCTCTTCGGTGCCGACTACATCGCCCACCAGCGCGACCGCCTGGCGGAGTCCTACCGCGCCGAGGGCAAGGACCCCGACGCCATGCGCTTCGGCGTGCAGCGCTACCTCTGCATCTGCGACAGCCGCGAGGAAGCGCTCGAATACGCCGAGCATTGCCGCCACCAGTCGCGCATCGCCAATAACCTCAGGAACGGCATCGAGGTGGTCGAGAACGGCTTCGTGATCGAGCAGCCGATGGAGAACGAGCCGACGCTGGAGGCGATGGTCGACAACCTGCTGGTGGGCGATGCCGAGACCGTGGCCGAGCGCCTGACGGAAGAGATCCGCCGCGCCCGCCCCCACCACGTGATGTTCCACACCCAAGTCGGCGCCTCGGATTTCAAACAGGCGATGCGGTCGATCGAGAAATTCGCCACCGAGGTCCGGCCCTTGATCGAGAAGGAATTGGGGCCGCTCGAGGACTACGAGACCCGCGCTGCGCCCGCCGCGGCCGAGTGACGCCTCGGGGCCTCAGACGTTGAAGCGGAAGAGGATGACGTCGCCGTCCTTGACGGGATAGTCGGCGCCTTCGGCCCGCATCAGCCCGGCCTCCCTCGCCCCCTGCTCGCCGCCAAGGCGGATGAAGTCGTCGGCGGCGATCGTCTCGGCGGCGATGAAGCCGCGCTCGAAGTCGGTGTGGATGACGCCGGCGGCGCGGCGCGCGGGTGTCCCGCGCGGCACCGTCCAGGCATGCGCTTCCTTGGGTCCGGCGGTGAAGTAGGTGATGAGGTCGAGGAGGGCATAGCCGGCCCGGATCAGCCGGTCGAGGCCGGCCTCCGCCAGGCCGAGATCGGCCAAGAAAGCCTCGCGCTCCTCCGCCTCGTCGAGCTGCGCCAGCTCGGCCTCGATCTTGCCTGAGATCAGGATCGTGCCGGCGCCCTCCACCGCCGCCATCTCGGCGACCGCTGCCGTCTCAGCGTTGCCGCTGGCGGCATCGGCCTCAGACACGTTGCAGGCGTAGAGCACCGGCTTTGCGGTCAGGAGCTGCAATTCGCGAAAGGGCTTCGCCTGTTCCCGGGAGAGCCTCACCAGGCGGGCGGGCCGGCCCTCGCGCAAGACCTCGGCCACCCGCTGCATCAGCTCGAACTGGGGGCGAAGCGCCTTCTCGCCGCCGTAGAAACGCTTCTCGACCGGCACCAGGCGGCGCTCGATGCTGTCGAGGTCGGCCAGCATCAGCTCGGTCTCGACGGTGGCGGCATCCGAGACCGGGTCGATTCGGCCCTCGACGTGGGCCACGTTCTCGTCCTCGAAGCAGCGCAACACGTGGACGATGGCATCGACCTCGCGGATGTGGCTCAAGAACTGGTTACCGAGGCCCTCGCCGGCAGCCGCACCGCGGACGAGACCGGCGATGTCGACGAAGGTCATGACCGCGGGCACAATTCGGGGCGAGCGGGCCAGGCGGGCGATCTCGCCCAGCCGCGCGTCCGGCACCGGAACCTGGCCGACGTTGGGTTCGATGGTGCAGAAGGGATAGTTCTCGGCCGCCGCCTCGGCGGTCCGCGTCAAGGCGTTAAAGATGGTGGACTTGCCGACGTTCGGCAGCCCGACGATGCCGCACCTGAAACCCATTCTACCCGATGTCCCGGAAGTGGCCGCTTGTCTTCGCCGCGCCTCCTAGCGCGACGCGGCGGGCGGGTCAAGCGGACCGGACGGCCGGCCTCAGTCGGGGGCGGCGAAGTCGTCGAGCCCGAGCTCGGACCTGAGGTCGGCCGAGATCCGGGCTTTCTCGTCCTCCAATGGGATGCCGGTGGCGTCGGCAATGCGGACCACGGCATCGAAGATGGCGATGACGCCGGCGGCATCGACCAGGGCGCCGGGGCCCAGCGTCTCCTGCACGGCGCTTCGGGCATCGGCCAGACGGCCGCCATCGGAGAAATAGGCATCGGCCAGATCGAACAGCACGACCGCGCCGGCGACTTGGCTGGCCTCGGCGTCGGCACTGCCAATGATGGCTTCGAACGCGTAAGCCTCGCCACTGTGTTCGCCGCTCGCACGGAGCAGCACCGCATGGCTGGTGGTTCAGTAGTGGCACCGATTGATAGCCGAGACCCGAGCCGCCAGCAGCTCGATCTGGGCGTGCGTCAGGTCGCGGTACTCGGTGGCGAAATCGCGTAAGGCGGCATCGGGGAGGTACTGCGCCGAATCGAGATCGAAGAAGCCCTTGACCTCCTCCGGCACCAGGCTCAAGGCGCGATGGATGTTGACGGCGCCGAGGCCGTCGTAGATGCCCGCCTCCGCCTCGGTGACGTCCTCTGGCGCCAGGGTCGGCACCCAGGCCGGGTCCTGGCGGACGCCGACCGGTCGGTGGCGCGACGGCGCGCCAGACAGCGGCGCCGGTAGGGTGTGCGGCGGCAGGCCCAAGGCCTCGGCAAAGCCGTCGATGGCGACCACCGTGGCGATGATGCCGACCGCCTCGACATATTCGCCTTCGGCCACGCCGGCGGCGAGCGCCGTCTCGTAGAACGCCCGGGTCAGGCGGCTCTGATCGGTGCGGACTCGATGCACGACCTCCAGCATGGCCTCCGACAGCTCGCCCAGGCTGTCGTGCGCGCCCTGGACCGCATTGGGCGACAGCGCCTCCAGCCGGCGGCGACAAAGATCGCAGCCGCGGGCATGGCGTGCTTCCGCCGCGATCGCCACCCGTTGGGCCCCGTCCCACCAAGTACCGGGGGCGGCCAGCCGGGCCCAGGCGCGGCGATGCGCCGCCACCAAGTCGTCGCGAACCGGCACCGGGGCCGCCTCGTAGCCGATCTCGTCCTGCAAGATCATCCTCCTTGCTCGGCAAGCTGTGTACTCGGACGTTAGCGAGAGCCGCGGCGTGGTTCAATGTCCGGCCGCGAAAGGCTAGCATTTCCGCCCCACCGATTGTTCACCCCGAGAGGAGCTTGCCCATGTCCGCCATCGCCCTGGAGCTTGGGGAAGAGATCGAGGCGATCCGCGACGGCCTCGTCGGCTTCGCCCGGGCCGAGATCCTGCCGCGGCACGAACAGCATCGCGATCTCTTCGAGGACCCGCGCCGCCTCTATCGCGAGGACGGTCGCATGGGCGAGGAAGGGCTGGCGCTCGTCCGCGAGGTCCGCATGGCGGCGGCCGAGGCCGGCTACTTCACCATGTGCGTGCCCGAGGCGCTAGGCGGTAGCGGCCAAGGCCTCCTGGCCTACTACGTCGGCTGGGAAGAGCTTTTCCGAACTTGCGGCCCGGCCAACTGGCTGATGCTCTATGCCATCAGCCATTGGGCCTTCGGCCCCAGCCGGCTCTTGGAGAAGGTCACACCCGAGGCGCGCGAGGCGATCCTGGAGCCGCTGATGGGGGGCCGGAAGTCGATGTGCTTCGGCCTCTCCGAGCCCGGCGCCGGCTCGGACGCGGCGGCGATGAAGACGCGCGCCGTCGCCGACGGCCAGGGTTGGCGGATCTCGGGGCGGAAGATCTGGACCACCAACGCGCCGGTCGCCGACTATTGCATCGTCTTCGCCGTCACCGATGCCGAGCGCGCCGAGGCCCGCAAGGGCGGCATCAGCGCCTTTTTGGTGCCGACAAACGCGCCTGGCTTCAACGTCGAGCGGGTGATCCGCATGTTCGGCCATATCGGCGGCGACGAGGCCGAGCTCAGCTTCGACGAGGTGCCGGTAGCGCCCTGGCAGCTGGTCGGCGAGCTGCATCAAGGCTTCGCCACGGCGCTCTACGGCGTCTCGCTCGGCCGGGTCTACAACTCGGCCCGCGCCGTCGGCTACGGCCGCTGGGCATTGGAGAAGGCCCTCGACTACACACAGAGCCGCGAGGCTTTCGGCAAGCCGATCGCCGAATACCAGGGCGTCGCCTTCCCGCTGGCGGAATCGGCGATGGAGCTGCACGCTGCGCACCTCATGGGTCTGAACGCGGCGCTGCTGCTCGACCGGGGCGAGCGGGCGATCAAGGAGCTGTCGATGGCCAAGGCCTATTCGGTCGAGGTCGGGGTCAAGGCGGTCGACCGGGCGATGCAGACGCACGGCGCCATGGGCTTCACCAACGAGATGAACCTGACCGAGGCCTGGCACGCGCTTCGCGTCGTCAACGTCGCCGACGGCACCAATGAGATCTTGCGGCGCACGATCGTCCACCGCCTCCTGCAGGGCGACGTCGCGCTCTGAGGCGCGAGGGTCTGGGAAACCGAGGGAGTTGGCCATGGCCACGCGTGACATGAGCGACTGGGAGACCAGCATTGCAGCCGTCGTCAGCGGCGAGGACGAGGAAGAGGTCATCGTTCGCGGCCACCGCCTCTCCGAGCTGATCGGCAAGGTCGGCTTCGCCGAGATGATGTTCCTGATGCTGCAGGGCCACTTGCCGACGAAGCCCCAAGCCCGGGTGCTAGACGCCCTGCTGGTCGCCTCGGTCGAGCACGGCATCGCGCCGCCGTCGATGATCAGCCGCTGCTTCGCCTCCTACGGCACCTCGATCCAGGCCGCGGTCGGCGGCGGCATCCTGGCCTTCGGCGACCGCATGGGCGGGCTCGGCGAGCAGCTCGCGAAAACAATGGTGGCGCGGCTGACCGCGATCGACGAGAACGTCGCGGAAATCGGCGAAGATGCCCTCGCCGCCGAAGCAGAAACATTGGTTCGGGAGACGCAAGCCGCGGGCGAGCGGGTGCCGGGCTACGGCATCCCGCTGCACGGGACCGACCCCAGGGCGCCGCAGGTCCTCGACATCGCGCGCACCGAAGGCGTCCACGCCACCTATTGCCGCTTCGCCGAGCTGATCGAGGCCGAAATCGCCCGCCAGCGCGGCGGTCGGCCGGTGCCGATGAACCTGGACGGGGTCGGCGCTTGCGTCATTCTCGACCTCGGCTTTGCCTGGCAGTCTACGCGGCTCTTCCTGCTGACGCCGCGCAGCGTCTCGATGGGCGCGCATTACCTCGAGGAGCAGGCCCAGGGCACCACCTGGCGCCACCTGCCCGCCAACCGCATCACCTACACCGACCCGACCTAAGCCAGCCGATAGACCCGGGCCGCAGTGTCGTGGAAGAGCTTGGCTTTCTCTTCCGCCGAATAGCCGGTGGTCAGGCGCTTGAACGAGTTCCAGAGGACGTTGTAGCTGCAGCTGAGCTTGTCGACGGGAAAGTTGGATTCGAACATGCAGCGATCGGCGCCGAAGAGCTCGATGGTGTCCTCGTAGTAGCGCCGGGTCGCTTCCATCAGGGCCTCGCTGCCGGGCGGGCGCGGCGCCTCGTGCCAGGCGAAGCCGTTGACCTCCATGGCGATGCCGCCGAGCTTGGCGACGACGTTGGGGCATTCGGCGAGCGGACCGATGGCCTGGCGCCAATCGGCATAGACTTCATCGCCCTTGCCGGCATAAGGGCCGACACCGATCGGGCCGCCGAAATGGTCGAGCACGATGGTGGTGTCGGGAAAGGCGCGGGCGAGCTCGCTCAGCTCCGGGATCTGGGTGTGGTAGCACCAGCCCTCGAAGCTGAGCCCGCGCGGCGCCAGGTGCCGGAAGCCCTCGCGGAAGCCACTCAGGCCGTAAAGGCCCTGGGGCGGCTCGGTGCGGTGGTTGGGCACGTCCGGGCTCTCGTGCCAGGTGCCGCCGAGCCGGATGCCGCGAAAGCGCTCCGGGGCGGCAGCGAGTTGCGCGTCCAGCACTTCGGCAACCGCGTCGCCCAGCTTCAAGTCGGCGGTGCCGACGATGCCGGCGGCGATGCGGCAATCGCCGTAGCGTCCCGACGCGCTTGCCGTCGCGATGGCGTCGACGAACTCGGTCTCGCCAACGGGCCTGAGCGGCTCCGGGCCGTCGGTCCGGAAACTCTCGCCGCACTCGATAAAGATGGTCGAGACGATGTTGTGGCCGCTGTTTACGTCCTCCAGGATATCGTCCAAGAGATAGTCGGAGGCAATGAACTCGGTGCGACCGGCCCAGAGGTGGTGGTGTGGGTCGCAGATCGGCAGCTCGGGCTCCAGCGCCTCTTCCACCGTCAGCGCCAGCCAGTCGTCGTGCTTTGCCATTGTTCGTACTCCGCTTGTCCCTATCGATTGCCAGCTTGCTACGGCAAGACGACGGAAGCCAAGGCCGCTTCCGCATTGCCGGCACGGATCAGACGCTGCTCCGCCGCCGGCAGCGTGTCGATTACGGCGAGTGAGGTCTCGCCCTCGGCATCGCCGATCTCGAAGGGATAGTCGGAGCCGAACATCACCCGCTCGGCGCCGACGAGCCCGACCAGATAGCGGAGCGCCCCGCCGCTGGCGACCACGGTGTCGAAGGTGATCTGCTTCAGATAGGCGCTCGGCGGCTTCGAGATATTGGCCCGACAGTCCGGGTTGGCCTCGTAGTCTGGCGCCAGATAGCCGAGGTCCAGCCGACCGGCCAGGAACGGCAAGGCGCCGCCGCCATGTGCCAGCACGAGCTTGAACTCGGGATGGCGCTCGAAGAGGCCGGAGAAGATCAGCCGCGCCACCGCCAGGGTGGTCTCGAAGGGCCAGCCGACGAGCTGCAGCATGGTGTAATCCTGCAGCGCCGGCCGCTCGATGCCGGTCGTCGGGTGCATGAAAACGAAAAGCCCGTGCCGGGCACAGAGATCGAAGAGAGGCGCGAGCTCGGGCCCGTCGAGCGGGCGGCCGCCGGCACTGGAGGGCAGCGCCACGCCTTGCAAGCCGTGCTCGCCCAGGGCGCGGCGGACCTCGTCGGCGGCCCGGTCCGGCTCGGCCAGCGGCGGCACGGCCAAGCCGGTCAAGAGACCGTCGGCCGCCGCCACCGCATCGGCCGTCTGCGCGTTCAGGCGTCTGGCCATCGCCGCATCCACGGCCCAACCGGCGGCGGAGACCAGGCGCGGCGGCGGGGCCACGATCTGCTGGGTGACATCACGCCGGCGCAGCCCCTCCAGACGCGCCTCCAGATCGAAGAGCCAGCGGTCGAGAGGGCCATAGCCCGGCATCAGGTAGTCGCCGCCTTCGCCGCGAGCGATCCCGAAGGCGCCCTCGGCCGCCATCTCGCGGAGGAAAGTCTCGGTCAGGATATGCGCGTGCACGTCGATCAGCATGGCCTCGGCTCCGGTTCCCGCTGGGCGCCGTGGCGCCGGCGGCGGCTAGGGCCCTTCGGGGAATTGCGGAATGCCGTCGGCAAAGTCGTACCAGGGCGCCTTGTAGGCGGTGAAGATGTGGTCCTCGGCGCCCTGCCCCGGATCGTCGTCGAGCGAGGCCAAGGGGACCGCGATGCTGCCGCTAGTTGCGTCGGCGCGCGGCATGCCGGCGCCGCAGACGCGGCAGAAGGTCTGGCTGAAACGCTCGGCCTCGGGCACTTTGAAGCGAACCAGAAGCTCGACCCCTTTGAGATAGAGCAGATCTTCGGCCTGGACGAAACCGTTGGTCGTGTGCGCCGCCGCCCGGGCCTTGCGACAGCGCGTGCAGTGGCAGTTGTGGACCACGCTGAAGGGCGGTGTCACCTCGAAGACGGCACCGCCGCAGAGGCAGCTTCCGCCCAGGACGCCCGCCTTGCCCGCGCCGCGATCGGGCCTCGCGATCACCGGACCGGTATCGCCGCCCGTGTAGGTTTCGGACCGCGGCAGATCGTCGGCAATTCGGTGCCAGGGCGCCTTCGACGGCGCAAAGATATGCGCCGTCGGCCGGATGCCCGGATCGTCGTCCAGGCCGCCGGCCGGGACGTAGACCCAGTCGCCGCTTTCGGTCGATGGCACGACCGAACCACAGCGCCCGCAGAAGGCCCGATGGAAGCCGGGCGAGGACTCGTAGCCGGTGACGCCGCCCTCGCCCGCCGTCCAAGCGAAGCCCCGCTTGGCGACGGTGATGTAGGTGGCGAAGGGGGCGCCGTGCGCCTTGCGGCACATCGAGCAGTGGCAGTGGGTCATGCGCTCGAAGGGGGGCTCGAGTTGCCAGCGGACCTCGCCGCAGAGACAGCTTCCTCGGGTCATGCCGTTGCTCCCTGATCGCCCATGAAAGGATCGGGTCCGACCCGGATCACACATTTGCCGATGCCGTGCCGGCCGGCCAGCATATCGGCGAAGGCGGGGCCCGTGTTCTCGATGCCGTCGACGATGACGTCTTGGTACCCTACCTCGCCCGCCGCCAGCCACGCCGCCATTTGCGCCCGGTAGGCCGGCATCTTGGCCGGGAAGTGGTCGTAGATGGTGAAGCCGGTCAGCGTCGCCCGCTTGCGGACCGTCATGAAGAGGTTGCCGATCCGATGCGGTGTGGCCGTGCCGTAGGTCGAGATCATGCCGCAGAGCGGCACCCGGGCGTGCTCGTTCAGGCAGAGCAGCACGGCATCCAGGGTCTCGCCGCCGACGTTGTCGAAATAGACGTCGATGCCGTCCGGGCAGTGCTCGCGCAGTGCCGCTTCGATGCCGCCGGCCGCGGTCTTGTAGTTGAAGGCGGCATCGAAGCCGAGCGACAAAACGTGCGCGACCTTCGCCTCGCTGCCGGCGCTGCCGACGACACGGGCGCCCTTGATCTTGCCGATCTGACCCGCGACCTGCCCCAAGGCGCCGGCCGCCGAGGAGACAAAGAGGGTCTCGCCGGCCTTGACCCGTCCGATGTCGACCACGCCGACATACGCCGTCAGCCCCGGCATGCCGAGAACCGAGATCGCATCGGAGAGCGGCCGGCCCTCGGGCCAGGCTTCGGGATCGATTTTGTTGTCGAGGACGGCATAGCCCTTGCGGTCCCTGAGCGAGGCCGGGAGCGTCGTGTAATCCTCCCAGCCGAAGAAGCCCCAGGCGAGATCGCCCTCGGCCAAAGCCGGGTTATTCGAGGCGACGACCTGGGAGACGACCCTGGCCTCGATCGGGGTCTCTAGCGGATGCTCGCCCAACATGTAGGCCGCCATGTAGGGATCGAGGCTGAGATAGATGTTCCTGAGACGCACCTCGCCCCGGGCCAACGGCGCCAACGCCGCCTCGCGAAGCTCGAAGACGTCCTCGCCGATCGCCCGGTCGGGGCGCGGCCTGGCACCCGGCCGATCGGGCAACACCACCATTCTGTTCGTCTCGGACATCGCCGACCGGCACCCCCTCGACCCGCTGTTTCGAGAAAGCTACGTCTCCACGTGGCAGAGCACAACGGCCCCATCGCCAATAGCTTTGCCCCTGGCGGGGCGTCGCCGGCTGTGCCACCTTCCGCCCCTGGCCAAGCGGGGATGAGTGAGGAAGACCATGGACAACATCGCCAAGTTTCGGACCTTCGTGCAGGAGATGACGCGGCTCGTGGGCCGGCTCGGCGACGACGAGCCTGCGATCCTCGCCGAGGGCGGCGCCCTCTTGGGCCGCCTGGTGGCGGAGGACGACTGGCTGCCCGACCTCTTCGCCGAGGCGCACCCGGACTACTACCAGCAGCACCTCCTCTACTGCGACCCGCTGGAGCAGTTCTCGGTGGTCAGCTTCGTCTGGGGCCCGGGGCAAGGCACGCCGGTGCACGACCACATGGTCTGGGGCCTGATCGGGATGTTGCGCGGGCGCGAGCGCGCGGTCGATTTCAGCGCCCCCGCCGAGGACCAGCCGCTGGTCAGGGGTGCCGAGACCCTGCTCGAGCCCGGAGTCGTCGCCAACGTCTCGCCCACCATCGGCGACATTCACCAGGTCTCGAACGCGCTCGACGATCGGCCCTCGATCAGCATCCACGTCTATGGCGGCAACATAGGTGCCGTCGACCGGCACATCTTCGATGCCGAGACGGGCCGGGTGCAGCCTTTCGTCTCCGGCTACGTCAACGACGTGGTGCCGAACCTCTGGGACCGCTCGGCGGAGGTCCGGGCAGCGATGGCCTGAGGCCGTCGGTCAAGCCTCACTCGCGTGCCGCCAGGCCGGCCCAGGCGCCGGCGGAGAAGATCTGGGCGTGAATGGGCCCGAGAAAGCCCTGTTGGCGCCATTCCAGCAGCGTTGCGTCGGGGAGGGCGAGGAGTTTCGTCTCGTCGATGACCTGAAAGCCGGCAAGCGCCCGCTCCGGCCCCCCTTCTCGGGCGATGTTGACGCCGCTCGGCTCCAACAGCCCGGCATCCAAGAGTGCCATCGCAAAGGCCCGGGTCACCGCCGCCTCGCGCTGGAAGGCGGTGCAGAACTCGAGCGCCTGCTTGGTCACCTCGGCCGGCTCGTCGCCGTTGAACAAGACCTCGCCCTCGCCGTCGTCCCGCACCACGGCGGCGGCCTCGTCGATGCAGAGGACCCATTCGGTACCGCTCTCGGCCTCCATGAAGATGAAGGGATAGCGTCGGACATAAGCGGGGACATAGCAGCCCGTGGACCACCTGCCGGACCGGTCGACGAAGAGGTTGCGGCCTTCTTCCAGCCCCAGCACCGCCATGGCAACGGGCGTCGCATCGTTCGAGAAAACGATCGGATAGTCGCGCTGGGCGGCAGCGAACTCGACCGCGTTGATCGGTACCGCGTTGGTGGTCCGGGCGAAATCGAAGCTAGCCACCGCGTCGAGCGTGACGTCGCCATGGCGCTCGGCATTGAGTGGCGAGGGGCGATGGTAGAAGACGGGTAGCGGTGCCGTCGTGGTCTCGTCGGTGCTCATCTGGCCCCTCGCGGTACTGCCGAGCGGCGAGAATATCCCGATCACCGTGGCTCGGGAAACGGTTTGGGCTGGACAAGACGCCCCGAATGGCTAAGGAAAGACGGGCGCGGAGAAACGCCGGTGCGACGGGCCGCAATCGGCCGCGCGGGAGGGAAGGCGATCGAGCGACAGGATCTTGCGGAGCGCCCGGGCGAGGTGGCGCCGGCAGGCGCCGAGCCGACGCCGTTGCTGGCGCTCGACGGCATCACCAAGTCGTTTCCGGGCATTCGCGCCAACGACGATGTCGGCCTCGCGGTCCAGCCCGGCGAGGTCCACGCCCTCCTGGGCGAGAACGGCGCCGGTAAGAGTACGCTCGTCAAAATCATTTACGGTGTCTTGGCCGCTGACGCCGGGTCGATTCGCTGGCAGGGCCGGGAGGTCACCGTCGCTTCGCCGGCGGCGGCGCGGGCGCTCGGCATCGGCATGGTGTTCCAGCACTTCTCGCTCTTCGAGGCCATGACGGTGCA
>JASLMY010000058.1 GCA_030746295.1 Alphaproteobacteria bacterium | reverse complement strand
GAGGAACCGAGGGCGGAACGGGCGCCGACCGAGCAGGAGATCGCCCACAAATTGGCGGAGCGGGAACAGGCTCTCTTCGAGGCGGCCGAACGCGAGTTGCGCCAGGCCCTGCAAGACGTCCCCGACATGGCCGGCCTGGCGGAAAGCCTGATCATCGACAACACGCCCGAGGGCTTGCGGATCCAGATCGTCGACCAGGAGCGTCAGTCGATGTTCCCCAGCGGCAGCGCCCACATGGTGCACCGCATGCAGGTCATGATCGACAAGATCGCCGAGGTCGTGAAGCAGGTACCGAACCAGATCGCGATCACCGGCCACACCGACGCCAAGCCGTTCAAGACCGACACCGGCTACGGCAACTGGGAGCTTTCGACCGACCGCGCCAATGCCAGCCGCCGGGCGCTCATGGAGGCGGGTCTGCAGGCCGAGCGGATCTCCTTCGTCACCGGCAAGGCGGCGACCGAGCCGCTGATCGTGGAGGACCCGACCCTGCCGGCCAATCGGCGCATTTCCATCGTTCTTCTGCGCGAGACGCCGTTGGTTCCGCCCGGCGGCCAGGCGGAGCCGCAGCAGTAGCCGGTCTTCGGTGCGCCGCGATCCGCGGTTTGGCTCCGTCCGGACATTTCGGCGCAAAGTCCGCTTGCGCTCCGCCCGGGCCTCCCCACATATCGGGGCATGAGCCGATATGACGACGCGAGCGAATGGCGCGACGAGCCCGACGACGGGGAAGTCGCCTGGCACCTGGACGACGAGGCGCTGTCGGCACCGGAATACTACGACGGCATTCGTCTGAAGCGCATCTTCGCCTATCTGATCGACGTCCTGATCGTGACCGTGCTGGTCCTCGCCTGGTGGCTGGTCGGCACCATCCTGTCGATCTTGACGCTCTTCGCCAGCTGGCCCCTGGTGGTCTTGGGCGCGGTGCTGCTGCCGATCGCCTATCACAGCTGTTTCATCTCCGCCGAGCGCAACGCCACCCCCGGCATGCGCGCGATGGGAGTTCGTGTCGCGGTCTGGCACGGTGGCAACCCGGGCTTCCCGCAGGCCCTGCTTCAGACCGTGCTCTTCTACGCCACGGTGCCGACGACCCAGGGTCTCGTGCTGTTGGTCTCGTTCTTCAACGACCGCGGCCGTTGCCTGCACGACATCCTTTGCGGCACGGTGGTGGTGAACGTCATCGAGAGCCCGCTCTTGAGCGATTCCAGCTCCGATTATTGAGATCCCTCCAGGCGATCGCGAAGCCGATACCAGAGCACGCCCAAGGCCTTGAGCCGGCCGCTGACGGCGCGGCCGCCCGGAAACCGCTTGTGGGGAATTCGGGCCAGGAGGTCGAAGCCCTCGCTCTCGCCGACGATCGCCTCGGCGACCAGCTTGCCGACCATGCCGGTCAGCGCCACGCCGTGGCCGGAGAACCCCTGGGCGAAATAGACGCCGTCGTCGAGGCGGCCGACATGGGGCAGGCGGTTCGACGAGACCGCGACGTTGCCACCCCATAGGTAGTCGAGGCGGACATCGTCGAGCTGCGGAAAGGCTGCCAGCATGCGCCGGCGCATCGCTTCCGCCAAGTTGCCCGGCGCCCTCAGCGAATAGTCGGCCCGGCCGCCGAAGAGCAGGCGGTGATCGGCCGACAGCCGGTAGTAGTCCAGGATCCGCTTGCTGTCGGAGACGCAGACGTCGTCGGGGATCAGCTCCCGCGCCCGGCGCTCGCCCAACGGCTCGGTCGCCAGGATGTAGGTCGTGACCGGCAGCACATGGTCGGCAAGCGTCGGCGCCAGATCGTCGAGATAGGCGTTGCCGGCGAGCAGGACATGGCGACAGCGGACCCGGCCGCGTTCGGTCCGCACGCCGGCGGGCTGCCCTCGAGCGACTTCGATTGCGCGCGTGCCCTCGTAGATCCGCACGCCCATGGCGGTTGCGGCTGCGGCCAGGCCCAGGGCGTAGTTGAGGGGGTGGAGGTGGCCGCTCTCTCGGTCCAAGAGGCCGCCGGCATAGTTCGGGCCGACGACCGCCCGCGCGATCTCGGTGCGGTCGAGGACGCGCGCGCCGTCATAGCCCCAGCGGGCCAGCAGCTCGTGCTCCTCGACGATCTCGGCCATGTGCCGCGGTCGGGCGGCGGCGTAGACGTAGCCCGGGCGGTAGTCGCAGGCGATCTCGAAGCGCTCGATGAGCTGGCGTTGTAGGGCCACCGCCTCGAGGGTTAGCTCCCAGATCCGTCGCGCCCATGCCTCGCCCAGCAGTTCTCGGGCCTCGACCATGCCGGACGCCAGCCCGACGATGGTCTGGCCGCCGTTGCGGCCCGAGGCGCCCCAGCCGACCCTGTTGGCCTCGACGACGGCGACGTCGTGCCCGTGCTCGGCCAGATGCAGGGCCGCGGAAAGACCGGTGAAGCCGGCACCGACGACACAGACGTCGGCTACCGCCTCGCCCTCGAGCGGGGCGCGCACCGGCGCCGGGTTGGCGCTGGCGAGGTAATAGGACTGGGCTTCTCTCGCTACCATGACGGCGGCCGTGTCGCGCCGATCAAGATCCGGGCGGCACCCCGGCGCGCGACGGCGACCCGGACCCTCGGGCCTCGGTCGCCGTCAACCGCGGAACTGGACCTGCTCGCTCCAGAAGCGCTCAATTCGGCGCAGCTTGACGTTCAGCTCGACGATGTCGTCGAGGCTGATGGTGTCGCCGTCCAACAGGCCGGCGACGTGGCGCTCGAAGAGGGCGGTAACGTCGCCGCGCAGGGCCCGGCCCTTGTCCGACAGCTTGACGCGGACCGAACGGCGGTCGTGCGGCGAGCGCTCCTGCTCGATATAGCCGTTATTGGTCAGCTGCTTGACGTTGTAGGAGACGTTCGAGCCGAGATAGTAGCCGCGGTTGGTAAGCTCGCCAACCGTGATCTCGTCGTCGCCGATGTTGTAGAGGATCAGCGCCTGCACGTTGTTGACGTCGGCGCGGCCGGTGCGGTCGATCTCCGCCTTCAGGACGTCGAGGAAGCGCCGGTGCAGCCGCTCGATCAACAAGAGCGCCTCGCGGTAGGTGCTCATTCTGCCGTCGTCGTCGACCGCCTGTGTCTCGTCCGTGGTCATGCTCGCCACCTGTCTCGTCGGCAATCAAAAGACGCCATAGCCATAGCCGATCCGGGCCGTCAAGTCACGCCGTGGCTGGCCGTCGGGGCGGTGCTACATGTTGCGCCGGTATTGGCCGCCGACCTCGAAGAGGGCGTTGGTGATCTGGCCGAGCGAGCAGCAGCGCACCGCCTGCATCAAGACCGCGAAGACGTTGTCGTCGTTTCGTGCCGCCGCCTGCAGCCGCTCCAGCATCGCCGGCGCCTCGCCGCCGTGGCGGCGCTGGAAGGCGCGCAGCCGCTTCAGCTGCGAGCGCTTTTCCTTCTCCGTCGAGCGGGCCAGCTCCAGCGTCGTCTCCTCGCCCGGGCCCGCCGGGTTGATGAAGGTGTTGACGCCGACGATCGGGTACGAGCCGTCGTGCTTCAGAGTTTCGTAGTGCAGCGACTCGTCCTGAATCTTGCCGCGCTGGTAGCCGGTCTCCATGGCGCCGAGGACGCCGCCGCGATCGTTGATCCGCTCGAACTCGGCCAGCACCGCCTCCTCGACCAGCTCGGTCAGCTGCTCGATGATGAAGGAGCCCTGGTTCGGGTTGTGGTTCTTGGCCAGGCCCCATTCGCGGCCGATGATCAGCTGGATCGCCATCGCCCGGCGCACCGATTCCTCCGACGGCGTGGTGATCGCCTCGTCGTAAGCATTTGTGTGCAGGCTGTTGGTGTTTTCATAAGAGGCGATCAGCGCCTGCAAGGTCGTGCGGATGTCGTTGAAGGCGAATTCCTGCGCGTGCAGCGAGCGGCCCGAGGTCTGGCTGTGGTATTTCAGCTTTTGGCTGCGCGCGTCGCCGCCGTAGAGCTCGCGCATCGCCACCGCCCAGATCCGTCGCGCGACCCGGCCGAGGACCGAATATTCCGGGTCCATGCCGGCGGAGAAGAAGAACGACAGGTTGGGGGCGAAGTCGTCGATGTTCATGCCACGGGCGAGGTAGGACTCCACATAGGTGAAGCCGTTCGCCAGCGTGAAGGCGAGCTGGCTGATCGGGTTCGCACCGGCCTCGGCGATGTGATAGCCCGAGATCGAGACCGAGTAGAAGTTCTCGACGTCGTGCTCGACGAAATAGGCCTGGATGTCGCCCATGACCTTGAGGCTGAACTCGGTGGAGAAGAGGCAGGTATTCTGGCCCTGGTCCTCCTTCAGGATGTCGGCCTGCACGGTGCCGCGCACGTTCTCGTGCACCCATTTCACGATCCGCTTGGCCTCCTTGGCCGTCGGCTCGCGCCCTTTGTCGTCGCGGAAAGCATCCAGGCGCTGGTCGATGGCGGTATTCAGGAACATCGCCAGGATAGTCGGCGCCGGGCCGTTGATGGTCATCGAGACCGAGGTCGTGGGCTGGCAGAGGTCGAAGCCGTCGAACAGCACCTTCATGTCGTCCAGCGTCGCGATCGAAACGCCGGAATTGCCGACCTTGCCGTAGATGTCGGGGCGCTCGTCCGGGTCGTTGCCATAGAGGGTGACGGAATCGAAGGCGGTCGAGAGGCGCTTGGCGTCCGAATCCTTGGAGACGAACTTGAAGCGCCGGTTGGTGCGGAAGGGGTCGCCCTCGCCGGCGAACATCCGGGTCGGGTCCTCGCCCTCGCGCTTGAAAGGGAAGACGCCGGCCGTATAAGGGAAGTGGCCCGGCAGGTTCTCCAACATCAGCCAGTGCAACAGCTCGCCGTCTTCCTCGAAGCGCGGCAGGGCAATCTTCGGCAGCTCGGTGCCGCAGATGGTGGTCGAAGTGAGCCTGGTGCGCAGCTCCCGCCCACGCACCCGGCTGACCAGTTCGTCGCCCGAATAGGCTTCTCGGGTCTTCGGCCAAGCCTCTAGGAGGGCGAGCTCTTGCGTTCCGATCTCCGCCTCTCGCTCGGCCGCGAGCTTCTCGAGCCGGCCGAGCTGTGCTTTCGGCGCGCCGTCGCCGGCCAGCATCTCCTTCGAGGCCAGCAATTGGCGCCGGGCGCGGGCCGCCGCCGCCTTCTCCTTCGCCGTCGCCTTGTAGGCCCGAACGCAGCGGGCCACTTCGCCCAGATAGCTCCGGCGGTCGGCCGGCACGATCAGGTCGCGGCGCGATGATGTGCTTGTTGCCGGTACCGGCAGCCGGCTCTCCCAAGCGGCGAAGCCGCGCTCGGCGAGGGCACCGCGGATCGCGTGGTAGAGCGCGGTGACGCCGTCGTCGTTGAACTTGGAGGCGATGGTGCCGTAGACCGGCATCTCCGCCACCGGCGTCTCGAAGCGCTCGTGGTTGCGCTGGTATTGCTTGGCGACGTCGCGCCGGGCGTCGTCCGCACCCTTGCGGTCGAACTTGTTGATCGCCACCAGGTCGGCGAAGTCCAGCATGTCGATCTTTTCGAGCTGGCTGGCGGCACCGTATTCCGGCGTCATGGCGTAGATCGACAGGTCGACGTACGGCACGATCTCGGCGTCGCCCTGGCCGATGCCCGAGGTCTCGACCAGCACCAGGTCGTGGCCCGCCGCCTTCGCGGCCTGGACGGCACCCGGCAGGCAGGCCGCCAACTCGCTGCCCGAGCCGCGGGTCGCCAGCGAGCGCATGTAGACCCGGCCGCCGCCGGACATGGGCCCGATGGCATTCATCCGGATGCGGTCGCCCAACAGCGCGCCGCCTGACTTGCGCTTCGAGGGGTCTACGGCGATCAGCGCGATGTCGAGCTCCGGCCGGTCGGTTCGGAAGCGGCGGATCAGCTCGTCCGTCAGCGACGACTTGCCCGCCCCGCCGGTGCCGGTGATGCCGACCACCGGCACGCCACCGCGCTTCGCCGCCAGGGCCTCGATCTCCCGGACCAGTTTCTTCGGTGCCGTGCCGGCCTCGAGGCCGGTGATGACGCGGGCGAGCGTGCCCCGGTCACCGGCCTTCAGCTTCACCAGGCTCTTCGGCTGTTTGGCCGAGAAGTCGATGTCGGCCCGCTTCAGCAAATCCTCGATCATGCCCTTGAGGCCGAGCCGCTGGCCGTCGACGGGCGAATAGATCCGGGCGACGCCGTAGCCGTGCAGGGCCTCGATCTCCTCGGGCACGATGACGCCGCCGCCGCCGCCGAAGACCTTGATCTGGCCGGCACCGCGCTCGGCCAGCAGGTCGACCATGTATTGGAAGAACTCGATATGGCCGCCCTGGTAGGAGCTGACGGCGATGCCCTGGGCATCCTCGTCGATCGCCGCGGTGACGATCTCGTCGACCGAGCGATTGTGGCCGAGATGGATGACCTCGGCGCCGGCGGCCTGCATCACCCGGCGCATGACGTTGATGGCGGCGTCGTGGCCATCGAAGAGGCTGGTGGCGGTGACGAAACGGAGGTGGTTGCTGACCCTATAGCCCTTGGCGGCCTTGGCTGCCCCCTTTTTGGCCCGGCGCGGCGCGCTGCCGCTGCCCGACGCCTTCGCCCGCACGCGCTCCGTCACCGAGGTATCGTCCACCGGTCGCCTCCGAATTCAGATCGGTCATTCGGCGCCATCCATAGCACGGGATCGGGCCGATTTGCAGGGTCAATGCCGCGCTCGCGACGCTGTGACGGCGGATTGTCCGGAATCAATTGTCTCACCCCGACGGCACCCGTAAACTCGTCTTAACCAAGTCACATCAGGATGCTTTGCGGAGGCGAGGCGGAGGAGAGGAAGCCATGGCGGACCCGGTTCGCTTGAAGCGGAAGAAGACGGCCGATGCGCCGGCCAGCCCGGCAGCGGAAGGTCGGCGCACGCACGGGCAGTACCCCCGGACGCGGATGCGCCGCAATCGGCGCGACGCCTGGACCCGGCGCCTGGTGGCGGAGAACGCGCTCACGGTCGACGACTTCATCTGGCCACTCTTCGTCCACGAGGGCGAGAATGTCCGCCAGGCGGTACCCTCGATGCCGGGCGTCGATCGGCTGACGATCGACCTCTTGGTCGAGACGGCGGCGGGGGCGGCCGAGCTCGGCATCCCGGTGCTGGCGGTCTTTCCGCAGATCGACCAGGGCCTCAAAGACGCCGAGGGCAGTTATGCCGTCGAGGCCGACAACCTGGTTTGCCGAGCGGTTGCGGCCATCAAGGCCGAAGTGCCCGAGATCGGCGTCATGTGCGATGCGGCCCTCGATCCCTTCACCGACCACGGCCACGACGGCGTCATCATCGACGACTACGTCGCCAACGACGAGACCGTCGAGATCCTGTGTCGGCAGTCGTTGGTCCAGGCCCAGGCGGGTGCGGACATCATCTCGCCGTCCGACATGATGGACGGGCGCATCGGCGCCATTCGCGACCATTTGGATGCCAACGGCTACGACCACGTCCGCATCATGGCCTATTCGGCCAAGTACGCCTCGGGCTTCTACGGCCCCTTCCGCGATGCCGTCGGCTCGTCCGCCAACCTCGGCAAGGCCGACAAGAAGACCTACCAGATGGACCCGGCGAACAGCGACGAGGCCATGCGCGAGATCGCCCTCGACCTCGCCGAGGGCGCCGACATGGTGATGGTCAAGCCCGGCATGCCCTATCTCGACATCGTCCGCCGGGTGAAGGACGAATTCGCCGTTCCCACCTTCGCCTATCAGGTCAGCGGCGAGTACGCGATGCTGAAGGCGGCGGCCCTGAACGGCTGGCTCGACGGCGAGCGGGTGATGCTGGAAGCGCTTCTTGCCTTCAAGCGTGCCGGCGCCGACGGCATCCTCAGCTACTTCGCCGCCGAGGCGGCGACGGTCCTGAAGGCGGGGTGAGGGGGCCTATGGGTCAGTCGTCGTCGAGGCGACAGACCATCGCGTGCTCGTCGATATAGCGCGCTCCGACCTTCAGGGTGCGCGGCGCCAGGCCGTAGCTGACGAAACCTCGGCTTTCGTAAAGCCGACGGGCGGCGAGGTTGTAGTCGCCGACGTCCAAATGGACCTGGAGGACGCGGCCCCGGGCTTCCGCCAGCACCGCATCGACAAGGGCACCGGCAAGGCCGCTGCCGCGCGCCGCCTCGGCGACGTACATGCCCCAGAGCAAGCCTCGATGGCGTTCCTTCTCCTTGGGCTCTTGGCGCAGGCCGGCAATGCCGACCAGGCGGCCGGCGACGAAGCCGCCGAAGACCGCGTTTCCCTCCAACGCCTCCAGGAAGCGCTCGCGCGGCTTCGCCGCTTCCTCCTCGGCCGTGGTACCGAAGGCTTCCGGGTGGGCCGCCAGGGCCTCGAGGCGGATCTCGCGGTAGGCATCGAGGTCCGCCGCACCCAGCCGCCTCACCTGGTAGGCCATGGTCTCAAGCGTGGGCGGCGGCGCTGGCGAAGACGGCATTGCGCGCAAACTCCGCCATCGGCCGCTAGTCCTTCGGCCTGGCGGCGACCAGGCGGGCCATCAGGCCGGAAGTGTCCCAGCGCGTGCCGCCCATCGCCTCGACCTCGCCGTAGAGCTGGTCGACCAGCGCCCCGACCGGCAGCGAGATGCCCATCTTCTTCGCCTGCGCCATGCAGATGGCGAGGTCTTTTCGCATCCATTGCACCGCGAAGCCGTGCTCGTACTCGCCGGCCAGCATGGTCTTGTAGCGGTTCTCCATCTGCCAGGACTGCGCCGCCCCCTTGGAGATGACGTCGACCACTTGGTGCCCGTCGAGGCCGGCCATGACGGCGAAGTTGAGCGCCTCGGACAGAGCCTCGACGAGGCCCGAGATGCAGATCTGGTTGACCATCTTGGTGAGCTGGCCGGCGCCGGCCGGGCCCATCAGCTGGCATTCGCGGGAATAGGACTGGATCGACGGCAGGACCTTGTCGAAGTCGCCCTGATCGCCGCCGCACATCACCGTCAGGACGCCGTTCTCGGCCCCCGCCTGGCCGCCCGAGACCGGCGCGTCGATAAAGCCCAGCCCCTTCTCCTTCGCCACCTGGCTGAGCTCGCGGGCGACGTCGGCCGAGGCCGTGGTGTGGTCGACGAAGACGGCGCCCGCCTCCATGCCGGCATAGAGGCCGTCGTCGCCATAGGCGATCTGGCGCAAATCGTCATCGGCGCCGACGCAGGCGAAGACTATTCCGGCACCCGCTGCCGCCGCGGCCGGCGTCGCGGCACTGGCACCGCCGTGCTGGCCCACCCACTCTTCGGCCTTGGCCTGGGTCCGGTTGTAGACCGTGACATCGTGGCCCTTCGCGGCCAGGTGGCCGGCCATGGGATAGCCCATGACGCCCAGGCCCAAGAAAGCAACCTTCTCGCTCATTCCCCGTCTCCTCCGCTCAGGTGCGGGCGCCGCCGACGCCGCTTCATCCTCGGACGCCACTATTACACTCTCGCCCGGACTCCCGAAAGCCATCGCCTTGACCCCCGTCATGGCTTCTGTTACCCGCAGGCGACGCGCAGGGGTCTGATCTATGACGTGGTTTTGGCGTGCCTTCGGAGGCCTGATCCTCTTTACCGCCATCGTCGCGGCGAGCCTCTACCTCTGGCTTCGCGGCACGCTGCCGGCGGTGGACGGCAGCATCCAGGTGGTCGGGTCCGAGGCCCCGATCGAGATCGTGCGCGACCGCAACGGCGTGCCTCACATCTTCGCTCAGAGCCGGGGCGACGCGCTTTTCGGCCTCGGCTTCGCCCATGCCCAGGACCGCCTCTGGCAGATGGAGATGACCCGGCGTTTGGGCGCCGGACGGCTGGCCGAGGTGCTGGGCGAGCAAGCGATCAGGACCGACCGCTTCATGCGGACGCTCGACCTGCACGGCTTGGCGGCGGAGGGCTACCGGCGGCTCGACCCAGATCAGAAGCGCCTGATCGACGCCTATGTCGCCGGCGTCAACGCGCTTCTGGCCGAGAGCGGCACCCGACCGATGCCTGAGTTCATCATGCTGCGCTATCAGCCGGAGCAATGGACGCCGGCGGACAGCCTGGTCTGGGTCAAGCTGATGGCGCTCGATCTCAGCACCAACTGGTCCGCGGAGCTGCTGCGCCTGCGCCTGGCCAAGCGCCTGGATCGGCAGCAGATCGACGAGCTCTATCGGCCCTACGACGGGACCGAGCCCAGGGGCCCCGACTTGTCGGCAGCCCTGGCGGCGCCGATTTCGACCGCGGTCCTCGACGGCCTGCTGGCGCTCGGGCCGCCTGCCGCCCGCGAGGGCATCGGCTCCAACAACTGGGCCGTCAGCGGCAGCCGCACCGCCAACGGCCGGCCGCTGCTCGCCAACGACCCGCACCTGGCGCTCAGGGCCCCGGCGATCTGGTATTTCGCGCATCTGAGCTGGCAGGGCCGCGATCTCATCGGGGCCACCTTGCCGGGCCTGCCGACGGTGGTGCTGGGGCACAACAAGCGAATTGCCTGGAGCTTCTCCAATACCGGCACGGACGTGCAGGACCTCTATCTGGAGAAGCTGATGCCCGGTGACCCGAGCCGCTATCTGACGCCAGCGGGAGCTCGCGAGTTCGGCCTTAGGAAGGAAGTGATACGGGTCAAGGATGGGGCCGACGTCACGATGACGATCCGCCGGAGCCGCCACGGCCCGGTGCTGAGCGACGCCTTGGATCTGCCCGTCGGCGCGGTCGAGGCAGGCCACGTCCTGGCCCTCGCCTGGACCGCCTTGGCCGAGGACGATACCACTGTGCGATCCGGATTCGGCATGGCGTTGGCGCAGGATTGGAAGACCTTCGTCGAGGCGTTGAGCGAATATCACGTGCCGCAGCAAAACGTCATCTACGCCGACGTCGAAGGCAATATCGGCTTCATTACGCCCGGCCGCGTGCCCCGCCGCAAGCCCGAGAACGAGATCCAGGGCTTCGTGCCGCAGCCGGGATGGGAGTCGCGCTACGACTGGGACGGCTTCGTGCCCTTCGAGGCCTTGCCGCGGCTTCTGAACCCGCCGTCTGGCATGCTGGTCAGCGCCAACCACAAGATCGTGTCCGACGACTATCCCCATCACCTGACCTTCGAATGGGCGCACGGCTATCGGGCGCAACGCATCGCCGAGATGCTGGCCGGGCGGCCGCGCCATTCGATCGAGAGCTTCAAGGCGATGCAGCTCGACACCGTCTCGCTGATGGCACGCGAGCTGCTGCCGACCCTGCTGGACGCCGAGGCCGGCACCGATCTGGCGCGGCAGGCAAAAGCGATGTTGGAGACTTGGGACGGCCGCATGGAGCTGAACCGGCCGGAACCCTTGATCTTCGCGGTCTGGTATCGCGAGCTGACACGGCTGATCTATGCCGACGAGCTCGGCCCTCTGTTCTCGCGGGCCTGGGGCCAGCGGGCCAGGTTCGTCAAGTTCGTGATCCAGGGCGAGGGCGGGGCCTGGTGCGACGAGGTCGCGACTCCGGCGCCCGAGGCCTGCGCCGACCTGCTCGGCCGCTCGCTCGACCGTGCCGTGGCTTGGATTGCCGAACGCTACGGTGACGACGCAATGAAGTGGCGCTGGGGCGAGGCGCACAAGGCTCGCGGCCGGCACCTGCCCTTCAGCGAGGTCGACCAATTGGCGCGCTTCTTCGAGACCGAGGTGGCCACCTCCGGGGGCTCCTACACCGTCAACGTCGGCCACTACGCGATCAACAACGCCCGCGACCCCTTCGCCAACATCCACGCTCCCAGCATGCGTGCGATCTACGACCTGGACGACCTCGATCGCTCGATTTTCATTTTGTCGACCGGCCAGTCGGGCAATCCGCTGTCGCCGCTCTACGACAACCTGGTTGAGCCCTGGGCGCGGGGCACTTACATTTCCATGTCGACGCTGCGGCGCGACATCGAGGTCGGCGCCCTCGGACGACTGATGCTGTTGCCCGACCGGTAGGCGCGGTTAGGTCCGGCGCCGGATCAGCATCACCAGGACCGCGTAGCAGGCCGCGGCCGCCGCCAGGTGCTTGAGGGAGTGGCCGCTCACGAGGCCGCCCAGCAGCGAGAATACGGGTCCATCCAACTTCTCCAGCACGAAGGCCGTCGCATAGAGGGCCAGCATGGCGACGAGGTGCCGGTCGCCGCCAGCGGGCGCGGCGAACAGCAGCACGATCAGCGGCAGGGTCAACGCCGGCACGACCTGCACCAGGAGATAGATCCGAAGGTCGCCCGCGCCTGCCGCTTCGCTGTAAGACCAGGCCGTGGTCGCCAGCGCACCGGCCACGACGAAGACGGGCAGGAGCCAGAGCCCGGCTCGCCGGTGCACCCGCTCGCCGATCACCGCGGCATAGAAGGCCATGAAGGCGACCGACATGCCGAGGCGATCCCAATAGAGGCTCTCGGTCGTCGGTGCCAAGTGGTAGTAGGCGGAGCCGGCAGCGACCAGCAACAGGCCGGCGAAGAACGACAGATAGGCGGTGCGGGCCGCCACATCGGCGAGCGCCGCGCGTCCCCCGGCACTGGCGAGGAAACCGAGCCCGGCCAGGCCGACGGCCGCGAAGCCCGCATTCGAGACCACGTCGAAGTAGTTCGCCACGCCCCAGATCAGCCGCTTGTCGGCAAAGTCGTGGTACCACTCGGGCTGGGGAAAGGCCGGCACCGCCAGCGTCCCGATCAGCCCCAGCAAACCGGCGGCCACGACCACGGCCAGGCGGGTGCGGTAGGGCAGGGCGCGGAGGCGTTGGACCCTATTCATGTCTGCCGGCCGTGCCCCGGGCTCAATCGCCGAGGCCGAGCTGCCCCAGTATGGCGGCGACCAACGGACCCTCGGCATCGCCCAGCAGCGCCGTCATCGAGAAATGGTCCTCGCCGGGGACTTCGAGATGGCGGCAGGCGATCCCGGCATGCTCGCAAGCCTGGACGTAGGCCCGAGACATGGCGACCCATTCCTCTGTCTCGGCCCCGCCGACGGCGGCGACGAGGGGCAGGGGACGGCGCGGCGGGTTGTGGATCGGGCTCAGTCGACGGGCCGTCTCAGGCTCGAGGCGGAGCTCGTCGTTCAAGGAAATGTGGCAGGCCGGCTCGGCGTCGTAGACGCCGGTGATCAGCACCGCACCCTTGATCGTGTCGGCCGGCAGGCCGTCGGCCTCCCAATCGTGGGCCAGCGCCATCGCCGCCAGATGGCCGCCGGCGGAGCTGCCGGAAATGGTGATCCGCGCCGGGTCACCACCGTGGCCGGAGATGTTCTGCTGGCACCAGGCGATGGCGCGCCGTGCCTCGGCCACGATCTCATCCAGGGTGACGTCCGGGCAGAGGTCGTAGTTGGGCAACACGGCGGTGACGCCGGCTCGGACCAAGGGCTCGGCGACGAAGCTGACGTCGGCATTGTCGCCGGCCCGCCAATAGCCGCCGTGGAAATAGACGTGCACCGGGGCGCCAGCCGCGGCGGCCGGGAAGATGTCGAGCGTCTCCTTCGGCCCGTCCCCGTAACGCACGTCGAGGGCCGGCCGGAGCCGCTCGCGGACCGCGGCGGACAGTGCTGCCCGCTCCGTGAGCGTGGCCTCGTGGTCGGGCACCGCGACGCGCGGATTGAACTGCCGCTCCAATTCCGCTGCCGGGTAGTCGAGGTTGGCCATGTCGCTTCCTCTGTCAGGCTCGGCTCAATCCGTCACGATGAGACTAACAGAGGCGGGGAGCCGAACAAGCAAACGCGGCAACCGTGCGCGCCGCCGGTTTTCGATGGGGGCGGTGCAAAGAAAAGTATTGAACACAGTTCATTTATGCATTAGATTAATTGATCAGCGTTCATTTCATTCATTGCCGAGCCCAGATTGATTGCCCCGTGTGACGCCAAGATGACACTCTATCGATTGAAACCGCGCTTTCAGGATCTGTTACGGCCGCTGGTCCGACGCCTGGCCCGGGCTGGGATCACTGCCAACCAGGTGACGATCGCCGGGGCGGCCGGATCGCTCGGCCTCGGCGCGTTCCTGTCCCTGTATCCAGAGACGCGCTGGCTCTTCGCCCTGCTGCCGCTCTGGCTCGGCGCGCGCATGGCATTGAATGCCATCGACGGCATGCTGGCGCGCGAGCACGACCAGGCCAGCCGGCTCGGCGCCTATCTGAACGAGCTCGGCGACGTCGTCTCCGACGCGGCCCTTCTGCTGCCGCTGGCATTCGTGCCGCCGTTCTCCGGCTTCTGGGTCGCGACGGTGATCTTCCTTTTGACCTTGAGCGAGTTCGCGGGCGTCCTCACTCAGGCGCAAGGGGCGGCCAGGCGCTATGACGGCCCGCTCGGCAAGAGCGATCGGGCCCTCGCTCTCGGCCTCCTCGGTCTCTGGATCGCCGGCGCCAGCGAACTGCCCGCGGCGGCGGCGTGGTTGCTCCCCCTGATCGGGGTCGGCCTGGTGGCGACGATCGTGCGCCGTCTCGCCGCCGGCCTCGAAGCCCAAGAAACCCGGACTTGAAGAGGAAGGGATCTATCCGATGCGCGTCTCTACCGAACATCACTTCGCAACGCATGACGGCGCCCGTCTCTTCTATCGCCATTGGCCCGCCGAAGTTGACCCGGCGCGGGGCGCCGTCGTGCTGCTGCACCGCGGTCACGAGCACTCCGGGCGCATGGCCCACCTGGCGGACGAGCTCCGCTTGCCGGCGTTCGATGTCTTCGCCTGGGACGCGCGCGGCCACGGTCGTTCCGAGGTGGGCGCCGACGAGACCAGCCTGGCGGCGATGGTGCGCGACCTCGATTGCTTCGTCGAACACGTCCGGCACGTCCACGGCATCGAGGCCGGGCGCCTGGCCGTGGTGGCACAGAGCGTCGGTGCCGTCTTGGCGGCGGCATGGGTGCACGACTACGCGCCCAAGCTGCGCTGCCTGGTGCTGGCCTCGCCGGCGTTTCGCGTGCGCTTCTACGTCCCCTTCGCGCGCGCGGGCCTCGGTCTCGTGCAGCGCCTCTTCGGCGACTTCCGCCTCAACAGCTACGTCAAGCCGCGCCAGTTGACGCACGACGAGGCGCGCATCGCCTCCTATGCCGAAGACCCGCTGATCCGCCGGCCGATCTGGGTCCGGCTGTTGCTGGCGCTCTACGAGACGGGCAGCCGCATCGTCGCGGATGCCGCCGCCATCACCGTGCCGACGCAATTGCTCATTTCCGGCGACGACTGGGTCGTGGCGCGAAAGCCGCAGGATGACTTCTTCGAAGGGCTCGGCGCCGAGGTCAAGGAACGCCATGTCTTCGACGGCTTCCGTCACGACACCCTGGGTGAGGCGAATCGGGCCGTCGCGCTCGAAAAGCTGCGCGCCTTCGTCACCGCGCGCTTCGATTCGCCGCCG
This sequence comes from Alphaproteobacteria bacterium, assembly GCA_030746295.1. The sequence continues at coordinate 6,122 of JASLMY010000058.1, read as the reverse complement.
GCACAACGCGAATGGGGGGATGCCGACCTGCGGGGACCGACCGTCGAGGAAGCAGCCGCTTTGGCAAGACCACTGGCCTCGATCTCGGCGGCGGGCCTCTATTGGGGCACGATGCGCCTGCTGTTGCGCTTGGCGGGCCGCGTCTCCGGGGGCATCCGGCTTGGCCACGACAGCGGCTTCGATTCCGGCGCCAGCCTCGACTATGTCTACGCCAACCGGCCCACGGGGCTGACGGCCATTGGGCGCGGCATCGACAAGGCCTACCTGCAAGCCATCGGTTGGCGCGGCATTCGCCAGCGGAAGGCGCACCTCGAAGAGCTGCTCGGCCGGGCTTCCGAGCGCCTGGTCCAAGAAGGTCGGCCGCTGCGCGTGCTCGACGTTGCCGCGGGGCACGGGCGCTATGTGCTCGATGCCCTGCCCGGAGACGCGCGCCGGCCCGAGTCGATACTGCTTCGTGATCTCTGCTCGTCGAACGTCGCCGCCGGCAACAAGCTCGTCGCCGAGCGCGGCTGTCGGGACATCGCTCGCTTCGAGCAAGGCGATGCCTTCGACGGCGAGGCGCTCGCGACCCTGACGCCCAAGCCAACGCTCGCCATCGTCTCCGGTCTTTACGAGCTCTTCCCCGAAAACGCGCCGGTGCGGCGCTCGTTGGACGGTCTCGCCCGGGCCCTCCCGGCGGGCGGCTATCTCGTCTACACGGGCCAACCCTGGCATCCGCAGCTCGAGTTCATCGCCCGGACATTGTCGAGCCACCGAAACGGCGCGCCTTGGATCATGCGCCGGCGAACGCAGGCCGAGCTCGACCAACTGGTCGAACGGGCCGGCTTCGCCAAGGTCGAGCAACGGATCGACGCCTGGGGCATCTTCACGGTGTCGCTGGCACGTCGGGTCGAACGATGACTCACGCGACAACCCACCGCGTCCCCATCGGCGCCGAAGCCGGCCGGCCGGTCGGTCGGGCCGTCGGCTGGCTGGCGCTGCTGGGCGGCGTCTTCTTCCTGAGCTACGGCGCGGCCAACGAATTGGCGGCGCGGCAGAGCGACGTCGCCTCGATCGTCTTCGATTGGGAACGCAACATCCCCTTCCTGGAATGGACGATCCTGCCCTACTGGTCGATCGACCTGCTCTATGCCCTATCGTTCTTCCTCTGTGCCACGAGGGCCGAGTTGGACCGGCACGCCTTCCGGCTACTGACGGCGCAGGCCGTCGCCATCGCTTGCTTTCTGCTCTTTCCCTTGCAGGTGAGCCTCACGCGGCCGGAGACCTCGGGCGTCACCGGCTTCCTGTTCGATCTGCTGGCCGTGTTCGACCGGCCCTACAACCAAGCGCCGTCGCTGCACATGGCCCTGCTGGTCGTGCTTTGGGCGCTCTACGCCAAGAGGCTGCCCGCCCGCTTTGTCGTGGCCGTGAACGTCGGCGGCGGGCTCGTCGCGGTCTCCGTGTTGACGACCTATCAGCATCACTTCGTCGACCTGCCGACCGGATTCGCGCTCGGCATGTTCTGTCTCTGGCTCTGGCCGGAGGACGGTCCCAAACCGCTCGCGAACGTGACGCTGGCGCGCGACGGCGGGCGGCGGAGGTTGGCCGCGATCTATCTCGCCGCCGCGCTGGTTCTCGCCGCCGCCGCGACATTCCTCGGCGGCGTCTGGCTCTGGCTCTTCTGGCCGGCGCTGTCGCTGGCCTTGGTCGCCGGGTTCTACGCGGCAATCGGAGTTCCAGGCTTTCAGAAGGGCGCCGACGGTCGCCTGTCCCTGCCGGCACGCTGGCTGCTGGCACCTTACCTGGCCGGTGCCTGGCTCAACTCGCGCGCCTGGACCTGGCGCTGTCGCCGGCCGGTGCGGATCGCGGGCTTTGTCTGGCTCGGCCGCCTTCCCGGCGCCGAGGACGAAACCACGGATACTTTCGCTACCGTCATCGACCTCTCGGCCGAGCTCGGCCGCCGCTTTGACGTGCCCCGCTATCTCAGCCTGCCGATGCTCGACTTGGTCGTGCCGACGCCCGAGCAACTGATCGGCGTGGCCCGGGCGATCGAGGCGAGCCGCCGCAGGGGGGCGGTGCTGGTCGCCTGTGCCCTCGGCTACGGCCGAAGCGCGGCGGCGCTTGCCACCTGGCTCGTTGCCAGCGGACGGGTGCCGGACGTCGATGCCGCGGTGGACCGGCTCCGGGCCGGCGGCCGATCGGTGGCACTGAGCCCGGCCTGGCGACGGGCCATCGAGCGAGCGGCGCGGGAGGGCCTCGGATGAAGGGTTGCATCAGGCAGGCTGCCGGCCGCGCGGTGGCGTTGGGAGTGATTGGTCTGGCAAGGACGCTGACCGGGATCAGGGCAACGGGCCGGCAGCCCTCGGGCCCGGCTGGTGCGCGCGTCTACTTCGCCAACCACGGCAGCCACGCCGACTTCGTGCTGCTCTGGACCGGACTGCCTCCGGCACTGCGTCGGCGGACGCGACCGGTCGCGGCGTCGGACTACTGGCGCCTCGGGGTCTTGCGCCGCTTCATCGCCGAGGCGGTGTTCGACGCCGTGCTGATCGAGCGCAACCCGGAGAACCGCACCAAGGATCCGGTCGAGCTGATGTGCCGGTCGCTCGACCAAGGTCGCTCGTTGATCCTGTTTCCCGAGGGTCGCCGCAATGAGGACGAGGCGCGGCTACTGCCATTCCGAACCGGTCTCTACCATCTGGCCGCCGCCCGGCCCGAGACCCAGCTGGTGCCGGTCTGGCTCGACAACGCCAAGCGGGTCTTGCCCCGGGGCAAGACGGTGCCGGTGCCGCTTGCTTGCACGGCACGCTTCGGCCGGCCGCTTCATCTCGCCGAGGACGAGGCGAAGGAGGCGTTTCTCGTCAGGGCGCGGTCGGCCCTGATCTCCCTGGCGACCGGGGAAGAGGAGGGCAGGCAATGACACCGACCGCGCAATTGCTGATGCTGTTTGCTGGCCTTACCGGCGTCCTGACGCTGGCCTCCGCCACCGGTCAGGTGCTCGCCGGCGGTCGATTGGTGAGGCTGCCCAGGCCGCTGCTCGCCAATCTGACCCGACGGATCAACGCCTGGTGGCTGATGGTGGCGCTGGTCGGGCTCGCCTTCGTGCTCGGCCAGGTCGGGATTATCGTGCTCGCGGCCTTAGTGAGCTTCGCCGCGATGCGCGAATGGCTCAGCTCGGCGCCGTTGGTGCGCGGCGACCATGGTGCCCTGGTCGTCTCTTTCTACGTCGTGCTGCCGGCGCAGTATCTGCTGCTCGCCTTCGGCACGCCGGCGCTCTTCAGCCTGTTTATCCCGATCGCGGCCCTGGTTGCACTACCGGTGACCGTCGCGTTTGGCGATGATGTCCAGCGCTTCGCCGGCCGCGTCGGCACGATGCAGTGGGGCTTGATGCTCGCCGTCTGGGGGCTGTCCCACCTGGCGGCGCTGGCGATGCTTGACATTCCCGGTCACGAGGGCGGCGGGCTGTTGCTGGTCGCTTTCCTGGTGCTGGTGGCGCAGGCGAGCGACGTCCTTCAGTACGTCTTCGGCATGCTCTTCGGCCGCCGTCCGATCGCGCCGCGGCTGTCGCCGGCAAAGACCGTCGAGGGCTTCGTCGGCGGCGCCACCTCGGCGACGCTGCTCGGCGCCGGCCTCTGGTGGCTGACGCCGTTCCACCCTCTCGCGGCGGCGGCGCTGGCCTGCCTCGTCGTCGTCCTCGGTTTTCTCGGCGGCCTCGTCCTCTCAGCCGTCAAGCGCGAGCGCGGTCTCGAGGACTGGGGGACGGCGATTGCCGGTCACGGCGGCGTGCTCGACCGCGTGGATTCGCTGATCCTCTCCGCACCGGTCTTCTTCTATCTGGTGCGCTACTTTTGGCCCGCCTGACGCCGCCTCAGCCGGTGAATGCCTGAAGGCCGGTCTGGGCGCGGCCGAGGATGAGGGCGTGCATGTCGTGCGTGCCCTCGTAGGTGTTCACGGTCTCCAGGTTAATGACGTGGCGCATGACGTGGTACTCGTCCGAGATGCCGTTGCCGCCGTGCATGTCGCGGCTCATTCGGGCAATGTCGAGGGCCTTGCCGGCGTTGTTGCGCTTGATCATCGAGATCGCTTCGGGTGCCGCCTTGCCTTCGTCCATCAATCGGCCGACCCGCAGGCAGGCCTGCAGGCCCAGCGTGATCTCGGTCTGCATGTCGGCGAGCTTCTTCTGGATCAGCTGGTTGGCGGCCAACGGCCGGCCGAACTGGCTCCGATCCAGCGTGTACTGGCGGGCTGCGTGCCAGCAGAACTCGGCTGCGCCCATCGCCCCCCAGCCGATGCCGTAGCGGGCCCGGTTGAGGCAGCCGAAGGGGCCGCCGAGGCCGCGCGCGTTCGGCAGCCGGTTCTCCTCGGGCACGAAGACGTCGTCGAACACCAGCTCGCCAGTGATCGAGGCCTTGAGCGACATCTTGCCCTCGATCTTCGGGGTCGTGAGACCCTCCATGCCCCGCTCGACGATGAAGCCGCGGATCACGTCCTCGTCGTCCTTGGCCCAGACCACGGCCAAGTCGGCGATCGGCGCGTGCGTGATCCACATCTTCGCACCGTTCAGCAGGTAGCCGCCGTCGACCTTGCGGGCCCGGGTGATCATCGAGCCGGCATCGGAGCCGTGGTCCGGCTCGGTCAGCCCGAAGCAGCCGACCCACTCGCCGGTCGCCAGCTTGGGCAGGTACTTCTGGCGCTGCTCCTCGCTGCCGTAGCTGTGGATCGGATACATCACCAGGCTCGACTGCACGCCGACGGCGGAACGATAGCAGCTGTCCACCCGCTCCAACTCGCGCGCCACCAGGCCATAGGAGACATAGCTGATGCCGGCGCAGCCGTAGCCCTGGAGGGTCGAGCCGAGGAAGCCGAGCGCACCCACCTCGTCCATGATCTCGCGGTGAAAGTGCTCCTGGCGCGTCGCCTCCAGGATCCGGCTCATCAGCTTGTCCTGGCAGTATTCGCGCGCGGTGTCACGAATGAGCCTTTCGTCCTCGTCGAGCTGCTCTTCGAACAGGAACGGATCGTCCCATTGGAAGCTGGCCGGCTTGGGATGGCGAGGTGCTTGGGGCGCGGTCTCTCCGGTCATCGGGTGGTCTCCAGTTCAGCATCGATGCCGGCAGCCGGCATCGGGACAGGCTAGCACGATCGGGGCCGGCCCTGCCGGCCGGCGTGATATCACGGATCGGCCAGACGGCGGTATATCGATTGCTTAACCGGACGTAAAGAACCCGGCCCTAGCCTGCCGGCAAGGTGAACCGCGCAGGTTGAAAGAGGATCGAGATGGCGCGCCGAAATCGCCGTTCCGGCCCGAGCGTCGATGAAGCCGAGGTCCTCCTCGAGTTCATCCAACAAGGCGCCTATGTCAAGGTGGCGGCCATCGATCCGGTGACCGGCACGGAGGTCTGCGTGGTCGGCGCCGCCAGCGCCGGCGAGGCGCATTTGAGCCGGACCGCGGCCGCCAAGTTGCGCTACGTCCTGCGCAAGCAAGCCGCGGCCGAGGCGCAAGCATCACCGCGTCGAAGCGGCTTCAAGATCTGACCGGGGCGTGGCGAGAGGCCTTGCCTCTTGCCGCTACTGGCGCCCTGGGCTACTGATTGCGGCCGTGGCGAGATCGATTTCCCGCCCGGCGTTGAGGGGCGTAGCGCCGATGCGGACTTGCCGGCGGCACGCGCGTCCTGCTCTGTGGAGCCGTGGATGGAGTACTTCACCCAACAATTGATCAACGGCCTGACGCTGGGCAGCATCTATGGCCTGATCGCCATCGGCTACACGATGGTCTACGGCATCATCGGCATGATCAACTTCGCCCATGGCGAGATCTATATGATCAGCGCCTTCTGCGCCATCATCGCCATCGTCATCCTGGGCCCGCTGGTGGGCTCGCTGCCGGTGATGCTGATCATCGTGCTGCTGGTCTCGATGATCTTCACCGCCGCCTACGGCTGGACGCTGGAACGGGTCGCCTACCGGCCGCTCAGGGGCTCCTTTCGCCTGGCGCCACTGATCTCGGCGATCGGCATGTCGATCGCGCTGCAGAACTACGTGCAGATCTCGCAGGGTGCGCGCATCAAGCCGATCCAGCCGCTGATCCACGGCAGCTACGAGGTCATGGAGAAGGACGGCTTTGCGGTCCAGGTCTCCAACATCCA
>JASLMY010000057.1 GCA_030746295.1 Alphaproteobacteria bacterium | reverse complement strand
CGTCGCCTTGTGCGCCCGCCACCTGTTGCCGCGCGCCGACATTCGGGGGGTGGCGCCCGCCGGCGCCCGGGGGGGCGACGAGGCGACCGGCGACTTGGGTGCCCTCACCGAGGGTGTCGAGCTGACCCAGCGCCAATTCCTGCAAGTCCTCGAAAAACACGGCGTCGCGCGGATCGAGGCCGAGGGCCAGAAGCTGGACCCGAACTTGCACCAGGCGATGATGCAGATCGACGACGCCGATGCCGAGCCCGGCACCGTGGTGCAGGTGATGCAGGTCGGCTACACCATCCACGACCGCCTGCTGCGCCCGGCCATGGTCGGCGTCGCCAAGGCACCCGACGCCACGGCCAAACCCGACACCGGGCAGCACCTCGACACCGAGGCCTGAAGCCGGCGCTCAACCGGCGGCAACGGCCGCTTTCGGTGGCAGCAGGTATTCGGAGGTCGGATCGTGGGCGCGGTGGCGTGCCTGCGCCCGGGCCCGGCTGGCGACCGCATAGCAATAGACGCAGCCGTGCGGGCAGCTGTCGTAGGCCCCGATGTCGCGGCTCTCGGCACAGAGACAGCCGGGCCGGTTGCCCTTGCGCCGCGCCTTCAGCGGCCGGCCGGCGAGGTCGGCGAGCCGTTCGGCATCGACGCAGACGGCCGGGCGGCCGCCGAGGTCGGCCTGGCTGCAAACGCTCAGGCACATGCCGTGGTCTTGGGCCATGCTCTCCAACTCGGCCCTGAGACCACACTTCACCTCGATCGCCGGATTGTCCCAGGTCTCTCCGTGTCGACGTCCCCAGGCCGCCAGGTTGCGCCGGGTCTTGGCGTAGATCTGGGCGAAACTGACGCAGACCTCGTCGACTCGGCCCTCGAGCGCGGCGGCGAGACGGTCAAAGTTAGTGCGGTGAAAACCGGCATCGGTGACGCTGCTGATGAGCAGCGGGTCGTAGCGCCAGACGACGGCTCGGGGGCCATAGCGCTCGGCCAGGGCGCAAATCTGCCGGACGCCCTCGGCGGCCCGCGGCACCGAGCTTTCGAGGTGGCGCGGATAGCCGGTCAGCGTGAACTGCACCGCAAAGGGGATATCGAGAGCGCCGACCGCCGCCAGTTGCTCGGCGAATGGGGCCGCATTGCGGGTCCAGAAGACGAAGCCCGTCACCGCCTGGGGCGTCAGGTCGACCCGATAGGGCGGCCCGCCGTAGGGGTTTTGGACCATGGCGTAGCCGGCCTCCAAGCGGCGGCGGAACCAGTCGCCGTAGAAGGCCGGAATATCGGTCCGATAGGAGGCGGAAACGATCATAATGGCGCTAACTATCGTCCAAGGCTGCAATTGGACCCACGAAACGTCGGAAAAGCGCCCTTTTGGGCCAAAGAGGCGGTTGCGATGGGCCGAGCCTCGCCCTATATACCGCACGGGCTCAGAATTCTACGCTCAGCCCGCGTTCCAACATGGGGGTTCCAGCGGTGCCTCGTGACCGCAGGGACCTGCCTTGAGGAGGTTTGAGAATCATGGGCAAAGTTATCGGCATCGATCTCGGCACGACGAATTCCTGCGTCGCCATCATGGAGGGATCGAACGCCCGCGTCATCGAAAACGCCGAAGGCATGCGCACCACGCCGTCGGTGGTCGCCTTCACCGAGGAGGGCGAGCGCCTGACCGGCCAGCCCGCCAAGCGCCAGGCCGTGACCAATCCGGAGAACACCATCTTCGCCATCAAGCGCCTGATCGGCCGCCCCTTCGAGGATGCGACGACCAAGGAAATGGCGCAGATGGTGCCTTACGAGATCTGCAAGGCCGACAACGGCGACGCCTGGGTCGAGGCTCACAGCGAGAAGTACGCGCCGAGCCAAATTTCCGCCTTCGTCCTGCAGAAGATGAAGGAGACCGCCGAGGCCTTTCTCGGCGAGGAGGTCACCGAGGCGGTGATCACGACGCCCGCCTACTTCAACGATTCCCAGCGCCAAGCGACCAAAGACGCCGGCAAGATCGCCGGCCTCGAGGTCTTGCGCATCATCAACGAGCCGACCGCGGCGGCGCTCGCCTACGGCCTCGACAAGAGCTCGGGCGGCGGCATGATCGCGGTCTACGATCTCGGCGGCGGCACCTTCGACATCTCGATCCTGGAGATCGGTGACGGCGTCTTCGAGGTCAAATCGACCAACGGCGACACCTTCCTCGGTGGCGAAGACTTCGACATGCTGATCCTCGAATACCTGGCCGAGGAGTTCAAGAAAGAGAGCGGCATCGACCTGCGCGAGGACCGCCTCGCCTTGCAACGGCTCAAGGAAGCGGCCGAGAAGGCGAAGATGGAGCTCTCGAGCGCCATGCAGACCGAGGTCAACCTGCCCTTCATCACCGCCGATCAGACCGGGCCGAAGCATCTGACCATGAAGCTGACCCGGGCCAAGCTCGAGGCCTTGGTCGACGCCTTGGTGCAGCGCACCATCGCCCCCTGCCAGGCCGCCCTCAAGGACGCCGGCCTCAGCCCCGGCGAGATCGACGAAGTGGTCCTGGTCGGCGGCATGACCCGAATGCCGCTGGTGGTCGAGACGGTGAAGAACTTCTTCGGCCGCGAGCCCCATAAAGGCGTCAACCCGGACGAGGTGGTGGCGATCGGCGCCGCGATCCAAGCCGGCGTCCTGCAAGGCGACGTCAAGGACGTGCTGTTGCTCGACGTAACGCCGCTGTCGCTCGGTATCGAGACGTTGGGCGGCGTCTTCACTCGCCTGATCGACCGCAACACCACGATCCCGACCAAGAAGAGCCAGGTCTTCTCGACCGCCGAGGACGGCCAGAACGCCGTCACCATCCGGGTCTTCCAGGGCGAGCGCGAGATGGCGGCGGACAACAAGCTCTTGGGCCAGTTCGACTTGGTCGGCATACCCGCCGCGCCCCGCGGCGTGCCGCAGATCGAGGTCACCTTCGACATCGACGCCAACGGCCTCGTCAACGTCCAGGCCAAGGACAAGGCCACGGGCAAGGAGCAGCAGATCCGGATCCAGGCCTCGGGCGGGCTCGACGACACCGATATCGAGCGTATGGTGCAGGAGGCCGAGGCTCACGCCGAGGAGGACCAGAAGCGCCGCGAGCTGGTCGAGACCCGAAACCAGGCCGAGGCCCTGATCCACAGCACCGAAAAGACGATGAGCGACCTCGGCGACAAGGTGCCCGAGGCCGAGAAGACGGCGATCGAGGCGGAGATCAAGAGCTTGCGGGAGGCCTTGGAGGCCGACGACCAAGCCCAGATGAAGAGCCGGATCGAATCCCTGGTGCAGGCCTCGATGAAGCTGGGCGAGGCCGCCTACCAGCAGAGCCAGGCGGAAGCGGCAGAGGCCGCGGCGGGCAGCGAGGATGCGGGTCCTGAGCCGGCCGAAGCCGACGATGGTGGCGACGACGTCGTCGACGCCGATTTCGAGGAAGTGGAGGACGAGGACAAGAAGAGCTCGTCCGGCTGATCCCAATGCGCGGGACGGAGTGCGAGACGGCGCGCCGGCGTCCGGCCTTGGGGACGCAAGGGCGCGGGAGAGTATAAGGTGTCCGGCCGAGACGACTTCTACGACCTCTTGGGCGTCTCTCGCGAGGCCTCGGGCGACGAGCTCAAGCGAGCCTATCGCAAACTGGCGATGCGCTATCATCCCGACCGCAACCCCGACGACGCGGGCGCCGAGCAGAAGTTCAAGGAAATCAGCGAGGCCTACGAGGTCCTCTCCGACGCGGACAAACGCCGCGCCTACGACCGCTTCGGCCACGCCGCCTTCGAGGGCGGTGGCGGACCGGCCGGCGGCTTCGATTTCTCCACCACTTTCGCCGACGTCTTCGACGACCTTTTCGGCGAGTTCATGGGCGGCGATCGGCGACGCTCCAGCGGTGCCAGCCGCGGCGCCGACATGCGCTACAATCTCGAAGTCTCGCTCGACGAAGCCTTTCACGGCAAGTCGGCGCAGCTTCGCGTGCCGACCTCGGTGAGTTGCGAATCCTGTCAGGGCAGCGGCGCCGAAGGCGGCTCGAAGCCGAGCCTCTGCGGCACCTGCCAGGGCCACGGCAAGGTCCGCGCCCAGCAAGGCTTTTTCACCATCGAGCGGACCTGTCCGACCTGCCACGGCGCCGGCCAGGTGATCCAGAACCCCTGCCATGCCTGCCACGGCGCCGGTCGGGTCGAGCGCGAGAAGACGCTGGCCGTCAACATCCCGCCGGGGGTCGAGGAAGGCACCCGGATCCGGCTCGCCGGCGAGGGCGAGGCCGGCCTCAGGGGCGGGCCGCCCGGCGACCTCTACATCTTTCTCTCGGTGACGGCGCACAAGATCTTCCGCCGCGAGGGCGCCAACCTCTATTGCCGGGTGCCGATCTCGATGGTGACGGCGGCGCTCGGCGGCTCGATCGACGTGCCGACGCTGGATGCGCGCCGGGTCTCGGTCAACATCCCCTCGGGCAGCCAGTCGGGGCGTCAGTTCCGACTGCGCGGCAAGGGCATGCCGCACCTGAACGGCCACGGCCACGGCGATATGTACATCCAGACCATGGTCGAGACCCCGGTCAACCTGACCAAGCGGCAGAAGGAGCTGCTGCGCGATTTCCAGAACGCCGGGCGCGAGGAAGAGACCAATCCCGAGAGCGCTGGTTTCTTCTCCAAAGTCAAGGAATTCTGGGACGATCTGACCGAGTAGAGCGGCCGGTTCCACCTATTCCGGGCAAGCTTTGAGTTTTCCCCCCTCGACGGCACGGGTATGCTTCGGGTAACCGACAGCTCGGATGGGAGGAGAAGGCCATGACCGAGGTCCAGATCGGCGTCGTCGGCTGCGCCGGACGCATGGGGCAGACCTTGCTCAAGGAGATCGCTGCCACCGAAGGGGCCGGGATCGCCGGCGGGATCGAGCGGCCGGGGCATTCCGCGATCGGTCAGGACGTCGCTGGCCAGGCCGGCCTCGAGGCGATCGGCGTTGCCGTCGGCGACGACGCCCATGCGCTCTTCGATGCCGCGGACGTCGTCCTCGACTTCACCGCGCCCGAGGCATCGGTGGCCAACGCGGCGCTGGCGGCCGGGACCGCAACCCCGATCGTCATCGGCACCACCGGCATCGAGGCCGAGGGCACCGCCCGAATTGCCGCGGCCGCGGCCGAGACCGCCATCGTCCATGCCGCCAACATGAGCGTCGGCGTCAACCTGCTGCTGCAGCTGACGCGCCAGGTGGCGGCGATCCTGGATCCGGACTTCGACATCGAGGTCGTCGAGATGCACCACCGGCACAAGGTGGACGCACCTTCGGGCACGGCACTGGCGTTGGGCCGCGCCGCCGCCGAAGGCCGCGGCGTCGAGCACGACGCGGTTGCCGACCGTGGCCGCGACGGCATTACCGGGGCCCGCACGCGGGGCGACATCGGCTATGCGGTGCTGAGGGGCGGCAACGTCGCCGGCGAGCACTCCGTGGTCTACGCCGCCGACAACGAGCGCATCGAGCTGACCCATAAGGCCGGCGACCGGGCGATCTTCGCCCGCGGCGGCCTCAGGGCAGCACTTTGGCTGCCGGGCAAGCCGGCCGGACTCTATTCGATGATGGACGTGCTGGGCTTCACGAGACCGTAGGCGGATTGGTCTGAACCGCCCGCTCCCCCGTCCCAACCACCCATAGATGGTACCCTCGGGGTAGCTGGGACGGGGGAGCGGGTGGCCTGGCGATTCGACGCCAGTCGAAAAGGCATTAGCTGAGGTGCGGCGCCAGACGCCAGCGCCTGAGCGCCTCCTCCAACGCCTCGGCCAACGAGCGCCGCTCCTCCGGCGACAAGAAGCGGCCGACGGCGATCTCGCGGCCATGGCTGCGCAGGCGAACGGCGCCCGGACCGTGCCCCCCGCCGTCGAGCTGGACGCGAAGCCAATTCGGCGGCAATTGCCAGTTCTCGGTCCGACCGTTGGGGTGCACGCGGGAGACGCTGAGCGCCCGGTCCGATAGATGCAGCCTTTCGAAGAGGCGCCCGCTGCGGTAACTGAGGCGGAAGGCGACATAGATCGCCAACACGTCCAGCCCCAGGAAACCGAGCACCGGCCAGGCGCCGATCGCCATGAAGGCGAGACCGGCACCGAAGCAGACCACCGAGACGAAGGCCATCAAGGCGTAGAACCCCGTCGGGCTCAAGCTCCGATGGGGGTGCAGCACGACGTCGAAGTGAAACGCGTCGGTGGCCGTCTTCGAATCCGACATAGATCAAATATAGGTGCGGACCGAGCCGCCGGAAAGCCGCCGGACCGGCCCCATCGAGCGCTCGATTTCACGGCGGTGGATTTTGCACTAGGATCGGCGGCTATGAAAAAGGCCGACGCCGAGACCTTCTTCGCCCGCCTCGAGGCGGGCGATCCGAACCCCCGCAGCGAACTCAGCTTCGTCAATCCCTATACGCTGCTGGTCGCCGTGGCGCTGTCGGCGCAAGCGACCGACGTCTCGGTCAACAAAGCGACGGAAAAGCTCTTCAAGGTCGTCGATACGCCAGAGAAGATGCTGGCGCTGGGCGAGGCCAAGCTCAAAGACCACATCAAGACCATCGGCCTCTACAACAATAAGGCCAAGAACGTGATAGCGCTGTCGCGCCGGCTGCTCGCCGAGTACGACGGCCAGGTGCCGCGGTCGCGCGAGGCGCTGGAGACCCTGCCGGGCGTCGGCCGCAAGACCGCGAACGTCGTCCTGAACGTCGCCTTCGGCGAGCCGACGATGGCCGTCGACACGCACATCTTCCGCGTCGGCAACCGCACCGGCCTCGCCCCCGGCAAGACGCCGCTGGCGGTCGAGAAGAAGCTGGAGAAGGCGGTGCCGAAACGCTATCGGCTGCACGCGCACCACTGGCTGATCCTGCACGGCCGGTATATTTGCAAGGCGCGCCGTCCCGATTGCCCGGCCTGTCCGGTCGCCGACCTCTGTGGCTACAAGGCGAAGACGACGCTGGCCTGAGCCTCGTTCGAGCGCTCCTCGAGCAGTTCACGATCGATCGCGACCGGCTCGCGGGGTTCGCTGCCACCCCTACCTAAATCCTCGCCCATCAAGGGGGAGGACTTATACCGTCGAGCCATTGAATCGGCTTGTGAGAAGGTGCGCCACGGGGTCATTGCGAGCGAACGAAGAGAGCGCGGCAATCCAGCGGACTTCGATGCCGCGCGTGGACTTCGAGAGTCTTCGCGCCGCTCCTGGATCGCGTCGGGGCTACGCCCCTCGCGATGACGCCGCTACAGGCCGAGAAGTCCGTTCATAGGCTCGTTGGTATTAAGCGCTTGCGCTGCAATAAACTTTCCCTCCCCCTTGTGGGGGAGGGCCAGGGTGGGCGGCGTCGAGACGATTCTGACCGAACCGGATTTGCTCTAGCTCGAGCGGTCGGCGTTCTTGGCCGCGTCCAAGAGGCGGGCCAAGCAATCTTCGGGCTCGGCTCGCGCACCACCGCGATCGATGGCATCGACGTGCATGACGCGGTAATCGGCGGCGGCACCGGCGCTGTAGAAGAAAACATGCAAGGTGCAGCGGGGACCGACATACTGCCAGACCTCGGCCGGCGGATCGCGCCGCTGCAGGCTCGGCTGACCCAACAGCAGCACCAAATCGGTGCCCCGCAGGCCGGCCAACCGTACCGTCTGCCGCGCCGCCACCTGCGCCGACGGCGAGCTCGAGGCCGGCCGCGGTGCTCGCCCGAAGCGGGGGCGCTTGTCCTCTCGCGCCGCTTCGATCGGCGTTACCGTCGGCGTCTGCTCACGCTGCGGCGTCACCGTTGCTGCCGCGACCTCGGGTTGCGGTGCCGTTACGTCTGCTTGTTGCCGCGTAACGCAAGCGGCGAGTAGCAGGGCCGGCAAGACCATTGCCGTTCGGAAGCCGAAGCGTCGCCGTTCAAGCCTCATCCCGCCGCCGCCGTGGCCGTCGCCCAATTGCTAGGCACCCGAGCCGGGATGCCGCGATGCGCTTCAAGCACCGCCTCCGGGCTCGCCCTGGTCGGCGCCGGCGGGTGGTGTGGCGGGCGCGCTGACGGCGGAATCGACGGTGCCCGAGAGCACGCCACCCGGCTCCACCTGCAGGCCGCCATAGCGGATATCGCCGCGCACCTGGCCCGAGCTCTGGATGGTCAGCACCTTGCGCGCCACGAGCGTGCCTTCGAACTGGCCGGCGATGGTGGCCTCCTCGACCTCGACCGAGCCCTTGAAGACCCCGGTGGTGCCGACGGTGATCGAATGGCCGTCGGGGAGGTTGACCTCGACGCTGCCCTTGACGATTAGCGAATCGCATTCGCTGATCTCGCCTTTGAGGGAAATACCGCGGCCCACGATCAGCTTCTTGGTGTCATCGTCAGTCATGGCCTGCCCGCTCGGTTGCGTTGGTTCCGCCGCACTCGGCGGCGCCGGGGTCTCCGGCGCTGGTTCCGGCGGCTCCGGCGCCGTGCGATAGGCGGCCGCCCGTCCGGCACCGCCCGCGGGCGGTAGCACTGCCATCGTCGAGCCCGGCTTCACCGTCGGCTCCGATGGGGCCAGGTCGGTGTCCTCCGGCTCGCCGGCACCGCGGCCCTCGGGCCGTGGACGCTCCACATCCTGGCGGATACCCTCGGCAAAGGAATCCGTCGACGACTCCGATGCCTCCGACGCCTCCTCGGGCGGCGTGCCGTCGCCGTCCGAACCGTCTTGCTTTCGCCCGAACATCGTCTGCTACCTCTCGCTGATGGCTACCCCCGTGCCGCCGCCTCGCCCCTGCCTTGCCGTGGGGGCGTTCACGCCGACCGTCTCGCCTGTAAGCCCTTGAGACCGTGAACCATCGCCGCCGTCGCCAGCACCGGTGCCACGAAATTGACCAACGGCACCGTCAGCAGGAAGGCGATGATCACACCCATTACGAACAACCGGCGCCATTCGCTGCGCCTTAGCTCGCGCATCGCCTCCGGCGCCAGGTGTCGTGAACTCACAAGCTCGAAGTATTCACGACTTAGAAGGTATCCATTCAAACCATAGAAGACAACGAGATTCAACGGCGGCAGGAAGAGCGTGATCAGATAAATCGGCAGCGCCAGCACGTTGATCAACAGGGCGACGACCGTGAAGCGCAGCGACAGGGCGAACGAGGTCCAGACGTCCGGGCTCTGCCCCGGCGCGTCGTCGGGATAGTGGCGCTCTTCCACCGCCGAGGCGATCTCTTCCAGGAACAGGCTGACGAAGAGCGTCGCCACGGTCGGGAAGAGGATAAAGGCGGCGACAAGGAAGGCCAGAAGCGCGCCGGCCTCGGTCAGCCACTCGAGCCATGACCACTCGAAGCTAATCAGTGGTGGCACGATATAAAAGGCGAGCCAAAGCAGGGCACCATAGAGCACCACCGCCAGCGCCAGCGACTTTAGCAGGACATTGCGGAAGGCCGGCTCGGGCAACTGGTGCGCGGCTTTCACGAACGGCGACAGCACAGCACTTCCTCGCTCTCTCAGGCCCCGGTCGGGGGGCGGGGATCGATCGGCACCATGGCGGCAAAGTCGTGCCCGTCCTCAAAGCGCGCCGCCGCCGCCAGCAAGGCCGCCTCGCCCCGGTGCGGCGCCACCAGCTGCAGCCCCACCGGCAGGCCCGCCGCGGTGAAGCCGCAGGGGATCGAGAGGGCCGGACATTCGGTGAGCGTGATCGCGTAGGTCAGCATCATCCAATCGACGTAGTTGTCGAAGGCGACGCCCGCGACCGTCTCGAGATAACGGGTCTCGATGTCGAAGGGCGGCGCCATGACGGCAGGGCAGCACAAGAGGTCGTAGGTTTGGAAGAAGTCGGCGACGCGATGGTAGAGGACGCCGCGGGCCCGCTCGGCCCGGGCCACGGTCGGGCCGTCCTGTCCCAGACCCTTCTCTATGTTCCAGACCACCTCGGGCTTGAGCTTGTCGCGGTGGTGCTGCAAAAGCTCCTCGCGCGCCAGCACGTAGGCGTGCGCTCTCAGCACTTGAAAGGCCTCGCGGGCCTCGCTCAAATCCGGGCAGGCCGGCTCGAGCGTCGCGCCGAGGTTCTCGAACCAGGTGGCCGCAGTGGCGCAGATATCGCGCACCTCCGGCTCCACCGGCGCGATTCCGAGATCGGGCGACCAGGCGATCCGGGCCGGCGACGCCAGGCGCTCGACCGCCTCTTGAAAGGAGACCGCCGGGGCCGGCAGGGAGAGGGGATCGAGGCCGTTTTCGCCGGTTTGAGCATCCAGCATCAGGGCCGCGTCGCGGACGTCGCGGGCCATGGGGCCGTCGTTGCCGAGCCGCTCGAAGGGGTTCGGCGCAGGGCCGCGCGCGACCCGGCCCGGGCTGGTGCGCAGGCCGATCACCGAGCAGAAGGAGCCCGGGATTCGGAGCGAGCCGCCGAGGTCGTTGCCGGTGGCGAGCCAGGCCTCGCCGGTGGCCAGCGCCACCGCGGCACCGCCCGACGAGCCGCCGCAAGTCTTGGCCGTGTTCCAGGGGTTCCGGGTGGCGCCGAAGACCTCGTTGAAGGTCTGAGCACCGGCCCCGAACTCGGGCGTGTTGGACTTGCCGACGACGATGGCGCCGTTCGCCTCCAGCCGCTCGACCAGGATGTCGGAGCGCTCGGGCACGCGATCGGCGAAGATCGGCGAGCCGCGCGTCGTTCTGACCCCGGCGACGTCGGTCAGGTCCTTGACCACGATCGGCAGGCCGTGGAGGTAGCCGGGCCCCGGCATCTCGGGCGGGCCCGCGCTCTCGATCTGTCGCGCATGCGCCAAGGCCCGCTCTGGACAGCGGGTCGGCACCGCGTTGACGGCGCCGTCGACCGCCTCGATCCGCGACAAGGCGATCTCGACGAGCTCGCTCGGCGAGATCTCGCGGGCGCCCAGCAGGGCCACGACATCGCGCGCCGAACGGCGCCAGAGTTCCTCCGCCATGCTTGCTCCCGGGGCCAGGAATTCCGGCGCACTATGCCTCCGGCGCGCTGCCTTGTACAGCCGCAGACGGGCTTTCCCATCGCCCGACCGCAGCTCTATACTGCGGCCCGGTGGTTGGAATTAGGGGAGGCCGCGCCATGGCGGACGCGCGCGCAGACGTACTCGGCATCGGCAACGCGATCGTCGATGTCCTGACGCACGCCGAGGACTCGTTCATCGAGAAGCACGGGCTCGAGAAGGGTGCCATGATGCTGATCGACTCCGGTCAGGCGGATGCGCTCTATGAGGACATGGGCAGCTCGGTCGAATGCTCGGGCGGCTCCGCCGCCAACACCGTGGCCGGCGTCGCCAGCCTCGGCGGCGGGGCGGCCTTCATCGGCAAGGTCAAGGCCGACCAGCTTGGGCAAATCTTCCGTCACGACATTCGCGCCGTCGGCGTCGACTTCGCCACCCCGCCGGCCGACGACGGCCCCTCGACGGCCCGTTGCCTGGTGCTGGTGACGCCGGATGCACAGCGGACGATGAATACCTATCTCGGCGCCTGCGTCGAGCTCACCGCCGACGACATCGAGGCCGAGACCGTCCAGGGGGCGGCGGTAACCTATCTCGAAGGCTACCTGTGGGACCCGCCGGCGGCGAAGGAGGCGTTCTTGAAGGCGATGCGGATCGCTCACGAGGCCGGACGCAAGGTCTCGCTGACGCTCTCCGATACCTTCTGCGTCGAGCGCCACCGCGAGGAATTCCTCGACCTGGTCGACAACCACGTCGACATTCTGTTCGCCAACGAGGAAGAGGTGAAGGTGCTCTACCGGGCCGACAGCTTCGACGAGGCGCTGCAGGCGGTGAAAGGGCGCTGCGAGGTCATCGCGCTCACCCGCTCCGAAAAGGGCTCCATCATTCTCGGTGCGGACGAGACCCACGTCATCGACTGCGAGCCGGTCGATTGCGTCGTCGATACCACCGGTGCCGGCGATCTCTATGCCGCCGGCTTCTTGCACGGCTATACTCAGGGCCGGGACTTGCACGACTGCGGCCGTATCGCCAGCATCGCTGCGGCTGAGGTGATCAGCCATATCGGCGCTCGCCCGGAGACGCCGCTGGCAGGACTGGTCGCCGAGCGGCTCGGCTGACGCCGGCGACGGCGCCGCAGAGCGGGGGGCGCCAGCGGGAGGCGGGTCGAGTGGTGTCGTCGGCGTGGCTGCAGCGGCTCAGGCTCTGGACGGGGCTGGTCCTCTTTTTCTTTCTGGCGACGCATCTCCTGAACCACGGCCTCGGCAACATCTCGCTGGAGGCGATGGAGTGGGGACGCCGGCTCTTTCTCGGCCTCTGGCGCAGCCCGCCCGGCACGATCTTGCTCTACGGCGCGATCGCCCTGCACGCACTCGTCGTCGTCCAGTCCCTGCTGCGCCGCCGGCGCCTGACGATGCCGCCCGGCGAAGCGGTTCAGATCGGCTTCGGCCTCGCGATACCGTTGCTGCTGGCAACCCACGTCGTCGCCACGCGGGGCGGCCACGAGGTGCACGGCCTCGAGGACAGCTATGCCTTCGTGCTGCTGTCGCTCTGGCTTTGGGACTGGCAGCAGGGGTTGATGCAGACGGTGGCGCTGCTGATCGCCTGGACGCACGGTTGTCTCGGTCTCCACTACTGGCTGCGGTTGAAGCCGGGCTACGGCCCGTGGCGCGGCCTGTTGTTGGCGCTGGCGGTGCTGTTGCCGGCGGTGGGCCTGGCCGGTTTCGCCGCCGGGGCCAGGGAAGCCGCCCTCTTGGCCCAGGACCAGCTCTGGCTGGAGCGTCAGTTGGCCCTCATCGGCCTGCCGAACGAGGCCGCCGTCGACTGGATCCACGCCTGGGCCTTCACGGTCCGCGTCACCGCCGCCGTCGTGGTCTTGGGCGTCGTCGCCTTTCGCGCCGGCCGCTGGCTGCACGAGCGCCGCCACACCATCACGCTCACCTATCCCAACGGCCGCCAGGTCAACGTCGACCGGGGTCACACGGTGTTGGAGGCGAGCCAGGCCGGCGGTATTCCGCACGCCTCGGTGTGCGGCGGCCGGGGCCGCTGCTCGACCTGCCGGATCCGCGTCGTCGGCGACGATGCCGGCTTGCCACCGCCGAGCGACCAGGAGGTCAAGGTCCTGAAGCGGGTCGGCGCGGCGGAAGGGGTTCGCCTCGCCTGCCAATTGCGGCCGCGTCGCGACCTCGCCGTGGCCCCGCTGCTGCCGGCCGCGGCCGAGCCCAAGCACGGCTACCGCAAGGCGCGCTATCTGCAAGGTGCGGAGCGGGAAATCGCGATCCTGTTCTCGGACATCCGCGCCTTCACCCAATTCGCCGAGAGCAAGCTGCCCTACGACGTCGTCTTCGTCATCAACGCCTATTACCGCGCCATGGGCACGGCGGTGGAGGCGGCCGGCGGCCACCTCGACAAGTTCATCGGCGACGGCGTCATGGCGCTCTTCGGGGTCGAGACCGGCCTCCAGCGCGGTGCCGCCCAGGCCCTGGAGGCGGCCCGCGGCATGACCCGGGCGCTCGACGAGATCAACGACGGCCTGCTCAAGGCGAGCGGCGAGCGACTGCGCATGGGCATCGGCATCCACACCGGGGCTTGCGTCGTCGGCGAGATGGGCTATCGCGACATCTCCTCGGTGACGGCGATCGGCGATGCCGTCAACACCGCCAGCCGCCTCGAGGTCGCGACCAAGGAATTCGCCTGCCAGCTCGTCGTCTCCGAAGACGTGGCGACGGCGGCCGGGATCGACCTCTCGGGCTTCCAACGACAGTCGATCCAGGTCCGCGGCCGCGCCGAGCCGCTCGTCGTCTATGTCGTCGACGACGTCTCGCGGCTGCCACCGGCCAAGCCGGCCACGAACTGAATACCAAAGGGCGCCTGACCGCGTGCAGCCCGGTTCATTCCTCCGGCCGGACCATGCGGCCGCGAATGCGGCGGCCGCCGAAGATGTGGGCGTGGAGGTGCGGTACTTCCTGGCGGCCGTCGACGCCGTTGTTGGCGACGATCCGATAGCCGCTCTCGTCGACGCCCATCAGCCGCGCCACGTGGCCCAAGGCCCGGACGAAGGCGGCCTGGGCCTCGGCCGGCGCCTCGGCGGAAAAATCGTCCAAGCTGACGTAGCGGCCCTTGGGAATGACCAGGACGTGCACCGGCATCAACGGGTTGATGTCGTGAAAGGCGAGGACGTGCTCGTCCTCGTAGACCTTGTTGCAGGGCAGCTCGCCCCGAAGGATCTTCTGAAAGACGTTGTCGTCGTCGTAAGCCATGCCCGATCTCGCCCGCTGCCGGGCGCCCTACCGCGCCTCGCGGGCGCGCGCGCCGAGCTCGGCATAGACCGCCTCGGGCCTGACGCCGCGGATCGCCAACAGGACCATCAGGTGATAGATCAGATCGGCGCACTCGGAAACCAGGCGTTCGTCCGATTCGACGAGCGCCGCCACCACGGTCTCGGTCGCTTCCTCGCCGACCTTCTGCGAGACCTTGGTCACGCCCTGCTGGAACAGCTTGGCGGTGCGCGAATCCTTCGGGTTGGCCTCGCGGCGGCTCTCGATCACCTCGAAGAGCCGGTCCAGCACCGCCGCGTCGTCCTTGAAGTCCTTGCTCACCTTCGTCTACTCCCCACTGCCGCGGCCGGAGTTTAGTGCCTTTCCGCCGAGGTTGGAATCGCTTGCCGGCGCCGCAGGCGGACGAGGCCTCGCGTTCAGCCGAGATCCTCGGGCGTCGCGAACCAGAGCAGCTTGCCGGCGCCGTCCTCGAGCCCGAGCCAATCGCCATCGACGAATTCGAGCATCGCCACGGCACCGGCGGGAAAGCCGCGCTCCAAGGTCGCCATCGCCTCCGCGGCACCGTCACCCGCCAAGCCGAGCGCCAGTTGATAGAGGCCCGGATTGTGGCCGATCAGCAACACCGCTGCCGCCGACGGCGCAAGTAGAACCAGACGCTCGACCAAGGCCGGCGCCGGCGCCAGGTAGAGCCCCTCTTCCGTTGTGACTTGCGGCAACCGCGCCATCTCGTCGGCGACCACGCTCCAGGTCTCCCGCGCCCGCCGCGCACTGGAGCAGAGCACCAGGTCGGGCGCCGGGCCGCGCTCGACCAGCTCGCGCGCGATCGCCGCCGCCGCCTGCCGGCCGGCCTCGGTCAAGGCCCGCTCGTGATCGCCGTCGCCGGCCGCGGCGCTCGCCGCCTCGCCGTGGCGCATCAGATAGAGAACCGCCACGGGCCGCCGACCGCCTAGAGCCGTACCGGCAGGCCGGCGGCGGCCATGCAGGCCTTGGCCTCGGCGATCGAGTGCTCGCCGAAATGAAAGATCGAGGCCGCCAACACCGCATCGGCGTGGCCCTCGACGATGCCGGCGACCAGATGGTCGAGAGAGCCGACGCCGCCCGAGGCGATCACCGGCACCGGCACCGCGTCGGCGACCCGGCGGGTCAGCTCGACGTCGAAGCCCTGGCGGGTGCCGTCGCGGTCCATCGAGGTCAACAGGATCTCGCCGGCGCCAAGGTCGCAGACCCGGACCGCCCATTCGATTGCGTCGATGCCGGTGGGCTCGCGGCCGCCGTGGGTGAAGACCTCGAAAGCGTCGTCGCCGGCCCGCTTGGCGTCGATGGCGACGACGATGCACTGGCTGCCGAACTTGGCCGCTGCCTCGGCCACGAGCTCCGGCCGGGCCACGGCGGCGGTATTGATCGAGACCTTGTCGGCCCCGGCCAGCAGCAGGCGGCGGACATCTTCGACCCGACGCACGCCGCCGCCGACGGTCAGCGACATGAAGCATTGCTCGGCGGTGGCGCGGACCACGTCCAGGATGATCTCGCGGTTGTCGGAGGAGGCGGTGATGTCGAGAAAGCAGAGCTCGTCGGCGCCCTCGGCATCGTAGATCTTGGCCTGCTCCACCGGATCGCCGGCGTCGACCAAATCGACGAAGTTGACCCCCTTGACGACGCGGCCGTCCTTGACGTCGAGACAGGGGATGACGCGCTTGGTCAGCATGCCGGGCTTCCTGGAGCGGCCGCCAGCGCCAGCGCGGCCTCGGGCTCGATCCGGCCATCGTAGAGCGCCCGGCCGATGATGACACCCTCTATCCCGGCCGACGCCACCGCCTTGAGACGGGAGAGGTCCTCGAGCCCGCCGACGCCGCCCGACGCGATCACCGGGGTCGAGAGCGCCTCGGCCAGCCGGGCCGTCGCCTCGGCGTTGACGCCCGTGAGGACGCCGTCGCGGTCGATGTCGGTATAGATGATGGCGGCGACGCCCGCGTCCTCGAAGCGCCGCGCCAGGTCGAGCGCCGGCACCTCGGACTGCTCGGACCAACCGACGACGGCGACGTTGCCGCCGCGGGCGTCGATCCCGACCGCGATCCGCCCCGGAAAGCGCGCCGCCAGCCGCTTCACGGTCTCGGGCTCGCGGAGCGCCAGGGTGCCGAGGATGACGCGGTCGAGGCCCCGCTCCAGCCACATCTCGACCATCGCCTCGTCGCGGATGCCGCCGCCGAGCTGCGCCGGCAGGTCGACCGCCGCCAGGATTCCGTCAACCGCGTCGGCATTGACCGGCCGGCCGGCGAAGGCACCGTTCAGATCGACGAGATGAAGCCGGCGGAAACCCGCCGCCTGGAAGTCGCGCGCCTGTGCCGCCGGGTCGCGATTGAAGACCGTGGCCGAGGCCATCTCGCCCCGGACCAGGCGGACGCAGGCGCCGTCCTTCAGATCGATCGCCGGGTAGATATTCATGGCCGCCAGCCGAGGAAATTGCCGATCAGGGCCAGGCCGACCGCCTGGCTGTTCTCGGGGTGGAACTGGGTTCCGACCAGGTTGTCGCGGCCGACCGCGGCGGTGATGGGGCCGCCATAGTCGACACGCGCCAGCACCAGGGCCGGATCGGCGGGGCAGAAGTGGTAGCTGTGCACGAAATAGGCGTAGGCGCCGTCGGCAGTGTCGGCGAAGAGCGGATGCGGCGGATCGGTGGCGAAGTCGAGCCCGTTCCAGCCCATGTGCGGCACCTTGAGGCGACGGTCGTCCGGCCGGATCGGCCCAACCTCGCCGGCGATCCAGCCGAGGCCCCGGTGGTGGCCGTGCTCGAGGCCGGTCTCGGCCATCAGCTGCATGCCGACGCAGATGCCGAGGAAGGGCCGCCCCCGGGCGATCACGGCCTCCTCGAGGGCGGCTTCCATGCCGGCGACGGCGGCCAAGCCCCGGCGGCAGTCGGCGAAGGCACCGACGCCCGGCAGCACCACCCGCTCCGCCCCGGCGACGACTTCCGGCGCGTCGGTGACGACGACCCGGACGCCGCCGCCCCGGTCGGCCGCGGCGCGCTCGAAGGCCTTGGCCGCCGAGCGCAGGTTGCCGGAGCCATAGTCGACGATAGCGACGGTCTCGCTCATGGCGACCAGGGGGCGAGGGGTGCTGCCGCATCCGCGGCCCGAAGCGGGGGCCTGCTCGGGTCGACGGGCGGCGCCTCGGTCGCCGCCGATCCGGCCCAGCGCGGGGGCTGATCTCGGAACAGCCGAGCCTCGGCTTCCGCGATGCCGGCCGCGGCGACGACACCACCCAGACGATAACCGGCGGCGGCGAGCCTCTGGCGGCGCCAATCGTTGGCACTGGCGCCGACCAGCCAGTGATAGCCGAGGCCGAGGGCGGCCTGGCCGGCCTCGTCGAGAAGGCTGGCGAGCGCACCGGCGGCCGCTAGGCCGACGAGATAGGCGAGGAGCGCCAGCCACTGCCGGTGCCAGAGGCACCAGAGCGGGGCGAGAAGGAACGCCGGCCAGGCGAAACCTTCCTTGATCAACACCAGGTCGGGCTCGGCCGCCGCCGGGGTCGGCCTTCGATGCACGGTGTAAAGACGCAACGCCGCTCTCCTGCCCGCTTCCTAGAGCGAGCCGCCCAGCACACCCTTGGTCGAGGGCACGGCGTCGGCCTTGCGGGGGTCGATCTCGGCCGCCTCGCGCAGGCTGCGCGCCAGGCCCTTGAAACAACTCTCGACGATGTGGTGGTTGTTCTCGCCGTAGAGGTTCTCGACATGAAGCGTGGCGCCGGCGCATTGGGCGAAGGCACGAAACCACTCCTGAAAGAGCTCGGTGTCCATCTCGCCGAGCTTGGGTCGGCTGAAGTTCACTCTCCAGACCAGAAAGGGCCGGTTGGAGAGGTCGATCGCGACCCGGGTCAAAGTCTCGTCCATCGGCACCAGCGCGCTGCCGTAGCGCCGAATGCCGGCGCGATCTCCCAGCGCCCCGGCGACCGCCTCGCCGACCGCCAGGGCGACGTCTTCGGTGGTGTGGTGGAAGTCGATGTGGAGATCACCCTTGGCCTCGACCTCCAGGTCGATCAGGCTGTGGCGCGAGAGCTGCTCCAGCATGTGGTCGAGAAAGCCGATCCCGGTGGCGATGCTGTAGCGGCCCTCGCCATCGAGATCGAGGCTGACGGCGACCTCGGTCTCCGTCGTCTTGCGCTCTACGCTGGATTGGCGCATGGCGGCTGCTCCTGCTGGCCTGGCCGTCGGTCGCGGCGGCGGGATTCGGCCCGCGCGGTATAGCAGGATGGCCGCGCCGTCGCCAGCCCGCCGGCACCTCAGGCCCGTGGCCCGCGCGTTACGGCCGAGCCGCGCGGCTAAACCGCTTCTTAACCAATCAAAGCTAAGATTTCACTCGATCGTTGCATGACGATCGTTGTTTCCCCCCAGGCTAGGTGAGGTTGATGGGCTTCAAGGAAGAGCTTCCGATCCTCGTCGCCGACGACGACGAGCGGATGCAGGAGATGCTACGGGCGATGCTGGCGCAATTCGAGCTCGGCAACGTCGTGACCGTGGGGAGCGGCCTGGAGGCCCTGCGTCGGCTCGAGAACGAGAACTTCGAGCTCGCCATCTGCGACCACCACATGGCCCCGGTTACCGGCCTGGAGCTGTTGAGCGAGCTGCACCAAGACGAACGCTGGGCGCACATGCCCTTCCTGCTGATCACCGCCGACAACGACATCTCGATCGTCCGCGCCGCCGCCAAGGCCGGCGTCGACGTCTTGATCAAGCCGATCCGCCCGGACGTGCTTCTGGAGCGCCTGACCCGCCTCTTGGGCCAAGAGCGACTGCGCCGCACCGCCTGAGCGCCGGGATCGGCGGCGGGCGCCGCAGGCCGCCGATCGTCGCTTGACCCTATCTCGGAAAAGCTTACATGGTGATGGTTCCCGGACGCCCGGCGGGCGCCTTAGCTTTTGGACATGGATGAGGACGTGAGCGAGCCCGAGGCCGCCGTCTGGCACGGCACAACTATCCTTTCCGTCCGCAAGGGCGACGGCGTCGTCATCGCCGGCGACGGCCAGGTCAGCATCGGCCCGACCGTGGTCAAGGCCAACGCCCGCAAGGTGCGCCGGCTGGGTGACGGCGCCGTCATCACTGGCTTCGCCGGTGCCACCGCCGACGCCCTGACGCTTTTCGAGCGCCTGGAGGCCAAGCTGGAGCAGCACCCCGGCAACCTCACCCGGGCCGCGGTGGAACTGGCCAAGGACTGGCGCACCGACCGCTACCTCAGGCGCTTGGAGGCCATGATGGCGGTCTGCGACGCCAAGGCGAGCCTGGTCCTGACCGGGACCGGCGACGTGCTGGAGCCGGACGACGGCCTGATCGGCATCGGCTCCGGCGGCAACTACGCGCTCGCCGCGGCCCGGGCGCTGATGGACCGCGACGATTTGGACGCCGAGGCGGTGGCCCGCCGGGCGATGGCGATCGCGGCCGAGATCTGCATCTACACCAACGACAACGTCCTAATCGAGAAGATAGCGCCATGACCGAGTTCAGTCCGCGCGAGATCGTCTCGGAGCTCGATCGCTACATCGTCGGCCAGGACGATGCCAAGCGGGCC
The DNA here is from genome assembly GCA_030746295.1 of Alphaproteobacteria bacterium. The sequence goes on along the minus strand of JASLMY010000057.1, from coordinate 1,618 downwards.
GTCGCCGTCGCCTTGCGCAACCGCTGGCGGCGGATGCAGCTCGACGACGCGCTGAAAGAAGAGGTTCTGCCCAAGAACATCCTCATGATCGGCCCCACCGGCGTCGGCAAGACCGAGATCTCGCGCCGTCTCGCCCGCCTCGCCGGTGCCCCCTTCCTGAAGGTGGAGGCGACCAAGTTCACCGAGGTCGGCTATGTCGGCCGCGACGTCGAGCAGATCGTCCGCGACTTGGTCGAGATCTCGATCGGCATGGTGCGCGAGCGCAAGCGCAAGGAGGTCGCGGCCAAGGCCGAGCTGGCGGCCGAGGAACGGGTCCTCGACGCGCTCGTCGGTGAGAACGCCGGTGCCAGCACCCGCGACAGCTTTCGCCGCAAGCTCCGCGAGGGCGAGCTGGCCGAGAAGGAGGTCGAGCTGGAGCTGCAGGATTCGGGCGGCGGCCTGCCGACCTTCGACATCCCCGGCATGCCCGGCGCCCAGATGGGCATGATCAACCTCAACGACATGCTGGGCAAGGCCTTGGGCGGGCGCAGCAAACGCCGCCGCATGAGCGTGTCGGATTCCTACGAGGCGCTGATGGCCGAGGAGAGCGACCGCCTCCTCGACGAAGAGCAGGTAGTGCGCGAGGCGATCCAGACCGTGGAGGAGAACGGCATCGTCTTCCTGGACGAGATCGACAAGATCACCGCCCGATCGGAACGCATGGGTGCGGACGTCAGCCGCGAGGGCGTGCAGCGCGATCTCTTGCCGATGATCGAGGGCACCACGGTCGCCACCAAGCATGGCTCGGTCAAGACCGACCACATCCTTTTCATCGCCTCCGGCGCCTTCCACCAGGCCAAGCCGTCGGACCTCTTGCCCGAGCTGCAGGGCCGGCTGCCGATCCGGGTCGAGCTGGCCGCCCTGACGGTGGACGACTTCAAGCGCATCCTGACCGAGCCCGAGGCGAGCCTGATCAAGCAGTACATCGCCTTGCTCGGCACCGAAGAGGTGACGCTCAGCTTCACCGACGATTCCATCGACGCCCTGGCCGAGCTCGCCGCCGAGGTCAACGCCAACGTCGAGAACATCGGTGCGAGGCGCCTGCACACGATCCTGGAGCGGGTCCTGGAGGAGATCAGCTTCACCGCCTCCGACCAGCCGGGCCTGGAGGTCACCATCGACGCCGCCTACGTCGAGAAGCACGTCGCTGGCCTCGCCAAGGACTCCGACCTCTCCAAGTTCATCCTCTGACGCCAACGATCAGATAGAATCAATGATCATCCCGGTTCTCAGGGGATGATCGCCCGGCCGAGAGCGGCTAGACCGCGTCGTCTTCGGTTCCGATCTCGGAGAGCAGGCGGGCGATGGTCTTCTCGGGCAGGGCGCCGATGCGCTCGGCCAGGCGGTTGGCCAACAGCGTCGCCTCGGGAGAGAGGCCGGCGGTATCGATGACGGCGCGGGGGTGGCTGAGTTCGGCGAGGCGGCGGAGGTCGTCGGCCTCGTCCCAGATAATGTTGAAGAAGCCGCAGATCTGCTCGACCAGGATCGGCGAGGGCCGGCCCCGGTGGCCGTGCTCGAGCGCCGAGAGGTAGGCCGGCGAGAGCTGCAGCTCGGCCGCCATGTCCTTCAAGCGGACGCC
>JASLMY010000056.1 GCA_030746295.1 Alphaproteobacteria bacterium | reverse complement strand
CCGCTCCGCCTGCACCGCGTCTTGTGCCGTAAACACGAGCTGCGCGACATGGGGCTTGGCGTGGGCGACCGCCTTTAGAGAGGCGGTGAGCGCTGCCGTGGGTGTCTGTCCCACATGTTCCAGAAACCGGGGCGAGGCCGGGCTGAAGACGTTGATGCCCGGATGCTTGGCCGCCGCGACGCTGCCAAGCACCCTGTCGACGTCCCGGCGGTTGACGCGAGAGAGACCGAAGACCGCGGCCTTCTCGACGGCACCGGCCAGTCGGGTCATCGTCTCGACCTGGGTCGGGCCACCGAAGCCGACCTCGATGGCGCTGACGTTCAGCCGGTCGAGCTGGCGGGCGAAGCGCACCTTGTCGTCGAGCGCGATGGCGATGCCCGAATTGCGCAGGCCGTCCCGCAAACTGGTGTCGTAGACGTGGATGGGCCCGACCGGCATCGCGCGCCGCTCACCCTGTGCCGCCGCTCTTCAGGCGAAAGGTCTTGGGATCGTAGTCGTCGAGCGCGGGATAGGCGATCGGCTGGATGTTCTGGATGTCGAGTAGGCGGGCGACATAGGCCTCGAGATAGGCTGCCCGTTCCTCGTCGCCAACTCGAGCCGGCGACCAGGCGACGAACGGCGGCACGACGTCGAAGCCGGTGAAGCGAAGCATGCCGTGATTGATGGGGAAGAGGATCATCTCCAAATCGCCGTTGAGACCATCCGCGGCATAGAAGTTCGGCCCGCCGCCGGTGGTGAGCGAGACCATCGCCCGCTTGCCGGCGAAGACCCCATGCTCGTACCAGCGGCGGCCGCCGTAAACACGGCCCATGGCAAAGACCCGGTCGACCCAGCCCTTCAGGATCGCCGGCAGGCCGAACCACCAGAGGGGGAACTGGAAGACCAGGGCGTCGCAACAGTCGAGCTTCTCCATCTCGGCCAGAATGTCCGGTGCGAAGCCGTCGTGCTCGCTGGCGAACATCTCCTCCTGCTGCTGCTTCAGATAGCCAGGGTCGGCGACGGTGGTGAAGTTGTCGCGATCCGAGACCGCGTCGAAGCCCATGGCGTGCAGGTCGGAGACCACGACCTCGTGGCCGTGCTCGGGCAGCGCCTCGGCCGCGGCCCGGGTGAGGGCGCCGTTGAAGCTCTTCGGCTCGTGATGGGCGTGGACGATAAAGTACTTCATGGCGCGGCTCTCGACCCTCCGTTGCTCCGGCAGGCAGCCGACGCCGAGGCGGTGCGCCGATCGCCAGTGCCTTTACCGGCGTTTGTGGCGACTGTAGCCGTACCGCTCTGAGCGAACAATTGCCCGCCGCTTGCCGGCCGCCGGCCGAGCCCCTATCAAGAGAGGGGGCCGAACCGGGCCCCCCGAGCCAGGAGGGCGCGACATGGACCTCGCCGAACGTCTGGAAAAGCTCTACGCCTCCGCCGTCTACGACGTCATGCGCGAGATGGGGCACGACGACTGCGTCTTGCCGCCGACGATCCGCCCGCTCCGCCGAGGCGACAATCTGGCCGGCGAGGTCCAGACCATCAACGGCCACTACGAGAAGGGCATGGACGTCGACCGGACGTTGCTCGGCTGGGCCACCGTGCTTTCGCAAGCGCCCGCCGGCAAGGTGCTGATCTGCCAGCCCAACAACGACGAGATCGCGCTCATGGGCGAACTCTCGGCCGAGGCGCTGACGCTCAAAGGCGTCCGGGGCTACATCGCCGACGGCGGCTGCCGAGACGTCGACTTCCTGTTGCGCCGTGATTTCCCGGTCTTCGCCCGCTTCTACACGCCCAAGGACATCGGCGGGCGCTGGCTCGTGGAGAGCATGGGCGAGCCGATCCAAATCGGCGGCGTCGCCGTCCGCGCCGGCGACTACGTGCTGGCCGATACCGACGGCATCGTCATCCTGCCGGCCGACATCGCCGAGGAGGTTGTGGCCAAGACCGAAGCCGTGGCCTCGACCGAGAACGAGATGCGCGACGCCATCCTGGCCGGCGTCGACCCGGTCGAAGCCTACAAGAAATACGGAATGTTCTGAGCCGTTCCTCTGGCTCCCCCTTGGTGACGGCCGCGAAGCCGGCCGGGATGCCCCGAGCATCTACAATTCAGGAGTCAACCGTGACGTCAAAAGTGGAAGTGGTCGTCTTCGATCTGGACGAGGTCCTGTGCGACTACGACTTCGCCCTTCGCCTCGGCCGGCTTTCCGAGCTGTGCGGGCTCGAGCCGGCGGAGATCGAAGCGCGGATCTGGACCTCCGGCTTCGACGAGGCCGCCGATCAGGGGCGCTACGACCTCGAGGAATACTGCCGCCTGACCTGCGAAAAGCTCGAGGCCGATATTTCCTACGAGGCACTTCTGTCGGCGCGCATCGCCTCGATGCGGCGCAACGAAGACGTGCTCGCCCTGGTCCGGGCGCTGGAAGGCCAGGTCACGCGCGCGATGTTGACCAACAACGGCCCGTTCCTGGCCCAGGGCATCGAGCGAATTCTGCCCGATCTCGACGCGCTTTTCGGCCAGCACGCCTATTTTTCCGGCGTCCTGGGCTTGGCCAAGCCGGACCCGGCGGCCTTCCTCGCCGTGGTCGAGCGCATGGGCGCCGATCCGACGCGCACCTTGTTCATCGACGACACGGCCGACTACATCGCCGGCGCCGGCCGCGCCGGGCTGATGACGCATCAGTTCGTCGGCGCGCCGGCCCTGAAGGCTTGCCTCGCCGACCTCGGCCTCAGGGTCTGAACCCGCAACTCGCTAACCGCCGCCGAGGCCTTGAACCGCGGCGCGATGGATGGCGTCGATGTGGACCTGGGCGCTGTCGATCACCGGGTAGCCGGGATCGTGGCCCTGGAAGGCGAGGAAGAGGTCGGTGCCGGCCAGCACCACCGCCTCGGCGCCCTGGTCTCGGACCAGGCGATCGGCGACGTTGAAGAAGTAACGTCGCTGCTCGTCGGTCACCCGGCCGGCCTGCGCCATGGCGATGTAGGCGTCGTGCGTCGCGCCCAAGTCGTCGCCTTCGGGCAGCACCGCTTCGGTCGATCCGGCAGCGCCGTAGACGTGGCTCTCCATGACGTTCCGCGTGCCCATGAGGCCGACGCGGCCGAGCTTGCGGCGGGCGAATTCCGCCGCCATTTCCGGCACCAGGTCGATCAGCGGCAAGGGCGAGATCGCGGCCAACTCTCGAATGCAGAAATGCCCGCCCATCGAGGTGACCGCGGCGGCCTCGGCGCCGCCCGCCTGCAGTCGCGCGACGAGGGCCGAGAAGATCTCGGCCTGTCGCTCGGCGGCACCTTGCGACAGGTTCGCGACCAGGTCGCGGGCCTGCCCCTGGACGATGGTCAGCTCCAGCGCCTGGCCGGCGGCGGCATGCGCGTCGACGAGGCCCTGGTAATAGTGGATGGTGGCGGCCGGCCCGATGCCGCCGATGAGCCCGATATGCATGGTGTCCTTCCCCTTTGAACCCGGTGCCAGTGCCGCGCCGTCCGATACAGTATCCGCGATGGCGTACCGGGCGCCAAGCGGCGGCCCCAATGGCGCCTCTTTCGCAGCCCCTTGGTCGTTGACAGATGCGCGGCTTTGACGCTAACTGAACGGTCTCCACCAGTTAGTGCGGCGCCTTGGCGCCGTTTTTTAATTCCGCGATTGACGGACAGGAGGGAAGCCGTGATTGATGCCGTGATGCCGACCTATGGCCGGGCCGATGTGTCGTTCGACCGGGGCGAGGGCTGCCACATCTTCGACACCGACGGCGGCCGCTATCTCGATTTCTCGACCGGCATCGCCGTCACCTGCCTCGGCCATTCGCACCCCCACCTGGTGGAGGCGATCCGAAGCCAAGCCGGGCAGCTGATGCACTGCTCGAACCTCTTCCGCATACCGGGGCAGGAGCGCCTGGCCCAGCGCCTGGTCGACAACAGCTTTGCCGACACGGTGTTCTTCGCCAACTCGGGCGCCGAGGCCAACGAGTGCGCGATCAAGACCGCGCGCCGCTACCATCACCACGCCGGCAACCCGGAACGCTATCGCATCATCACCTTCGAGAACGCCTTCCACGGCCGCACGCTCGCCACCATCGCCGCCACCGGCCAGGAGAAGATCCTGGAAGGCTTCGGGCCGAAGGTCGAAGGCTTCGACCACGTGCCCTTCGGCGACTTGGAGGCGACGCGGGCCGCCATCACCGACGAGACCGCGGCCATCATGATCGAGCCGGTGCAGTGCGAGGGCGGCATCAACCTGATGCCGGCCGGTCACTTGGAGGCGCTGAGGGCGCTCTGCGACGAGCACGGCCTGTTGCTGATCGTGGATGAGGTGCAGAGCGGCATGGGCCGTTCCGGCAAGCTGTTGGCGCACGAGTGGACCGATGCGCTGCCGGATATCGCGGCGCTGGGCAAGGGCATCGGCGGCGGCTTTCCGTTGGGCGCCTGCCTCGCCACCGCGAAGGCGGCAGCCGGCATGACCGCGGGCACGCACGGCTCGACCTATGGCGGCAACCCGTTGGCCGTGGCGGCCGGCAACGCGGTCCTCGACGTCATGCTGGCGGACGGCTTTCTGGAGCACGTCCAGGCCATGGGACAGCTCTTGATGCAACGTCTGGAAACACTGCGCGAGCGCAACAGCACCGCCATCGAGGAGGTCCGCGGCCAGGGCCTGATGATCGGCATAAAGTTCCACGCCACCAACCTGGACGTCGTCGCCCAGCTGCGCGATGCCGGCCTGTTGACGGTGCCCGCCGGCGACAACATCGTCCGCCTGCTGCCGCCACTCGTCGTCGACGAGGCCGAGGTGGACGAGGCGATGGCGGTGATCGAGAAGGTCGCGGAAGGGCTGGGGTCGTGAGCAGCATCCGCCATTTCTCCGACATCGACGCGCTCGACGGCCAAACGCTCCGCGACATTCTGGAGGAGGCCAAGGGGCTGAAGGCGGCCCGCGCCGGCAAGGGCAAGGCGGTGGTCGACGAAGGCCGGCCGCTCGACGGCCGCCTCTTGGCCATGATCTTCGAGAAGCCCTCGACCCGGACCCGGATCTCGTTCGACGTCGCCATGCGCCAGCTTGGCGGCCAGACCATCATCGCCAATGCCGCCGACATGCAGCTCGGCCGCGGCGAGAGCGTCGCCGACACGGCCCGGGTGCTGTCGCGCTATGTCGACATCATCATGCTCAGGACCCACAGCCACGAGGTTCTGACCGAGATGATGGCGCATGCCACCGTGCCGGTGATCAACGGCCTGACGGATGCCACCCATCCCTGCCAGCTGATGGCCGACGTCATGACCATCGAGGAGCACCGTGGCGAGGTCGCCGGCAAGGTGGTGGCCTGGGCCGGCGACGGCAACAACGTCGCGGTCTCATGGATCCAAGGTGCGGCCCGTTTCGGCTACGATTTGCGCCTGGCGGTCCCCGACCAGCTGCGCCCGCCCGAGCCGGCCGTCGCCTGGGCCCGCGACGCCGGTGCCGAGGTCGCGGTGACGTCGGAGCTGGAAGCCGCCCTCGACGGCGCCGATTGCGTCGTCACCGACACCTGGGTCTCGATGGGCGACAAGGACGCCACCGATCGGCACAACCTCCTGGCCCCCTATCAGATCAACGAGCGGGCGATGGAGCTAGCGAAGCCGGACGCCCTCTTCCTGCACTGCCTGCCGGCGCACCGCGGCGAGGAGGTCACCGACGCGGTCATGGACGGCGCCCGCTCGGTGGTTTGGGACGAGGCCGAGAACCGGTTGCACGCGCAAAAGGGCATCCTCGCCTGGTGTCTGGGGTGAGCCTCGAGGATGTCGCCCCCGATGACCTGATCCGCCCCTTCCAGGTGGAAGAGGCCGGGGTCCGCGGCCGCCTGGTCCGCCTCGGCGCCACGGTCGACACCATCGTCCGCCGCCATGCCTACCCCTGGCCCGTGGCCCGCCTCTTGGCCGAGGCGATCGCGCTGACCTCGGTGCTGGCCGGCGCCCTCAAGTTCGACGGCGTCTTCTCGCTGCAGGCCAAGGGCGACGGCGCCGTCAGGATGCTGGTGGTCGACTTCGTCTCGCCGGGCATGCTCCGGGGCTACGTCCAGTACGACGAGGCACAGGTGAGGGCACTCGCCGATACGAGCAAGGAGCCGCAGACACCGGTGCCGCGGCTGATGGGCGGCGGCTATCTCGCCTTCACCGTCGACCAGGGCGAGGAGGCCGAGCGCTATCAGGGCATCGTGCCGCTGGAGGGGGCGACGCTGGCCGAGTGCGCGCACAAGTACTTTCGTGATTCCGAGCAGGTCCAGACCGCCATCCGCGTGGCCGCGGCCGAGCTCGACGACGGCGCCGGCGGCAAGGCCTGGCGGGCCGGCGCCCTGATGGTGCAGCGCCTGCCCGAGGGCGACCCGGCCCTCTTGGCTCGCGGCGTCGAGATCGACCCGGACGAATGGGCCGAGGACTGGCACCGCGCCGTCACTCTGCTCGCCACCGCCCGCGACGACGAGTTGCTGGACCCCGACTTGCCGCCGGACACGCTCCTCTATCGGCTCTTTCACGAGGACGGCGTCCGGGTCTTCCGCGAGGTCGGTCTCGAATTCGGCTGCCGTTGCTCGCGCGCGCGGGCCGAGCGCGTGTTGGAGGCGCTACCCGGCCCCGACTTGGAGGAGATGACGGTGGGTGGCCAAATCCTGGTCACCTGCGAGTTCTGCAGCGCCCGCTACGACTTCGAGGCGACGGCCTTCCAGGACACCAGCCCGGCTTGATATCATTCCTCGGGCTCGCTATCCATGGGCCAGCATTCAGATCGCCCGAGGCGCCGATGATTCGCATGTCACTGGCCCGCTTCTTCGCTCTCGCCGTGGCCGTGGCGTTGCCGATGGCCGCTTGCCAGACGGCGCCGCCGCCGCGCTCGGAGTTCTCCGAGATCCGCTTTTCCGGCTCGCCGCCGATCGGGCTCGACGTCGCCCGCATCGTCATCGAGGACCGCTACGCGGCGCCCTCCCGGCCGCCCAACGTCGAGCATCGCTTCCCTTATCCGCCGGCCGCCGTCGCCCAGCGCTGGGCCGAGGACCGGCTGCGCGCGGTCGGCCGGCACGGCACCGCCCGGGTCCTGATCGAGGAGGCCGGCGTCGTCTCCGAGCCGCTGGCGACCAAAAAAGGCCTCGCCGGCGCCTTCAAGCGCGAGGGCGCCGAGCGGCTGGTCGGGCGCTTGCGGATGCGCATCGAGGTCGGCGGCGAAGGTGGCCTCGCCGGCGGCTTCGCCGAGGCCGGCGCGACCGCCAGCCGCACCATCCTGGAGGACGTCTCGTTACAACGGCGCGAGACGATCTACCACGAATTCACCCGCGACCTGGTGCAAGAGCTAGACCGCACCATGGAGAAGAGCATCCGCAAGCACCTCTACCTCCTGATCCGCTAGCGCCTTCGTCGTCCGGCCTGCCTGTTCAGCCATTGTCGCAACTGGTCTAGGCTCGCGCCGAGGCTAGGAGGAGATGCTCATGGACTTCGGAATTCACATGCTGACGCGTGGCCCGGGCGCCGATCCCGAGGCCATCTCGGCGATGGCGCGCACGGGCGACGAGTTGGGCTTCGCCTACTTCACGGTCAACGACCACATCGCGGTGCCGGGAGATATCGCCTCGCGCTATCCCTACACCGAGACCGGCGAGTGGCCGGGCGCCAGCGTCGGCGAGTGCCTGGAGCAGCTCTCCGTGCTGTCCTTCATTGCCGCCGTGACGCGCCGCATCCGCTTGCTGACCTCGGTCATGGTGTTGCCCCACCGCCCGCCGGTGCTGGCGGCAAAAACGATCGCGACCGCGGACGTGCTGTCGGGCGGGCGGGTCACCCTCGGCGTCGGTGTCGGCTGGATGCGCGAAGAGCTGGCGGCCATCGGCGCGCCGCCGTTTGCCGAGCGGGGCGCGGTCTCGGACGAATACTTGCGCGTCTTCAAGGAACTGTGGACCGCCGACAAGCCCGCCTTCGAGGGGCGCTATTCGCGCTTCTCCGACATCGCCTTCTTGCCGCGCCCGGTGCAGAAGCCCCATCCGCCGATCTGGGTCGGCGGCGAGAGCCCGGTCGCGCTCAGGCGCACGGTGGCGCTGGGCGACTGCTGGTATCCGGTCGGCCGAAACCCGCGCTATCCGCTGGACACGGCCGAGCGTTACGCCGCTGCGGCGGCGCGTCTCGACGTGCTGGCCGAGGCGGAGGGGCGCGATCCGGCGGACATCGGGCGCGCCTATGTCGCCAGTTGGCCCCATGGCGGCGCGCCGGCGACCACCGACGACGGCGAACGGCAGCTGCTGACCGGTGATCTGGATGCTGTTGTCGGCGACATCGGGCGACTGGGCGAGTTGGGGGTCGGAACGCTGGTCCTGACCTTCCAGGATGCCGATCTCGACGGCACACTCGAGCGCATGCATCGGTTCGCCGAGGAGATCCTGCCCCGCTTCGCTGGTTGAGCCGGGGTACCGGCGCCGCTCTCAGGCGCGCCAGAACCCGGGCGTGAAAAGCACCAGGACGGTGAAGAGCTCGAGCCGGCCCAGGAGCATGCCGGCCGACATCACCCATTTTGCGGCGTCCGGCAGGGAGGCGAAGTTGCCGCTCGGCCCGATCGTCTGGCCGAGGCCGGGGCCGACATTGGCAATCGCGGTAGCGGCGCCCGAGACCGCGGTCATGAAGTCGAGGCCGAGTGCGGTCAGCAGCACCGCCAGGACGACGAAGGTGGCGATGAACAGGAAAAAGAAGCTCATCACCGACTGCGCCACCTCGTCCGGGATCGGGCGCCGGTTGAAGTGCGGCTGGAAGACGCCGTGCGGGCGAGACAGCTGCCCGATCTGGGCCCGGGCCGAGGAGGCCAGGACCTGGTAGCGGAAGACCTTGACCGAGCACGAGGTCGAGCCGGCGCAGCCGCCGACGAACATGAAGAAGAAGAAGGCGGTGACGGCGAAGCTGCCCCATTGGCCGTAATCGGTGGTCGAGTAGCCGGTGCCGGTGACGATCGAGACGACGTTGAAGGCGGTGTAACGGATCGCCTCGGCGGCGCCGACCTGGCTCGTCGCCAGCCGCCACCCGACCATGACCGCGATGGCAACGGCGACGATGGCGAGAAAGGCCCTGACCTGGCTGTCCCGCCAGAGTGCCAGGGGCCGGCCGCGGACGAGTTGGAAATAGAGCAGGAACGGCAGGCTGCCGATCAGCATGAAAAGGACGGCGATGTAGTCGACGAGGGCGCTGTCGAAATAGCCGACCGAGAGGTCCGACGTCGAGAAGCCGCCGGTCGCGATCGTCGTCATGGCATGCGCAATGGCCTCCAGCCCGTTCATGCCGGCGAGCCAATAGGCAGCGGCGCAGAGAACCGTCAGGGCCAGATAGATGGCGCCGATGACGGCCGAGATCTGGGCCGCCCGGGGCAGGATCTTCTCCGAGCGGTCGGAGGATTCCATTCGGAAAAGCTGCATGCCGCCGATCCTGAGGATCGGCAGGATGGCGACCGCCGTGACGATGATGCCGATGCCGCCGAGCCATTGCAGGATCGCCCGCCAGAGGAGGATGCCGGGGGCCGCGAAATCGAGCCCGTCGATCACCGTCGAGCCGGTCGTCGTCAGGCCCGACATGGCCTCGAAGAAGCTGTCCGTGTAGCTGAGGCCGAGGCTCGAGAAGGCGAACGGCAGGGCGCCGAAGGCCGGCAGCACGAGCCAGGTCGAGGCGGTCAGGATGAAGGCCTGGCGGGCGTTGATGTCGCCGCTCCGCCCCCGGCTGCCGAGCGCGAGCGTGGCGCCCACGAAGGTGGTGGCGAAGGCGGCGCCGAGAAAGACGTCCCAGTCCGGTGAGCCATAGATCGTGGCGACGTCGACGAGTGCCGGGACCAGCATCGCCACGCCCAGCGTCGCCACCAGGATTCCGTTGATCAGCAGGATGGGGCGAAGGTCGAACACCGGCTTCCGCTCCGGGGCCTAGAGCTGGCGCGCCGGCGGCGGCGGGCCTTGCCTCAGTTGACGGGCCCGGTCTGATGCGGACTGTCGAGCGAGAAGGCGGGTATCTGGACCTCGAAGCGCCGGCCGTCGTCGCCCTGCATCTCGTAGTTGCCGACCATGATTCCCGACGGCGTCGCCAGCGGGCAGCCGCTGGTGTACTCGAACGCCTCGCCCGGCGCCAGCACCGGCTGCTCGCCGACCACGCCGGGCCCGCGCACTTCCTGCACCCGGCCGCCGGCATCCGTGATGTGCCAATAACGGTTCAAGAGCTGCACCGTCTCTCCGCCCAGGTTCTCGATCCGAACCTGGTAGGCCCAGACGTAGCGGTCCTCCTCGGGCTCGGACTGCTCGTCGAGGTAGATCGGCCGGACGGCGATGCGTATGTCGTGCGTGGTCTCGGTGTACATCGGGGCCACCTTTCCGGCGCTCGGCACGCCTGCGGCGCAGTTGGCTCATCCCTCGAATATCCCGCCGGGGCGGCCGGATGTCCAGTCGGTCGGACCGTCAAGCGGCGGCCTCGCGGCGGCGCAGCAGATACTTCTGCTCGCCCTCCATCACCAGCTCGCCCCGCTGGTTGTGGACCGTCGAAGCGACGGTGACCACGCCGGTGGTGCGCTGCGGCTTCAGCTCGGTGATCTTGAGCAGGGGATAGAGCGTGTCGCCGGCATAGACCGGCTTCAGGAAACGGCTCGACTGCTCGATGAAGCCGAGCAGCGCATCGCCCATGACATGGGCCAGGACGCCGGCGCCGGCGGCGCTCTGGATCACCACCTGAAAGCCGTGCGCCAACAGCCCGTCATGGCCGCGGGCGCGGCAATACTCGACGTCGTAGTGAATCGGATGGTTGTCGCCCGAGGCGGTCTGGAAGGCGGCGAAGAGGGCGTCGGTCATGGTCCTCGACGGGATGTAGAAAGTCTCGTCCAGCACCATGTCCTCGAAGAACCGCTGCTCGGCGTATTTGTGCCCCGCCGGATCGAAGCTGGCATCGCTCATGGCTCGGCTCTCCTTCCGCTCGACCGTGTTCGGCCCTCGCTGCGACCCTCGTCGCAGTCGGCGGATCATAGGCCAGCGGCCGTCGTCTGGGGAGCGGCTTGCTCCGGCCTGGCCTAGTCGCCGGCGCTGCAGGAGGCGCCGCCGAGGACGCAGAAGGTGGCGCAATGGGGATGGTTGAGGTGCACCGAACCCTTGGCCTCGGCCAGGCTTTCGCCCATCTCGAACTGCGGGTCGTAGGGCAGCAGGGTGCACGGCACCACCTTGGCCCGCGCCTCGCCCTTGCGCTTTACCACCATGCGCGAGCTGGCGCACATCATGGCCCCGGGCCGGACCCCGAGCAGGCCCCAGCAGGCCTCGGTGATCTCTGGCACGTCGGCAGCGGCGTCCATCTCGGGGAAAATCACCAGCTCGGCGGGGTTGCTGGCATCAAGCGGCAAGCCCAGCTCGGCGAAGAGGCGCGCATAGCCGCGTCGAAGGTCGGCCTCCGGCTCGCTCGCGAAACTCCGGCCGGCGACCGCCAGCTTGAAGCCCTCGGCCGCGAGCCAGGTCAACCCCTCCAGCATTCGCCGCCAACTGTGCGGCCCCCGCTCGACCTCGTGCAGGGCCGGCCCGTAATGGTCGACCGAGATCCTGAGCGTCAGTCGCTCACCGAAACGCCGCTTCAGCGCCAACAGCTCAGGCTGGCGCTTCTGCATCGGCCGCATGGCATTGGTCAGCACCAGGACCTCGTAGCCTCGCTCCAGCGCATCGGCCAGCATCGCCGGCAATTCGGGATTCATGAACGGCTCGCCGCCGGTGAAGCCGATCTCGCGGGTCTGCCGCCGGGGCTCCAACTCGTCGAGGAAGCCGGCGACCTCGGCCGCCGTCAGATAGACCAGATCGTCGTTGGTCGGGCTCGAGTCGATGTAGCAGTTGGTGCAGGCGAGGTTGCAGAGCGTGCCGGTGTTGAACCAGAGCGTCTCCAGGCGGTCGAAGGCGACCGAGGCGCGAGGCTGGCCGCCCAATGTCCGCAACGGGTCCCGGAACTTGGCCGGGTCGAGGGCGGGCGGCCCATCCCAACGGGTCACGGCGGCGGCCTGGGTCAGGCGCCGCGCCGGCATGTGTCTCGTCATGGGTGTTGCTTCCCGCTCCTGGAACAAGGCGTCACTCGTCTTCGTGCCAGCCGGCGAATGTGCCTCGCGCGGCCCGGCCAGAAACTGGTTGGCACCGCCCACCTTGTCAACCGGGGCGCGGTAAACTTCTCGCTATCGGGCGGGTGTGTCGGCCGTCACTTGTTGGTGACTTTCGGGTCACGACATCGGAGCGATGGACCTGCCGAACTGGAAACGAGATCGCGTCGGCCTCTGCATGGCCTTGCTGCACTACCGCCTGCTCTGGCTCGCCGGCTGCGCCCGACGCCTCGCCCCCCAGCCCGCGCGCGCGCGCCGCCGATAGGGCATTTTCGACTTACGTCGAGTCGCCGGACCACCCGCTCCCCCGTCCCAACCACCCATGAATGGTACCCTTGGGGTGGTCGAGACGGGGGAGCGGGTGGTTCAGCCCTTCTCCAAATACAGTCTATAGCGGCGAGCCTCACACGATCAGTCGCCGCTGAGCGCCGTCGCCGGCGGCGCCAAGGCGGTATCGGAAGGCTCGGCCTCGGCCTCTTCGAGCTGGACTTCCTCGATGCGGTCGGCGCGGCGGACGATCTTCTCGCTCGAGGTGGCGATCTCGCGCACGTCCTTGGACGCCAGGTCGAAGTGGCGGCCCAGGTTCTCGACCCGCTTGTCGAGGCGATGGACGTCGTCGAGCAGCTTCTGCACCTCGGTCTGGATGACGCCGGCCTGCTCGCGCATGCGGGCGTCCTTCAGCACCGCGCGGACCGTGTTCAAGGTCGCCATCAGGGTGGTCGGCGAGACGATCCAGACCTTCTGCCGGTACGACTGCTCGACCGCGTCCGCGAAGTTGGCGTGCAGCTCGGCGTAGACCGCTTCCGACGGCAGGAACATCAATGCCGAGTCGGCGGTCTCGCCGGGGACGATATAGCGCTCGCGGATGTCCTGGACGTGCTTCAGGATGGCGACGCGGAACTCGCGCGCCGCCTGCTTGGCCTGGCTCTCGTCCTCGGCGGCGCGGAGCGCGTGGTAGCTTTCCAGCGGGAACTTGGAATCGATGCCGATCGGCCCCGGCGGCTGCGGCAGCCTGACCAGGCAGTCGACCCGCCGCCCGTTCGAGAGCTGGACTTGAAAGTCGTAGGCCGAGGGCGGCAGGATGGCACTGACCAGGTCCTGCAGCTGGACCTCGCCGAAAGCGCCGCGGGCTTGCTTGTTGTCGAGGATATCCTGCAAGCCGACCACCTGGCCGGCGAGGTCGGTGATGTTCTTCTGCGCCGCGTCGATGACGTTCAGGTGCTTGGTCAGGGTGCCCAGCGTCTCCGCCGTCCGGGTCGCCGATTTCTCCAGGCCGTCGCCGAGCCGCTTGGAGACGCCGTCGAGACGCTCCTGCAGGGCCCGGCTGAGCTCGGCCCGCTCGGCCGCGTTTTGCTCGGCGAGCTGCGAGAAGCGGCCGGTCAGCTCTTGCTGCTGGCGGGCCAGGCCGTCGGCGACCTCGGCCAGCCGCTCGACCCGGCCCTCGGCGCCGCGCCGGCCCGCCTCGGCGCGCAGCAACAGATACGCGAGGCCGCCGCCGACGACCAAAAGCACCAGCACGACGACGATCAGGCCTGGGTCCATCAGGGCGATTCTCCCGAAAAATCCGCCGCTACTCTAGCACGACCGGCGACCAAAGCCTCGCGCCCGGGCCAAACTTGACGGCCCCTGGAGCGCATACTAGGTAGTGCATAGCCGAAACGAAGGCCGAGAGCAGACGAATCATGGCGATCCTGCCGCTGATATATGCGCCCGACCCCAGGTTGAAGGTGACCTCCGAGCCCGTCCGGGCCGTCGACGACGAGCTGCGTCGGCTGATGGACGACATGCTCGCCACCATGCACGAGGCGCCGGGCATCGGCCTCTCGGCGATCCAGGTCGGGGTTCCCAAGCGGGTCATCGTCACCGACGTCAGCGCCGAGGACGCGGCGCCGGCGCCGCACTACCTGGTCAACCCCGAGATCGTCTGGTTCTCGGACGAGGGCGTTGTCCTGAACGAGGGCTGCCTGTCGCTGCCGGAGCATTTCGCCGAGATCGAGCGGCCGGAGCGGGTCCGGGTCGACTACCTCGACTATCACGGCAAGGCGCAGTCTCTCGAGGCCGACGGCCTGTTGTCGCGGTGCATCCAGCACGAGTTCGACCACCTGGACGGGATCCTCTTCGTCGACCATCTCTCGACCCTGAAACGCAATATGATCCTGCGCAAGCTGGTCAAGGCGCAGCGCCAGAAGGCGAGCGCTTGAGAACCAGTGTGGTCGATTTGAAATTCCTCTCAGTATCGGGGCAATCGCCGTGAGGAACTTCAAACCCCTAAACCACACTGGAATCAAGAAGCCGCTAGTGTCCTTGTCGAATCGGAGGTTCGTCGGGCGCTTGCCGCAAGCGATGCGAACTTCCGATTCGGGACACTAGCCGATGACCCGGCTTCGGCTCGTCTTCATGGGCACGCCGGCGTTCGCGGCGCCGACCTTCCGGGCTTTGCTGGCGGCCGGTCACGAGATCCTCTGCACCTATACCCAGCCGCCGAGACCCGCGGGGCGCGGTCGCAAGGCACGGCCCTCGCCGATCCAGGCGTTGGCCGAGGAGGCCGGGATCGAGGTCCGGACGCCCGCTACCTTGAAGGACACGGCCGTCCAGAAAGCCTTCGCCGCCCTCGCCGCCGACGCCGCCGTCGTCGTCGCCTACGGGCTGATCCTGCCGGCGCCGGTGCTGGCGGCACCTCGGCTCGGCTGCGTCAACCTGCACGCCTCGCTGCTGCCGCGCTGGCGCGGCGCGGCGCCGATCCAGCGCGCCATCATGGCCGGCGACGGCGAGACGGGGGTGACGGCGATGTTGATCGACCGGGGCCTCGACACCGGACCGGTGCTGCTGGAAGAGCGGGTCTCGATCGACGTGGAAGAGAGCGCCGGCCAGCTGCACGACCGCCTGGCCGAACTCGGCGCGCCGTTGATCTGCCGGGCCCTCGATGGCTTGGCGGCGGGCACGCTGACGCCCCGGCCCCAGCCCGAAGCCGGTGTCACCCACGCCGCCAAGATCGAGAAGGCGGAGGCGCGGCTCGATTGGCACCGTCCGGCGGTCGAGCTGGCGCGAGCGGTGCGGGGCCTGGCACCCTTTCCCGGCGCCTGGTTCGAGCGCGGCGGCGAACGCGTCAAGGTCTTGGCAGCGGCGGCGATCGGGGGCGAGGGCGCGCCGGGCACGGTGCTCGACGAGGGCCCGGCCGTCGCCTGCGGCGAAGGCGCGCTGGCGCTCCGCACCCTGCAGCGCGCCGGCAAGGCGGCCCTCGACGGGCCCACCTTTCTGCGCGGTTTTCCACTGCCGCCCGGCAGCCGACTCGACTAGGCCATGCCGCGTTACAAGCTCACCATCGAATACGACGGTTACGGCTTCGTCGGCTGGCAGCGCCAGGAGAACGGCCCCTCGGTGCAAGCCGCGATCGAGGCGGCGCTGGAGCCGATCGCCGGCGGCCCGGTCCGGCTGCACGGCGCCGGCCGCACCGATGCCGGCGTCCATGCGCTGGGCCAGGTGGCGCATGTCGACCTGGCCAAGGCGCGCCGGCCGGAGGACGTTCGCGACGCGGTGAACTTCCACCTCAAGCCGGCCGACGTCGCGGTGCTGACGGTGCTGCCGGTCGGGCACGATTTTCACGCCCGCTTCTCGGCCACCCGGCGCCACTACCGCTATCGCATTCTGAACCGGCGGCCACCGCCGGCGCTGGCCCGCCACCGGGTCTGGCACCTGGGCGTGCCGCTCGACCACGAGGCCATGGGTGAGGCGGCCCGCCAGCTCGTCGGCCACCACGACTTCACCACCTTCCGTTCGACCAAGTGCCAGGCCGCGTCGCCGGTGCGCACGCTCGATCGGCTGGAGGTCCGACGCCAGGGCGAGGAAATCCTGATCGAGGCGGAGAGCCGCTCGTTTCTGCACAACCAGGTCCGCTCGCTGGTCGGCAGCCTGAAGCTGGTCGGCGAGGGCAAGTGGCGGGCGGCGGACCTGTCGGCCGCGCTGGCGGCGCAGGACCGGCGCCGCTGCGGCCCCGTGGCGCCGGCGGACGGCCTCTATCTGGTCCGGGTCGCCTACAACAACGGCGACTGAAAGAGCCGGCTCACCCCCAGGTCGACCAGGTGGTCGAGCACGACCTCGAAGACGACGATGGCGATGGCGGTGCCGGTGCCGCACTCGAGCCCGACCCGGGCTACCAGGTAGGCGTAGAAGAGCACGCAGCCGAAGGCGAAAATCATGATGCCGCCGGCGATGCCTTCGGGAAACACCCCCAGTGACAACAGAATCACCAAGGGCAGCATGATCGCCATGGCGACGACCGAGGACCAATTCCAGACGATGATGTAGACGACGTAGCGTTGGCCGAACTGCAGGAGCCGGGTCAGCCAAATCATGGCGACCGGAAAGGCTATCCAGGCGAGCGCGAAGCCGAGCAGGCGCAGGGTCAAAAAGGCGAGCGGGTCGACCTCGGCGGTGTCTTCCGCCGGCAGCGAGAAGAAGCGAACCAGGCTCGATACGAGATAGGCCGGGGCGACTAGCAGGGCGGCGAAGAACGAGCGCCAAAAGCCCTCGACGGTCTGGTTGAAGTGCGTCAGCGCGCCCGGATCGAAGCGCAGGATGCGCCAGGCGCCATAGATCGAGCTGACGATCTCTTGGCCGTTCGGCATCAAGCGCCCCGATCGAAGTAGCGGTGCAGCAGGCACTCGTAGATGCGCGTCAAGAGCTCCAGATCCGAGACGGGCACCTGCTCGTTGATCTTGTGCATGGTCTGGCTGACGAGGCCGAACTCGGCGACCGGGCAATGGTCCTTGATGAAGCGGGCGTCCGAGGTGCCGCCCGTGGTCGAGAGCACCGGCCGAAGGCCCGTCGTCTCCTCGATGACCGCCGCCAACAGCCCGGTGAAGTCGCCGGGCGGCGTCAGAAAGGCTTCGCCGCTGACCTCGATCTCGACCGCCACGTCGCCGCCGACGGCGGCGCATTGACTCTCGATCCAGCGCCTGAGGCTGGCGCCGGTATGGCGGACATTGAAGCGGATGTTGAAGAGCGCCGTCGCCTCGGCCGGGATGACGTTGGTCGCCGCGATCCCGGCGTCGAGCGAAGTGATCTCCAGGTTGGTCGCCTGGAAGGCGTCGTCGCCGTCCTCGAAGCGGCTGCCCGTGAGGCGCGATAGCAACGCCAGTAGGCGCGGCACCGGGTTGTCGGCGAGGTGGGGGTAGGCGACGTGGCCTTGGCAGCCCTTGACGGTGATGCGCCCGTTCAGGCTGCCGCGCCGCCCGTTCTTGATCATCTCGCCGAGCCGCTCGGGGTTGGTCGGCTCGCCGACGAGGCAGTGGTCGATGACCTCGCCCGCCTCGCGCATCCAGTCCAGCACCCGGACGGTGCCGTTGACGGCGGGGCCTTCCTCGTCGCCGGTGATCAGCAGGCTGACGGCGCCATCGAAGCTATCGCCCTTGTCTTGGAGAAAGCGCTCGGCGGCGGCGGCGAAACAGGCGACCGCCCCCTTCATGTCGACCGCACCGCGGCCATAGAGGGTGCCCTCGGAGACGAAGCCGGCGAAGGGCTCCGCCCCCCAGGCCCCGGCATCGCCGATCGGGACCACATCGGTGTGGCCGGCGAAGCAGAGGTTCGGGCGGCCATCGCCGAAGCGGGCATAGAGGTTGTCCACCGTCGCCGTGCCCGGGGCCGAGAACGGCAGCCGATGGCAGACGAAGCCCAGCCCTTCGAGTGCCGCCTGCAGGATGTCGAGGGCGCCGTCGTCGGTCGGCGTCACGCTGGCACAGCGGATCAGGTCACGGCTGAGCTCGATCGGGTCGATCCGGGGCGCGTTCTCCATCGGTGCCCGATCCGGCCCCACCGCTCAACTGCGCAGAAGCTCGTTGACCGAGGTCTTGGCCCGGGTGCCGGCGTCGACCCGCTTGACGATGACGGCGCAGTAGAGGCCGGGCCCGGGGGAGCCGTCGGGCAGGGCCGCGCCCGGCATCGTCCCCGGCACGACGACGGAATAGGCCGGCACCCGGCCCTGATGGACCTCGCCCGTGGTCCGGTCGACGATTCGGGTCGAGGCGCCGATGTAGACCCCCATGCTCAAGACCGAGCCTTCCTCGACGATGACGCCCTCGGCGACCTCGGAGCGGGCGCCGATGAAGCAGTTGTCCTCGATGATCACGGGCTCGGCCTGCAGCGGCTCCAGGACGCCGGCGATGCCGGCGCCGCCGGAGATGTGGCAGTTGGCGCCGACCTGGGCGCAGCTGCCGACCGTCGCCCAGGTGTCGATCATGGTGCCGGCGCCGACATGGGCGCCCAAGTTGACGAAGCAGGGCATCAGCACCGCGTCGGGGGCGATATAAGCGGAATGGCGGACGACGCAGTTCGGCACGGCGCGAAAACCGGCCGCGCGGAAGCGGGCCTCGTCCCAGCCGGCGAACTTGGAGGGGACTTTGTCGAACCAGGGCGCGGCCTCGCCGGGGCCGCCCGCGATCACCCCCATGTCGTAGAGGCGGAAGGACAGCAGCACCGCCTTTTTCAGCCACTGGTTGACGTGCCAGTCGCCATTGCCGCGTCGCTCGGCAACCCGGAAATCGCCTGAATCGAGGCCGTTCAAGGCCGCGTCGATGGCTTCGCGGAGCGCGCCCCCGGTCTCGGGGCTGACCTCGTCGCGGCGCTCCCAGGCGGCGTCGATTGTGGTTTCGAGCGTGGCCGCGTTCATGCCTATCCTCCCATGCCGGCTTCGGCTCCCGAACTTAGCCGGCAAGGGATGGCTGTCAACCGCGGCGCGCCGGCACGCGATCGACCACGGCCAGGAGCCAGTCGGCGAGATCGTCGACGAGGTGGTGGATGTGGGCCTCGTCGGACCCCGCGCCCGCCCAGGCGTTGGGGTTCGGCACCAGCGCCGTGGTCATGCCCAGCGACGCCGCCGGCGCCAGGTTGCGGGCGATGTCCTCGACCATGGCGGCGCGCTCGGGCCGAACCTCGTATTGCGCCAACAGCTTCTCATAGGGCCGGCGTTCGGGCTTGGGGAGGTAGTCGCTGTCGACGATGTCGAAGACCGCCTCGAAGAACTGGTCAATCTCCAGGTGCCGGGTGACCCGCTCGGCATGCTCGCGGGTGGCGTTGGTGAAGATCAGCTTGCGGCCCTCGAGCCGCGACAGGGCGTCCTTCAGCCGCGCGTTCGGCGGGATCGGGTCGAGGTCGATGTCGTGGACGTAGTCGAGAAAGGCATCGGGGTTCATGCCGTGCTCGTTCATCAGGCCCCGGAGCGTCGTGCCGTGGCGATGGAAATACTGCTTTTGTAGCAGCTTGGCCTCGGCGACCTCGATCGCCAGGTAATCGGCGATGAACTCGCCCATGCGCCGGTCGATCTGGGCAAAGAGGTTGTGGCGCGACGAATAGAGCGTGTTATCGAGATCGAAGATCCAGACCTCGACCTGATCGAGGTCGGGCGCCCGGTCGGCGCTTGGTTCGCTTCGTTGATCGGACATGCCCGCTAATCTGGCGATAGCGGAGCGGTTCGGCAAGGGGGCAAGCCTCGCCCGACCTTCTCAATAGCTCTTCAGCCCCTCGACTCGGCAGGGGCCGTGGACGTAGGCCTGCTCGAACCAGCACTGTTCGGAGACGTCGATGACGATGCTGCCCTTGCAACCCGCCAGCGCCACCCAGGCGCTGTAGCCCAAGAGCTGGCGACCGGTCCGGTACCAGGCCCAGTTCTCGACGACCGTGTAGTCGCGAATCTGCTGCTCCGTGATCTCGACCTCGGCCAAGGTACGATCGAAGACCGCCTGGCAGCGGTGCGCGGGTGCTGCCTCGACGACAACCAGCGATCCGAGCCAAAATGCCGCCGCGAGCACGGTCGCCCGCGCGCCCGACGCCGCCAGCCTATCTCGAATTCGTCGCATCCCCTTCGCTCCCCATCCGCGCCGGTGGCGGCGAGACCAGGCCATGATAGCCGCTGCCGGCGATCACGGCCGGTCACGATCCGGCGATGATGGGGGCGATGATGGGGGCGGTGACGGGTACGGTCAGGGAGGCGATGGCGCGGCCGATGCTCAGCCGCGGAAGAGCTCGCCGAGCTTTGTCGCCAGCGACTTCACGAGCCCAGCGGCGACTTCCGAGCGAAGCCGCATGCCACGCTGCACGGCCGCTTGGTATTCGGCATCGGTGACGTACCAGTGCCCGCCGGTGTCGTAGGGGGCGTGCGCAGGATCGAAGGCTTGGGTGTGGTGGCGGTGGAACATCGTCTCAACTCCAGTGTTGCGGTCGCCGATGTATTTAGAAATTCTAAGCTTTCTGATGGATCGGTGGTGCGATCGGCGATCCGGTAATGCCAAGAATGGCGCTCAATCCTGGAGATATGTGGGACTTTGAAGCTTGTTCCGCAAACCAGAAATTCTATATCCTGCCTAAGATAAACTTTCGCGAGGAACAATCGTGCGACGCCAGCTTCCGCCCTTGAACGCGGTCCGTGCCTTCGAGGCCGCGGCCCGGCATCAGAGCTTCTCGCAAGCCGCGGCGGAGCTCTTCGTCACCCCGGCGGCGGTCAGCCAGCAGGTCAAGGCGCTGGAAGCGCATCTCGGCCAACGGCTCTTCCGCCGGCTCAACCGGGCCATCGTGCTGACCCCGGCGGGACAACTGCTGCTGCCCGGATTCGGCGCCGGCCTCGACAACATCGCCGAGGCGGTCGGGCAATTGCAGCGCCAGCGGGAGGGCGGCCCCCTCGACATCAACACCTCGCCCGCCTTCGCCTCGAAGTGGCTGATCCCCCGTCTCGACGACTTCCAGCAGCAGGCGCCCGACGTCGAGGTCCGGATCACCGCCTCCATGGAGCTGGTGGATTTCGATGCCGACGAGGTCGACATCGCCGTCCGCTTCGGCGCCGGCGACTACCCGGGCCTCGCCGCCGAGTGGCTGATGGGCGAGGAGGTCTTTCCGGTCTGCATGCCGGCGCTGCTCGAGGGCGCGCATCCCTTGGGCACGCCCGCGGACCTGCGCTTCCATCAACTGCTGCACGACGGCACCCGGCAGCTCGGCGACCTGGCGCCGGACTGGCGCATGTGGCTGCAGGCTGCCGGGGTCGAGAACGTCAACCCCAACTACGGCATGACGCTCCGGCCCAGCAGCATCGTCATGGAGGCGGCGTTGGAGGGACAGGGGGTGGCGCTCGGGCGGCGCAGCCTGGTCGCGGGCGACCTGAAGGCCGGCCGTCTGGTGCGGCCCTTCGCCCTCGGCCTGCCGATCAGCTTCGCCCACTGGCTGGTCTACAAGCCCGAGGCCCTGAAGCGGACCAAGCTCCGCGCCTTCCGCGACTGGATCATGGCCGAGAGCGAGGCCGGCCGGAGCCGCTGAGGCGTTACCGTTCGCGCCCTAAGGCAGGGGCGTCAAATCGACTGCACTAGAGCAAATCCGGTTCGGTCAGAATCGTCTCGATGCCCCCCACCTAA
>JASLMY010000055.1 GCA_030746295.1 Alphaproteobacteria bacterium | reverse complement strand
CGGCGACATTGAATGCGAGGGGAGGCATTCGTGATCGATGAATTGATACCGACGACGCTGGTGGGCAGCTATCCACAGCCCGACTGGCTGGTCGACAAGAAGATCCTGTTGGGAAGCGGGCCGCCCAGGGTACGCGTGCGCGAGGTCTGGCGGGTGCCGGACGAGCTGCTGCAAGAGGCCCAGGACGACGCCACGTTGGTGGCACTGCACGACCAGGAACGCGCCGGCATCGACATCGTCTCCGACGGCGAGGTCCGCCGCGAGAGCTACTTCAATCATTTCGCCAACGCGCTCGCCGGGATCGAGCTGGAGCCGCCCGGGATCGTGCCGGGCCGCACCGGCCTGCCGACGCCGGTGCCGCGCGTCGTCGGCCCGATCCGTCGGGCCGCGCCGGGGCCGGGCCGCGCCGTCGCCGTCCGGCGCGAGCAAACCGCGAAGCCGATCCAGATCACCATCCCCGGCGCCTTCACCATGGCGAAGATGGCACTGGACGAGCATTACGGCGATCAGGAAGCCCTGATCATGGCCTATGCCGAGGCGCTGAACGAAGAGGTGCGCGAGCTGAAGGCCGCCGGCGCCGACGTCATCCAGATCGACGAGCCGCACATGCAGGCCCATCCACGAGAGGCCGGCCGCTTCGCCATCGCCGCCATCGACCGGGCGTTGGAAGGCGTTTCCGGGCCGACCATCGTGCATCTCTGCTTCGGCTATGCCTACGTGGTGAACGACAAGCCGGCCGGCTATTCCTTCCTGCCCGAGCTCGAGAAATGTCGCGCCACCGCGGTCTCGATCGAGGCGGCCGAGCCCGGCCTCGACCCCGCCATCCTGGAGAGATTGCCGACGAAGCAGGTGCTCTACGGCGTCATCGACCTCGGCGCGCCGGCGGTCGAGACGCCCGAGGTCGTCGCCGATCGATTGCGCTGCGCCCTCCACCATATCGATGCGGAACGCCTGATCGCGGCACCCGACTGCGGCATGAAATACCTGCCGCGCGAGGTCGCCTTCGCCAAGATGCAGGCGCTCGTCGCCGGGGCCGAGATCGTCCGGCGCGAGCTCGGCTGAGCAGGAGACGGATCCCGAGATGACCCCGGCCGATATCTTGCGCCAGCCGCCCCGGGTGCTGACGACGGCGCAGCGCGAAGCCTATTTCCGGGATGGTTTCGTCTCGGTCGAGGCCTTGATTCCGCCCGACTGGATCGACCGCCTGGTCGAGCGCTCGGACGCGCTGTTGGAAGCGAGCCGCGAGATCAGCCAGTCGAACGAGGCCTATGACCTGGGACCGTCGCATACGGCCGAGCGGCCGCATGTCCGCCGGCTGCGGGCCGTGGTGGATCGTGATCCGGTGTTCTGGCGCTTCGCCAAGGACTCCCTGCTCGCCGACGTCGCCGCCGACCTGGTCGGACCGGATGTCAAGTTCCACAGCGCCAAGCTCAACTACAAGTGGCCCGGCGCCGGCGAGACCGTCAAATGGCACCAGGACATCCAAGCCTGGCCACATACCAACTACAGCCCGGTGACGCTGGGCGTCCATCTCGCCGCGGTGACGACGGCGCAAGGTCCCCTCGTCTGCATACCGGGTAGCCACGACGGGCCGCTCTTCTTCCACACCGACGCCACCGGGGAGTGGACGGGCGCCATCTCGGACGAGGACCTCGGCGGAATCGACCTCGAGCGCGGTGTCGCGACCACGGGCCCGGCGGGGACCTTGGTGGCGCTCAACTGCCGCACGGTGCACGGCTCGGCCCAGAACACGGCCGCCCGGCCGAGGCCCCTCCTCCTCAACATCTACAGCTCGGCCGACGCCTTTCCCTGGATGCCGGCGCCCACGCCAACCACCAAGACCGGCCGGATCGTGCGCGGCCGCGCCGCCCGCGTCGCCCATCTCGACCCCCGGCCCTGCCCGGTGCCGCCCGACTGGGCCGAGGTCGGCTACAACTCGATCTTCGCCGCACAGCAGGAAGACGCGCCTGACTGAGACGTCACCGCCGTCGCGCGCAAAGGCGCAGCCCCGTCACCCATGCAACCGAGGACCGCCGCCATGAGCTACGAGTGCTTCAAGGTAGATATCGCCGACCAGATCGCCACCGTGACCATGGACCACCCGCCGGTCAACGCTCAGAACCGGCGCTTTCGCGACGAGATCACCGCCATCTTCGACGAGCTGAGCGACCGCGACGACGTGCGGGCCGTGATCCTGACCGGCGCCGGCGAGATCTTCTCGGCCGGAGCCGACATCAAGGAGCGCCGCGGCATCTCGGCGCAAGCCGGCTTCTACCGCCAGCACAACCGAGTCACGCGCGAGAGCTTCTACGCCATCCTGGAATGCGAGAAGCCTGTGATCGGGGCCCTCAACGGGCCGGCGCTCGGCGCCGGGCTGGCGCTCGCCGCCTGCTGCGACATCCTGGTGGCCTCGGAAAAAGCGGTCCTCGGCATGCCCGAGATCGACGTCGGCCTGATGGGCGGGGCCAAGTACGTCAACATGCTGTTCCCGCGCTCTAAGGCCCGGCGGATGCTGCTGACCGGCGAGCGGGTCGCCGGCACCGACCTCTATCGCTTGGGTGTGGTCGAAGACTGCGTCGCGCCGGAGGAGCTGATGGCGGCGGCGATGGCGATCGCGGCCGAGATCGCGGCCAAGAGCCCGCTCGCCGTCCGGGTCACCAAGCAGGCCCTCAACACCACCGAGAACCTCGGTCTTCGCGACGGCTACCGCTACGAGCAGGACCTCACCGTCGCCATGTCCAAGACCGACGACGCCCGCGAGGCGCAGGCCGCCTTCGTCGAGAAACGCGCGCCCGTCTTCACCGGCCGCTGAGCCGCCTCGGCCGGCTCAGCTCTCGTCGATGAAGCGGTAACCGAAGGCATCGCCCCGGCCGACAACGTGGCCAATCGAGGGCGAGGCGAAGTGGGCCGGCGCGATCAGGGTGTCGGTGTCGGCGTGTCGCTCCAGGAAGGCCCGCCGGGTCGCCGCCGACTGCACCCGGTCCTCGCAGGCCCGGCTCGACCAGTCGGGCCTGACCAGTTGCAGCGGGTGGTGCATGACATCGCCACTCAGCACCGCCGAGGCATCGCCCGAGCGCAGGTTCAAGACCACGTTGCCTTCGGTGTGGCCGGGCGCCGGCTCGAACCACATGCCATCCTCGATCTGGTGGTCCATGTCGACCAGCACCGCCTGCCCCGCTTCCATCACCGGCAGCACGCTGTCCTCGTAGACGTTGGGCACCGGGCCCTCGCCGCCCTCCTTGTGACGCCGCTCCCAGAACTCGTACTCCTTGCGGGCGAAGATGTACTTGGCGTTGGGGAAGGTCGGCACCCAGCGGCCGTCGACGAGGCGGGTGTTCCAGCCGGCGTGGTCGACGTGGAGATGCGTGCAGAGCACGAAGTCGACCTCTTCCGGCTGAATGCCGGCCGCGGCCAAGTCGGCGAGATAGGGCCCGTTCAGGTGGTCGAACATGGGCCGGCCGGGGCGCGGCTTGTCGTTGCCGACGCAGGTGTCGACCAGGATGGTGTGGCGCGGCGTGTGCAGGATGTAGGACTGGATGGCGATGACGATCTTGCCCGTCTCCGGCTCGATATGGTGCGGCACCAGCCAGTCTCGGTTGGCCTCGACGACCTCGGTCTCCACCTCGGGGATGAAGGTCTCGACCTCGACGAAGGGGCCCTCGCTCTCGACGAGACGGCTAATCTCGAACTCGCCAATTCTCAGCATCTATTGCCTCCCGTTTCTTGTCGGCGGGCGGCGGAGACCACCGCCACCGCAGCCGATCCATCCATCTTATGCTACCAACCGAGGCCTTGGCGCACCTCGGCCAGGGCTTCCAGGGTCTTCTCGTGGTCGCCGGCGAAGCGCAGCACGAGATGGCTGGCGCCGGCATCGGCATAGCCCTGGAGCCATGCCGCCACCCCTGCGGCAGGGCCGCCATAGCAGGCCTGGCGCCGCCGCAAGACTTCCGCCGGCTGGCCGTAGTACTGCTCCAGATAGGCGTTGACGCGCGCGTCGGCCCGCTCGGCGTCGTCATCGAGGGCGAGCGTCAGATAGACGGCACCCGTCACTTGCTCCAAATCGCGTCCGGCCTCGCGGGCGATCGTCTGCACCTCCTGCCATTGCGTGCCTCAACCGGCCGCGTCCGGCCCGGTCGGGAACCAACCGTCGAAATGCCGGCCGGCCCGTTCCAGACTGGCTTGCACCGAGCCGCCGATCCAGATCGGCGGCCCGCCCGGGCGATGCGGCGTCGGGGCGAGCACGCCGCCCTCGACCTGCCAACGGCCTTCCCAGTCAACTGGCTCTCCGGTCCAAAGCGCGCGGCAGAGCCGCAAGCCCTCGAGCATCCGACCGACACGCTTCTCAAAGGGCACCCCCGCCGAGCCGAACTCGGCGCGGATATTGGGGACGTCCGCGGCGATGCCGAGGATAAGGCGGCCCTCGCTGACCTGATCGAGGGTCGCGACCTGATGGGCTAGCAGCACGGGATTGCGCAGCGCCGGCAACAAAACGGCCGTGCCCAGGCTCACTCGTCCAACCCGCCCGGCGACGCCGGCCAGCAGCGTCAACGGCTCGTGTCGTGGCCGGGCCAGGAGCGAATCGCCGACCCAGAGGGAATCGTAGCCGAGACCTTCCGCCCGCTCCGCCAGCGCCAACAGCGACGCCGCCTCGGGCCGGCCCTCCATGATCTGCTCTCGGGTCGGCAACAGATATCCTATGCTAGGGTTCACGGCTCTCTCCCTTCCATTCCCCCCCACCCGGCCTTCGGCGGCCCCCCTCCGATAACCGGCCAGCCTGGCGCGTAGCTCTCGAACGGGGTCGGAATACGCTGCACGTCCTGGACGATTTCACGCAACGGACCGGGGTCGACCTCCGTCGGCATGAACAGCGACAGCGCATCGGCGAGGCCACCGTAGCGCTCTGCAACCCTGTCGGCGATGGTGTCATGGGTGCCGACGATGGCGAAGAGTTCCAGCACCTCGTCGGATATCAGCGCCGCCATCTCGTTCCAGCGACCTTCGGCCGGATAGGGGCGCAGCCGGTGGCCAAGCTCCTCCATGTCATGCAGCCGCAAGACGTGCCAATAGCTCCGCGTCGAGCAATAGAAGGCAATTCGGAAGCGCACATAGTCGCGCATCTTCGCCACCTCGGCCTCGTCCTTTCCGGTGGCGAGGAAGCCGCCCGCGACGACCTCGATCCGGTCACGGCCCCGCGCCGCACGCTGCAGGCCCTCGTCGATGTGCGGCAGGCAGGATTCGGCAAGATAACGGCGGGTGTTGAAGGGGTGCAGGCGGACGCCGTCCGCGACCTCGCCGGCGATGCGCAACATGCCCGGCCCGACCGCCGCCATGGCGACGGGTATCCGCGGCAGACTGAGTGGGCGCGGCGAGAAATTCGGTGTCGTCAGGGTCAGCGTGTAGTGCTCGCTTTGATAGTCGAGCGCTTCCTCCAATTCCCAGGCCCGCCAGACCGCGCGCACCGCGCCGATATAGTCGCGCATGCGTGGCGCCGGCGGCGTCCATTCGATGCCGTAGCGGCGCTCGTTGTGCCCCTTCACCTGCGAGCCGAGGCCGAGATAGAAGCGGCCGTCGGAGGCCTTGTTCAGGTCCCACGCGGCGTGCGCGGTGATGGTCGGGCTGCGCGGGAAGGCGATCGCCACGCCGGTGCCGATCTGGATCCGCTTCGTCGCCAGGGCCGCGACGGTCAGCGGCGGGATCGGCCCATGCGCGTTCTCCAGCGCCACCACACCGTCGAAGCCGGCCGCCTCGGCGGCGCGCGCCGCGGCCTCCGCCCGGCGCAGATCGTCGTTGGGGAGATGGTAGACGACCCGCATGATGGTAACCTCTGTGACGCGCCGAATGATCCAGGTTTCCCGAGTGGCGATCATGATGCAAGCGCCTGAGGTGAAAGCATGACGAACGGCATTCTCGCGGTCTGGTCGGATATCGACGCCGAGGCGGCGGACGACTACACCGCCTGGTATGAGCGCGAGCACATGTTCGAGCGGCTGGAGGTGCCGGGCTTCCGGCGTGCCCGGCACTACAGGACGGTCTCGGGCATGCCCGAATACTTCACCTATTTCGAGCTCGACAGCCCGGCCGTGGTGGCGAGCGCGGCCTATCTCGCACAGGCCAACAGCTCCTCGCCCTGGACCCAACGGATCCTGCCGCACTTTCGCAACGCCAACCGAACCGCGTGTCGGGTCCTGCGTCGCCTCGGCCGGGGCTTTGGCGCCACGGCCATGACCGTGCGGCTGGAGGCGGCCGACGGCTGCGAGCCCGCCCTGATCGCCGCGCTCGGCGACGATATCCTGCCGGCGGCAGTCACGCGGCCGGGCATCGTCGCGGCACAGCTCTGGCAAGCGGATCGGGAGGCTACCCTGCAGCCGGTCCAGGATCGCGACCTGCGGCCGACGCCGGATGCGGTCTCGGACCTGGTCGTTTTCGTCGAAGCCACCGACGTCGGCCCGCTCGACGCCCTGGCCGAGGCAACGCTGTCGGCAGCGGCCCTGACCGCTCTGGGCGCGGCCATTCCCTTGTTCGCGGCCATCCACCAACTGCTGAATGGCGCCGAGGGCACCGAAGCACCGCCGATCCGAGCTTGACCGGATTCCGGAACGGGCGGGAGCGAGGCTCAATCGCGAATTCGGACCAGCTTGCGCAAGCTCCTGAGATCGGCGGGCGCCGGCCCCTCGGCGAACTCGAAGCGCGGCCAGGCGGTGTACGAGACCTCGCCGACGTAGATGTCGCCGCGGCTGTCGACGGCGAGGCCGTGCGGGGCCAGGAACTGGCCCGGCGCGAGGCCGGCGCGGATGTCGCCGACCCGGGCCAAAAGCTCGCCCTTGTTGGTGACGACCGAGAGGCGCGGGCCGATGTTCGGCACCGCCATGTTGACCGGCATGCCGGGGCCGAGCTCGCCGATGTAGCAGAGTGGATCGCGACCCGCCGCCATGCAGAGGCCGCAGGGGCGGTGCATGCCGTGCCACTGGGTCTCGAAGCGGCCGCGGCCGTCGAAGATCTGGACCCGGTGGTTCTCGCGGTCGGCGACATAGACCCAGCCGTCACCGTCGCAGCAGATGTTGTGCGGGATGTTGAACTGGCCCGGATCGGTGCCCGGCTCGCCCCAGGAGAACAGCAGCTTGCCATCAGGCGAATACTTGTGCACCCGGGCGTTGCCGTAGCCGTCGGAGACGTAGAGATCGCCCTCGGGCGAAAGCGCCGTGTGGGTGCAGCGATGGAACGGCTCGCCGGCCATATAAGGCGTCGGCTTGCCGGGAATGCCGAGCGTCATCAGCACCTTGCCGTCGAGGGTGCAGCGGCGCACGGTATGGTCGCCGTCATCGGTACAATAGAGGGTCTCGTCTGGCCCGATGTGGAGCCCGTGGGCGCGTCCGAACAGCCCCTCGCCCCAGGACCTCAGGAAGTTGCCCTCGCGGTCGAAGACGATCATCGGGTGCTCACCGCGATTGAAGACGTAGACCCGGTCCTCGTGGTCGACCGCCACCGCCGCAACGTCGTTGAAGCCCCAGCCGTCAGGCAGCTTCGCCCAGTCGGCCTCGACCCGATATCGGAAGTCGCCGTCGCCCAGCACGGTCGTCATGGTCCGGCCCCCTGATCGCATCTTCGGTTTCGATCAATCCTACAACAGCCGAGCCCGAAGCGTGCCGACATCCGAGCACCAAAGTCAGGGAATCATGTCCGGGTGGTCCAACAGGGCTTGCCAGTGGCATTCCACGTCCTCGGTGAAGAGGCCGCGGGTCACGCCCGCCACCAGCATCGGCGCGGTCAGGCGCAGGGTCGAGATCGAGCAGCCGCTGGGGCCGAAGCTCATGGTCGGGCCGAAGGTGAAGTCGTGGATGCGGGCGAGGTGGGAGGCGCTGCCGGGCGTCTTCTCCAAGAACTCGAAGTTGGGCCCAAGATAGGGGTAGCGACCGAGACGCTCGTCGGCCAGCTCGGGCGGCGGCGTGTAGCGGTCGGCCCAGAGCGCGATCTCGTCGGCGATGGCGGCGAGCTCGGGCCGTTGGCTGAGGTCTTGGTCGTGGCCGGTACAGCAGATCAGGAAATCGGCCTCGAACGGGCCCTGCTCGGTCTCGATCGCCACCGCGTCTCCGACAGCGCGGACCTGCTTCCAGTCGGCGAGCGTGTGGAGTTCGAAGTTCGAGAACTCGTTCGCCCGCTTCCAGGTCTCGGGCGGCATGCCCATGCGGATGTTCAAGATGTAGTGCATGAAGCGCCAGCGCCAGGCGTCGTCCAGGTCCTTGAAATGCCGCAGGAAGCCGGCGGTGATGCACCAGCGGTAGACCTGTTGGCGGCGATGGGTGTCGCGGCGGCAGAACATCTGCACCGAAGCGGCACCCGCCTCGAGGGCGCAGATGGCGTTGTCGCCCGCCGTGGCGCCAACGCCCAAGACGGCGATGCGCTTGCCCCGAAGCCGGTCGAAGTCGATCTCGTCAGCGCCCTGCGCACGCAGGTGCTCGGGCAGGGCGGCGATGAAGTCGGGCAGCCACCAGCAGCCGGTGCCGTCGTGGCCGGTGGCGAGCACCAGGCGGCGGACGTAGCGCCTCTCCGCTCCCGACGGCGTCGCCAATGTCACCTTCAGGCCCGCCTCGGCCGGCTCGATCGCCGTCAGCGCGGTCTCGTTGCGGATCGGCAACGCCAGGGTCTCGCGCACCCAGTCGAGATACGCGATCCAGAGTTCCGTCGGCACCAGGGCGACGGCCTCCCAGTCGGCATCGCCGAACCTGGCCCGGTGCCAGGCCTCGTAGGTCAGGTTGGGTAGCCCCATGTCAGGGCCGGGATAGTGCTTGGGCGAGCGGATCACCGGCATCCGGGCGGAGCCGTTCCAGACCCCTTCCCGGCCTCGCGGCGCCCTGTCGACGACCAGGATGTTGCTGACCCGCTCGCGAACCAACAGCCCGGCGACGGCGAGACCACCCTGGCCGGCCCCGACCACGAGCACGTCCAGCATCGGCCGGCCGTCGGGGCCGAGCCGCGTTGGCATCCAGTCGGTCTCGGGATGGCGCAGGCAGTCGAGGTCGGCGCGGACCCGATCGCCGAGCGCGGCCATGCGGCCGTCGGCGTCGGCGAGCGGCGTTTCGCCGCATTCCGGCGGGTTGATCGGTACCGAGGCGGCGTCTTGCCAGCGCACCGTCATGCTCATGACCAGAGCCGATCGCTCGCCAGCCGGGCGCCGGCGCCGAGCGCCTCGAGCTTGGCCCAGACAACGTCCTCGGCGACCAGCGAATAGCCGGCGAAAGTGCCGAAGCCGCAGTCGACGCCGGCGATCACCCGTTCCCGGTCGCCCAGGGCATCGACCGCTCGGACGATCCGCTCGGCCACGACTTCCGGATGCTCGACATAATTGCTGGTCGATTCGACGGCGCCCGTGACCAGCACCATCTCGGGCGGCAGCGGCTGCGCGCGCAAGACCTCCACCTCGTGGGCGTGGCGCGGGTTGGCGAAGGGCAGGCAGAGGCCGCCGACCTTGGCCTCCAGCAGCAGCGGCAGGATGTCGCCCAAGGCGACGTCCTCGGTGTGGGGCCCGTCGCGGTTGCCCCAACAGCAATGGAGGCGCACCTTTTCAGGCGGAATGCCATCCAGAGCCGTGTTGATCGCGGCGACGTGCAGGGCGACGCTGTCCTGGAACTCGGCCAGCGACTGCCCCTGGAAGAAGCAGGCCCGCTCCATCGCCAGGTCGGGCGCGTCGATCTGCAGCAGGAAGCCGGCCTCGATGCTGTAGCGGTACTCCTTCGCCAGCCCGCTTGCCAACGCGAAGAGGTAGTCCTCATGACTGTCGTAGTAGTGGTTCATCATCGTGGTGGCGACGATCCCGGGCGAGGCCGCGGTCATGAAGCACTCGGTTAAGCGGTCGTCCCGGCCCGCCAGCGCGCGACGAAAGAGCTCGCATTCCTCGGCGATGCCGGAAAGATCCTCGTAGCGCACTTCGGAAAGTGCTGCCGGCGCATTGTACATGCGGGCCCTGGGCGGCCGCCGCGCCTTGATCATCTTGGCCCATTCGGGAAAAAGCGTGATCTCGGTCGGCTCGGGCCGCCGGCCCTCGCCGCCGAAGCCGGACATGCGCGAGCCAACATAGGTCTGAAACCCGACCCTGGGCATCTCGCCATCGTTGGCGATATCGATGCCGCTCGCCAGTTGGTACTCGACGACACGGTCGATGGCGCCGACGATCTCGGCGTCGAGGGCCGCCGCGTCGACAATTTCCCCGTTGTCCTGGCGGATCAGCAGGTCGGCCAAGGCCGCCGGGCGCGGTAGGCTGCCCATATGTGTCGTCAGAATGCGCTCGCGGCTGATCTCCATGCCTGGGCCTCCGACCCGCTTGCATCGGCCCGTCAATGCCGAGTCCGGCCAGAAGCCTAGCCGTGCGATCGCGAGCCGACAACAACCGCCCGGCACGGGGCCCGTGGCGACACACCGCTTCGCCGTACCCGGCACCGTTCGGTGCCCCTACGGGCGGCCTTTGGCTCCCGTCGCCCTACCCGCGCCTTTCCGACCAAAACCTTCATGGCCGATCGCACTGCATGTCTCGAAGCGCGACCCGCCCTGGCAGGGTCGCCCTGAAGCGGGCCAACGCGCGGCGCAGATCCTCCAACGCTTCCGGCCGCGTCAGATAGAACCAGACCTCGCCGGATGCGGCGGAGACCTTCTCGGATTCCAGCACCGCCACCGGGCACCAGCTCGCCGGAATCCTGCCCCAGAACCGGTGCGCGTAGATCATGGCGTAGTCGACGCTCCGCTCGCGCGCCAGCCGCTCGATGGCGGCGGCGTCGAACCGTCGCGCAGCCTTGAGCCGGCGGACGGTCTCGGAGCCGAGACCGAAGAGGTCCAACACGTAGCTGTCGTTTCGATAAGAGACCCGTCCAATATCGTTCACCGCAACGCTGCGCGGAAACAACTCGGTGGCAAACCGGTGCATCTGGTGGTGCTGCTCGTAGACCCCCCGGGATGCGGCCGGCGTCAGGTATGCGGCATAGATGTAAGGCGTGGCGACGGTGACGGTCGCCAACAGCAGGGCGAATTGCGCGACATAGAGCCGCTGGCTCTGCAGCGCCGCCAGCTCCGCCCGGAAGACGTAGATGCCGGCGACGGCGGCGATGGCGAAGGCATAGACCTCGTAGCGCCAGAACCAGCCGTAGAGCCCCGCCAGCAAATGGGCCGCGAGCGCGAGCCCGGCGACGATGGCGACGACCGCCTCGGGCGACCGCAAGCGTCGCCGCGTGTCATCGCCGCGCCGCGCCACCATCATCAGCGCACAGATCGCCAGCGCCAGCACGAGCCCAGAGCGGTTCTCGACCGACTTGAAGAGATTGTCCGCGACATCGTTCACCGCCTTCAACAGGCCGCGGCTCCGCGCCAGGTTGGCGACGATATCGGACTTGACCATGACCGAGCTCGGCAGCACAGGCAGGTCCAATGAGTGCACGAAGCCGGCGTAGGCCGCGAGCAACAGCCCCAGCAACAGGCCCAAGAGCAGTGCCAACCGCCAGCGCCGCAACAAGGCGAGCCCCAGCAGCGCCGCGCCGGAGAGGGCCAAGCCCTCGAAGCGGACGAACGGCGTCAGCACGATCGCGATGGCGAGGCTCGGCCCGACCCGGCCGGTCTCGGCCGCGAGAATGAGGCCCCGCATCACCAGCACGACCGCCAGCACATGGAGCGCGTGCTCCATGCCGGTCATGGGAAGCGCCAGCGCGTTGATCAGGAAGACCAGAAGCGGCGACAGCGCGAGGGCGAAGACGTAAGTGTTGCCGTCCCGCGGCACGGCGCGCGACCAGAAGTGGTCGAGCAGCAGCCAGACCGACAGGCCTGCGGCGGCCAGATTGACCACGAGGGGCCCGGCCATGCCGAGACCGAGCATCTCGGTCAGCGCCAAGATGAAGGGATAGATCACCGAGGAGGAAGGCGACGAGAACTCTCCCAAGTTCACGCCGTATACGCCGCGGACGATGTTCTCGGCCATGGCGAGATGGATGTAGGGATCGTCGATCGTGTAGACGAGATGCCCATCCGCGAACGCGATCGACAGCCAGACCAGCGCCGCGGCCGCCAGGGCCCAGAGTGCAACGAAGATGATCGGCGGCAAGCGTCTATCTGAAATCTGCATGAGCGGGCATTGGATCGCGGCGCCGGCGATCTTATCAGAGAACGGTTCCCGGTGATCAATTCCTCCGACTTCGTCCCGTCACGGGACCGCCCCGCAGCACGCCGCAAGAGCCCCCGACGGGATGCCCGGGCTACAGTTCGCCGAGCTTGTCTTCCTGGGCGGTCACGAACGTGCCCCCGGCACGAAGCGGTCGGAGCCCTGGCGCCAAGCGGCGCCACCACCGCCCATGACGGAGAACTTGCCCGGGTCGCTGACGACCGTCCACAGGCCCCGGTGGGCTGATTCGATCGTCGCCGAGAGCGCCGGATCGCCTTTACGCAGCATGGCGGCGGTGTCCGTCAGAAGACGGTCGAACCTCGCCTTCAAGTCCCGCCGGTTGGTGTCGCGATGGCCTTCGTGAAAGAGCGCGAAGTCCTGGATCAGCGAATCCAGCCGCTCCTTCAAGGCCAGCTTGGCGAAGATGCCCAAGGCGTCGGTGCGCCGCAGGCGCCGCTCCAGATCGCCGAGATCGAGCCCGGGCACGGCGACGCCGGAGAGCGCCGGGCCATGCGCAACACCGCTCCAGGGTTCAGCCAACGCCATGCCCGGGAAAAGGAAGGCCGTCACGACCAGCGACGAGAGCGCAACGAGGAAAAGACGAGGAAAAGACGAGGATTACTGGTTCGCAATGCCATCGGTCTCCGCTGTAGGTATGGGGATCGTTCGAGCGACCCGTTTCGAGATGGTATCCCTAGGGGGCCACGACAAGCCTCGCCCCCCGCCCTTCAATGCCTGCAAGAGAGATGGGGAGCGCGAGGCCCGCTTGCTTGTCCAATCGAACCGGAATATTGGACACTCTAGCGGCCGGCGCGGCGCCAAAAAGGGCTCGAGAATTGACCAAACTGATACCGCTACGCAGCATAGAGCACGGCGTCCGCCGTGCGCTGGCCCTTCTCGGCGAGAGCGGCATTCGAGAGGCGATCGAGAAGGGGGCCGGCGTCAAGCGCTCGGCCTCCCTGATCCGCAAGTGCGGCGACCCGGACGACGATCGCCATCACCTGCAACTCCGCTATGCCGTCGCCATGGACGCGGCGTGTCAGGATCTCGGCCATACTCCGCCTTTGCTCGAGGTGCATCGCCACCTCGTCGAGCGAAGCGCGCTCGGCGGCGCCGCACCGGCGAGCGAGGCCCAGATCGTGCACGCCGTCGTCGTCCTGCAGGCGGCGCTGGGCGACCTGGCGCATACCGTGAGCGAGCATTACTCGGCCGAGGGCGGGGATGCCGAACCGCTCAGCAACCTGGAGCGCCATCAGATCTTCGAGGCCATCGAAGCCATCGAGCATCAGGCCGAGGCCGTCAAGAGATTGGTCGGCGGCTAGCCGACCCCGGCGCCGGCCTCAGCTGGCCTTTCCTTCGGCGACTTCGCTCAGGCGGGCGTGGACGAAGTCGGGCACTTCGATGACGTCTTCTGCAATTCGGCGACGACGCTCGGCAGCCGATCGGTCGAAGGGCATGCGGACCGGCGGCCCGCCTTCGATCGGACGGGCGGCACGGACGAAATCGGCATATTCGGTGACACGGTCACGGTAATCCTGCTCGGCCATCATCAAATCGGGCCGCATCACAACGATGACAAAGCCGAAGTCGGCCAGCTCCGGTGGCGCTATGGGCGAACCGGCGAGAATGCCGAGCAGTTGCACGACATGGCCCAGGCCCGATCCCTTGTGGCCGCCCCAGGGCGCAAAGGCGCCGACGAGGGCGGCCTCGGGATCCTGTGTTGGTCGACCGTCGGCGTCGAAGGCCCGCCCATCCTCGAGCTCGCAGCCGAGGCGCCCGGCCAAGACGACCTCGGCATGCATGATCGACGAAGTGCCGATGTCCCAGATGATCGGATCGCCCGTGCTTGGGAAGCCGAAGCAGATGGGGTTCGTCCCGAAACGACCCTCGACCCCGCCATGGGGTGCCACCCAGGGCGTCGCATTCGAGGCGATCATGCTGACCAAGCCCTCTGCCGCCGCCATTTCAGCATAGTAGGAGAGCATGCCGGTGTACCAGGTGCCATCGGCGCCGACGATCGCCAGGCCGGTTTCCTTGCCCTTCCGAATCGCGATCTCGGTCGCCTTGTAGGCGACCACGTAGCCGAGATAGTCGCTGCCCTCGAGCCGCGCCGAGACCGGCGTTTGGTGCCTTACCTCAACGGGTCTCGGCGGCGGACCGGTGCGTTGCAGGCGCTCGACGATGGAGACGACGCGCGGCAATCCGCCGTAGACGAGGCCCCGCAATTCGCAGTCAATGATGTGATCGGCGACGATGCGAGCATGTTCAGCGCTGTACGCGTTGGCGATCATGACGCGTTCGACCAGAGCGCGCGCCTCGTCGACGGTAATGCGCATCCACCTCTCCCACACCGGCGCCGATCGAGCGATGACCTCGACGCCACCGAACTTCCACCGCCTCCACCAAACCTCACGACGTTGAAAGATTCCATACCCGATGACAAGACCGCCCCGAAGGCCGCCCCGGCGCCGACCGTGCGTTGGCCGCTTGCGCATGCCCATGCCGATGTCGCATCCGACGGACCCGAAGCTGGAGAGCAATATCCAAGGCCATCCGATTTCAAGGGCCCAGGAGGGTTCCATAGAATTCCGGTCGTTGGTCGCCTCCAGGGATGGAGAGCGTCAATCGTTCACCAATTGACCTAGACAACTCGCGGCGCCACGCCGTCACATCGTACGGCCGTTGGTGGTGATGAATTGATGGGTCTTCTCGGCGAATTCGGTCTCGGAATCGTCTTCCGGCGCGTAGCCGATCACCTCGCGTGCATTGGCGATGCTCCAGAAGCCGCGCGTGTTGTTCGAGACGCCATAGAATATCTGGAAGGGAACGCCGTCTTCGTTGCGGATGTCCTCGGCCTCGATCGACTTGGCGTAGAGCTGCTGCATGTCGCGCTCGCTGATATAGGCACCGAGATCGCGTTTGTAGCTGACCTGATCGCCTTCGAAGTCGGCGGCGCGGATCGGCCGCGGCGCACCGACCCGGACTTGCACGTTCTCCACCACCCGACCGAGCCTGCCGGTCGCGAAGAGAAAACCGAGATGTTCGTACGTCGCCTTGGCCCAACCGTAGAAGTTGTCCGACAGCGGGTAGGTGTCCGGGCCGATGGTGTCGAGCTGCCCGTTATGCAGCTTGGTTTCATACCAGTCGGCGGCATGGTTCGACGATGTCATGACGACGCGACGGACGCCTTCCTCCATTGCCAGGCGCAGCACGTTGAAAGCCATGTCGAGGCTCTGGCGCTCGACGAAGTAGCCTTCCGCCGGCTCCGGACCCGGACGCACCTTCAGCCACTGGCGCGGCGCGCTGGTCGCAACACCGGGCTTGGTCGCGCGGACGTTGTGGACGACGGCGTCGACGTCGCGGAAATGCTCCCGATACTTGTCGATGTCCGGGTCGCTGACGTCGGCTTCGATGATGTCGTTCGTGTGTGCGCTGGCACGTGTATCCAGCAATACCAGCTCGTAGCGGTCGCGGAACGTCGGCAGCAGCTGCCGCGTGATTTCGCCGGACGCGCCGGTGATCACTACCCGTCGCTTTGCCATAGGCTGCTCTCCCGTCGTTGGCTCGATCCCTGCTCCGAACCTATGCCGAACCGAGGACCGCGGCTATGGGGCGCTTTTCGCCGATCAGCTCGATATTTCCCAGCGATGGATCGCGAGGGAGTTATAGCGCGGGGCCGAGACATTGGCTGGTTCGAAGCGTCTCCGCTTTCGCCCATCCATCTCCGACATGCGACTTGCGTTGAGAACCACGCTCGCTTCAACATGACGGCAACGAAGCGGAAATGGGACGGAGGAGGCGTATCATGGAAATCCAGCGGGCCGACGCACGGCCCACGCGCAAGGCGCCGCCCGAGCGCTTTACGGGAGACGTATGGCAGGACGAGGTCTTGGTCGGTGCGGCACCGTCACGCATGCGGGCAACCAATGTGACCTTCAGCCCCGGTGCGCGGACGGCCTGGCATCAGCATCCCGTCGGTCAGACCCTCTGGGTCGTTGCCGGCGTCGGCCGCGTCCAGCTCGACGGCGAGCCGGTGCAGGAGCTTCGCCCGGGCGACACGGTGATGATCCCGCCCAACACGCGCCATTGGCATGGTGCCGCGCCCGACCGGATCTTCACCCATCTCGCCATGTCCGAGGTCGGCGACGACGGTGGCGGAACCGCGTGGTTCGAGCATGTGGACGACGCGGTCTACGGGGGCGAGCCGGCCAGCAGCTAGAAGTGCAGCAGCGCCTATGGCCTCGTCGGGCTGCGTCGATTTCTCAGCTCAGGTCGGCAATGATCTTGCCGATCCGGTCGATGTTGCCGAGCGCCTCTTGATGGTCAAGACCCGGCCATTGTACGCGCAGTAGGATCTGGTCGGTCCGGGCGATCTCGGCGTAGTGCAAGATCTCGTGCTTGACCTGCTCGGAGTCGCCGATCAGGAATCGGCCCTTGGCGAAGTCGTCGAAGGCGGCGTCGAAGCCGCCCTCGGTAGTCTCGCCCTGGCCCCACGAAGCATAGGCGCGATACTTGAAAAGAAGCGGCCCGCGGCTGACCTCTCGGGCGTGCGCCGCATCGCGGCCGACGAAGCATTCGCGGATGAGCGGGCAGGCGATGTCCTCCGCTTGGTCGGTCTTGCGCCGCTCGTCTCGGAAGACCTCCAGATAGGACAGCATGGAACCGGTGGAGAGCGTCGGCGCCACGCACCAGGCATCGGCGATCCGCGCCGCCCGGCGCACCGCCGCTTCGACGTCGCCGCCCAGCCAGATCGGCGGGCGCGGGCGCTGCTTCGGCTTGACGCTCGCCTTGGCGTCATCGAGCTGGAAGTGCTTGCCGTGGTGGGTGACGCTGTCCTCGCCCCACAGCCGCTTGATCACCTCCAGGCCCTCGGTCAGGCGACCGACCCGCTGGCGCATCTCCACGCCCATGGCTTGGAACTCTTCGGTCCGATAGCCGAGGCCGGCGCAGAGCACGTAGTTGCCGTCCGATAGCCAGTCGATGGTGGCGGCTTCCTCCGCCGCCAACACCGGGTTCATCATCGACAGCAACAGCACGCCGGGGCCGATCTGCATGCCGGCCGCGTCGTCGGTCAGGTGGCCCAGCAGCGGCACGGTCTGGAACATGCCCATCGGCCCGGTCAGCAGGTGCTGGCCCATGATCAGAGAGGAGAAGCCGTTGTCGCGGGCGGCACGCACCTGCTCGCGTAGCGCCTTCAGGACCGCCGCCGGGTTCTCTTCCGGCGACCATTGCATTGCCGTGAACAAGCCGATGCGCATGGCACTTCCTCCCCAATGATGCTTCATGCCTCCGGAACGACGATCTTCGGTGGCGGCGGTTTCCGGACGGTCTTTCAGACGAAGCGGAATGATAGGCAAACAGGTCCGCTTGTGGAATGGCGCGCCGCCTCCCGGCTCGTGCGGCGGGGTCCGTCAGATGCCCATGCGGCCCGCGATGACGTTGCGCAGGATCTCGCTGGTGCCGCCGCCGATCATGCCGAGCCGGGCTTCGCGGAAGAGGCGCTGCATGTCGCCCTGGACGTAGCCCGCCGCACCCATGGCCTGCATGCCCAGATCGGCGACCTTGAAGTTGTTCTCGGTGGCGACGACCTTGGCGATGGCGGTCTCGGTGACCGCCTCCTCGCCCGCGTCGAGCATCTCCGCGGTCCGGTAGGTGACGAGCCGCGCCGTCTCCATCATCATCCGCATATCCGAGAACTTGTGCGCGACCGCTTGAAACTCGGCCAGCTTCTTGCCGAAGGCCCGGCGGTCCTTAACGAAGTTCGTCGCCACCTCGATGATCTTGATGCAGCCGCCCGCGGCCGCCGCCGCGATCAGCACCCGTTCCAGGTTCAGCCCCCGCATGAGGCCGTGCCAGCCGCCATTGACCTCTCCGAGCAGGCGGTTGCCGGGAATTCGGACATCGTCGAAGAAGACCTCGTTCAGCAGCGTCGTCCGGCTGCCGAGCGGGTCCATCGGACGCGCTTCGAAGCCCTGCCGCGCGGTATCGACGATGAAGAGGCTGAGCCGCCGGCGGCCCGCATCCGGGTCCGTCTTGGTCGAGACGACCAGATAGTCCGCTTCGTGCGCATTGGTGACGTAGACCTTCTGCCCGGAGATGATCCAGTCGTCGCCATCGCGAACCGCGCGGGTGCGGATGCCCGCGGCATCCGAGCCGCTATCGGGTTCGGTAAAGGCGATGGCGGTGCGGATCGAGCCGTCCTGCAGGCCCGGCAGCAGCTCCGCCTTCAGCGACTCGTCGCCGAGGTTCTGCAGATAGAGCCCGCCATAGACGGCGGTGGACATGAACGAGGTTCGAATCCCCGGATGGTGGTAGCCCAAGGCCTCGACGAAGACGGCGAGGTCCTTGTAGCTGGCACCCATGCCGCCATGCGCCGCGTCATAGGGCAGGGTCAGCCAGCCGCCCTCGGCCAGCGCCCGATAGGCATCGCGCGGGAACCGCCGTTCCCGATCGAGCTCGGCGATCTTCTCCGGCGGCAGGACCCGAGCCATTAGGCCCAGCACGCTGTCGCGCATCAGAACCTGTTCCTCGGTGAAGCCGAATGTACTGTATGGCATTGACGGTTTCCTTCCGGGCCAGCTCTCGCAACTGTAGTCTGGATCGTGGCAATGCCGGGGACAACGGTGGCTGCGAGGGTGCTTGCTGGCGAGACGCGACCATCGCGGCGAGCTGGGCGAGGCCGATGCCGCCCGCACTCGTCGAAGGGAAGCCAATGGTCATGCGCAGTTACGAGGTCGAGCGGTGAGATTCATCATCTATGGTGCCGGCGGGATCGGTAGCGTCATCGGCGCGGAGCTTTTTCGTGCGGGCAAAGAGGTTGCCTTGATCGCGCGTGGCGCACATCTGGCGGCGTTGCAAGAGGGTTGCCTGGTCTACGAAACCCCGCACGGCGGCTACAGCCTCGATCTCGCGGCATTCGGCCATCCGTCGGAAGTCTCGTTCCGAGACGACGACGTCGTCATTCTGACCATGAAATCACAGCATACGCTGGGCGCGCTGGAAGACCTTCGAGCGGTAGCCGGTGACGCCATTCCCGTGATCTGCTGTCAAAACGGCGTCGCGAACGAGCGTATGGCACTCAGGCGCTTTCGCAACGTGTACGCGATGGTCGTCTACCTGCCGGCGCAGTTCCTCGAGCCGGGCGTCGTTCAAACCCACTCCGCGAAGAAGATCGGCATCCTGGATACGGGCCGCTTTCCCCATGGCGTCGACCCGCTGATCGAGCGGGTGACGACAGCCCTGGAGCAGGCGAACTTCAGCGCCAAGGCCGATCCGAATGCCATGCGATGGAAATACGGCAAGCTGATCCGGAACACCCGAAACGCCTTGGCCGCCCTTTGCACGCCTTCGGACCGCACGCGGGAGATCGGATGCCTCGCCATGGCGGAGGCCGTCGCCTGCTACGGCGCGGCGGGCATCGACCATGCCAGCCAGGAAGAGATGCGCCAGCGCCGCGCCCATTTAATGGTCCATGGAAAGATCAAGGGGCTGGAGCGCGCCGGGGGATCCTCATGGCAGAGCATGATGCGGGGGAACCGTGATATCGAAACCGACTATCTCAACGGCGAAATCGTTCAGCTAGGCCGGCTGCATGGCGTGCCGACACCGGTGAACTGTGCCCTCCAGCAGATGGCGAACGAGTTGGCGCGATCCGGCGGCGCGGCGCAGTCGATACCGCTACAGGGGCTCGAAACTCAGACAGATATCGAGACGAGAGCCTCGGCGGCGGAAGCGCTATAGAACGCGCCGCGAGAGCCGTTTTCTCTCTTTTGCCCCAGATTTCGAGATTCGGCCCCGACTGGTGGTGCCGGGCCACTGGCAGTACCTTGTCCGTGGTCGCACATGACGCTCCTGGGGGCGCTCAACCATGAAACGCAGCACGGAGCGCATTCTCACGACACACACCGGCAGCTTGCCGAGACCGTCGTCGCTGCGCTCGCTATTGGCGGATCGGGAGACAAGCAAACCGGTCGACCGGGAACGGCTCGCCGACGAGGTGCGCCAGGCCGTCGGCGAGATCGTGAGCCAGCAGTGCGAGACCGGCATCGACGTCGTCAACGACGGCGAGATGAGCAAGTTCTTCTACGCCACCTACATCAAAGAGCGGCTCACGGGCTTCGAGGGCGAGAGCATCGCCCGCGAAATCCGCGATACCCAGGACTTCCCGGAATACACCCAGCGGATCAACCCGGAATCCCGCGCCATGCGGCGCACCCCGGCGTGCAACGGGCCGATCGCGTACAAGGGTCGGGACGAGCTCGAGGCCGACCTCGCCAACCTTGCCGCGGCGACGTCCGATGCCGGCGCGGAGGAAGCCTTCATGACCGCGGCCTCACCGGGCGTGGTGGTCTGCTTCCTTCAAAACCGGCACTACCCCGATGACGAGGCCTACCTTCATGCCATCGCCGATGCCATGAAGGAGGAGTACGACGCCATCCATCGGGCCGGCTTTCTGCTGCAGCTCGACTGTCCCGACCTGGCGATGGGTCGGCATTTCCAGTTCGGTCGAGACGAGCTCGACGCTTTCCTGCGCACTGCCGAGATGAACGTGGCGGCGCTGAACCACGCGCTTCGCGACATCCCGGCGGAAAGTCTCCGCATGCATCTCTGCTGGGGCAACTACGAAGGGCCGCACCATTGGGACGTGCCGCTGGCCGAGGTCATCGACATCGTCCTGAAGGCGAAGCCGGCGGCGATC
This sequence comes from Alphaproteobacteria bacterium, assembly GCA_030746295.1. The sequence continues at coordinate 864 of JASLMY010000055.1, read as the reverse complement.
TCGTTGGAGGGTGCGAACCCGCGGCACGGCCACGAATGGCGGGTCTTCGAAGAGGTCCGTCTGCCCGAGGGCAAGCTTCTGATCCCAGGCGTGATCGATTCGACCACCAACTACGTCGAGCACCCGGATTTCGTCGCCGAGCGGATCGCCCGTTATGCCGGCGTCGTCGGCCGGGAGAACGTCATCGCCGGCGTCGACTGCGGTCTCTCTACGTCTGCCGTATCAACCCAAGTCGATGCGCGCATCGCCTGGGCGAAGCTCGCATCGCTGGTCGAGGGCGCGCGGATCGCCGGCGCCGAGCTATGGTCGTAAGCCCCTCCATCACCACCTGCGGAGTGCCGGGAGCGGCTGTGCCGGGCCGACACCTGAGAGAGATCACTCCACCGCTGCGCTGATCTCGGGTGCGGGCAGCGGCACATCGCAGATCTCGGAGAGCGGCTTGCCGAAATGCGTCTCGATCATCGGCACGACCTTCGAGGCGAACTGCTCCATCGAGTTCATCGCCGCTGCGCTCGGTAGATCGCCGACGGCGAAGTAGATGCTCATGTGCCGCGGTCCGTAGAGGTCGATCTCCCGGCAGAGGCGTTCGGCGACCGCCTCGGCAGCGCCGACGACGATATTGTCGGCGACCTGATCGAGCGACGGCTCGTCGGGGAACGGGACCTCGTCGACCATGTAGTCGTCCACCATCGTCTCGCGGCGATGGCGCAGCGACATGGCGATGCGTTTTTGGAAACGCGCGCAATCGACATAGTGAGCGATGACGGCCGGATCGTCGCTGACGCACAGAAAGCGCAGCACGCCGAGCGGGATCGCCGCCGGGTCCTTGCCTTCCTGCTGGTAGCACTGCTCGACCTGGTCGCG
>JASLMY010000054.1 GCA_030746295.1 Alphaproteobacteria bacterium | reverse complement strand
GATTCAGAATTGCCGTCGGGGCCCTGAATGGCTACTCTGATGGCCGGAACCGGCCGTTATCTGGGGAATATCGGTTGGCATGGAAAGGCGCTCTCTCCGATCGGTTAGCCCTGGACCTTTCCAATTCAAGAATGCCGTCGGCTCGACCCTGTATTGCCGCGTCGCGTTCTCTGCCAGGGCGAGCCTTTGCCGGTTTCGGTCGCCGTTATTACCTTCGCTATAACAGGTGATCGTCAGCAATCGTCGCTCGTTCCGGCCATTGCGCGAGCCCTGGCCCGGACCCGGTCGGCCGAACCGCGGCGCCCGGGGCGTTGCGCCTGGGACCGGGTCGGTTCTGCCGCCCGCCCCTAAGCCGCCAACAGGGCGGCGGCGTGTTCCAAGCTGACCGGCGCCTCGTCCAGCAAGGCGGAAATGGCGGCGTCCTCTTCGTCGCCGACCGCCAGCGGGTCATGCGGACTGAGCCGATGCGCGACCACCATGCGGGCCAGCAGCAGGCGGCGGGCATCGCCGCCCCGGGCGCCGAGCGTAGCGCCCTCGGTCGCCAACAGGACGGCGCTGGCGATGTGGTAAAGGGCGTCGGCGGCCTGGCGGGCCAGCGTCTCGTTGCCGCTTTCCGCGACCTCCTCGGCGAAGCGGACCGCGCGCTCGACGGTGGCCTGCAACTCGCCGCGGAATTGGCCCGGCAGCGGCACGCAGGCCTCCAGTCGCTCGGCAAGGTCCTCGGCCAAGTCGCGGTGCGCGCCCACCTTGGCGATGGCGCGGGTGGTGATGTCGAGGGCGTTGATGTTGGAGGTGCCCTCCCACAGCACGCCGGTGTGGGCGTCGCGGACCAGTTTCGAATTGACCCAGTCCTCGATAAAGCCGTTGCCGCCGCGGACCTCCATGGCGCCGGTGGCGACGGTGATGCTGTCGCGGCAGGAGCGGAACTTCAGAAGCGGCGTCAGGATGCGGACCAGGTTCTCCGCCCGGAAGTCGCCGCGGTCCGCGTATTCCAACTGCTGGGCGATCAGCATCACCATGGAGAGGACCTGCTCGGTCGGCACCATCAGCTTCATCAGCTGGCGGCGCAGCAGCGGCTTTTCGATGATGCGCTCGCCGAAGGCGATCCGCTCGCGGGCCACGACCATGGCCTCATTGAGACAGCGCCGCATCATGCCCGCGGCACGGACGCCGTGCGAGAGTCGCGACATGTTGACCTGGTCCATCATCTGCTTCAGGCCCCGGCTGGTGTCTCCCAAGGCATAGGCGACAGCGCCGTCGAAGACGATCTCGCCCGAGGCCATCGAGCGGGTGCCAAGCTTCGGCTTCAGGCGAACAATGCGGTAGCTGTTGCGCGCGCCGTCGTCGAGATGGCGCGGCATGGCGAAGAGGCCGAGACCGCGGCTGCCGCCGGGTGCGCCCTGGGGCCGGGCCAACAGCAGGGCAACGTCGCCGTCGGCGCAAGAGCAGAACCACTTCTCGCCGTAGAGCCGCCAGACGCCGTCCTCGAAACGCGCCTCCAGCTCCAAATTGGCGACGTCGGAACCACCGGTCTTCTCGGTCATGAACTGGGCGGCTTTGAGTATCTCGCCCATGTTCTTGGTCAGCATGCGGGGCAAGAAGCGCCGCTTGGTCTCATCGTCGCCGTAACGCTCGATCAGCAGGGCTGAGGTGTCGGTGGCGGAGATCGGGCACATCAGGCCGAACTCCGACTGGGTGAAGAGGTACTGGAAGACGTACTTGGCGATCGGGGCGACCTTGTCGGGCCAGCCCAGCACGCCCGGCCTGTGCGTCATGCAGTGGATGCCGAAGTCACCATAACCGACCTGTTCCATCTCGCGATAGGCGGGGTGAAACTCGATCCAGTCCTCGTCGACGCCGCGGTGGTCGCGGACATGCAGGATCGGGTCGTGACGGTCCGCAAGACGCGAGAGGTCGTCGAGGCGGCCGCCGGCGATTTCGCCCAAGCGATCGAAATGAGGCGTCATGTGGGCCCGGAGGTCGTCCGCCATGTAGAGGCCGAGGAGGGACTGCAGGCTGGCGTCGATCGAGAAGAAGTTGAGTCCGCGGCAGTCGGGTGCGACCCACTCGTTCGTGCTCTTCGGCAGGTCGATCGGCTGAACTTCGGCAAGGCTCATGACATCCTCCATCGGACGGTCGGTTTCCGGGCTGCTGGCGGGAAGATGGCGAAGGACGGGGCTGGCGACAAACGATTTGTCGGCATGTCTTGATTGAGATATATTCAATCGTTAATCTAAGACCATGACTCGATACCCTTCAATTCAAGCCCTTCGAGCCTTCGAGGCGTCGGCGCGTCATTTGAGTTTTCTGCATGCGGCAGAGGAACTCGCCGTGACTCCGGGAGCGGTCAGCCGGCAGATTCAGGGGCTGGAAGCACTGCTCGGCGCCAAGCTCTTCCTGCGCCAACACCGGCACGTCGAGCTGACCCGGACGGGGCGCGAATATCTGGACGAGATCCGCACCCCGCTCGCCCGCGTCGCGGCGGCGACGGCCCGGGTGCAGGGCGCGGACGACGACGGCACGGTGTCGATCTGCGCCAACCCGAGCTTCGCCATCCGCTGGTTCATCCCCCGCTGGGGCCGCTTCTACGACCGCCACCCGGAGATCGACGTGCGCTTGACCACGTCTCTGGTACCGGTGGACTTCGCCCGTGACGACTATGATCTGGCGATCCAAGTCTTGCCAGAAGGCGCGGCGCCGAGCGGCCTCGCCGCGCACAAGATCACCGAAGTGGAGACCTTCCCCATCGCCGCGCCCGCGCTGGCGGCCCGCCTGCGGCGCCCGGCGGACCTGGCCTCGGCAACCCTGCTGCATTGCGACCCGCGCCCCGACGACTGGCCCCGTTGGCTGCGCCACGCCGGCGTCGAGGGCGTTGCGGCCGACAAAGGGCCCCGGTTCGAGAGCCTCAATCTGGCGACCCAGGCGGCGATCGAGGGCCTGGGTGTCGCCATCGGTATCGAGGCGCTGGTCCGCGACGACCTGGCGCAAGGCCGGCTGGTGCGCCCGTTCGCGACGGTGCGGCGCTCCGCCCGGCCGATGCAGCTCCTCTATCCCGAGGCCAAGGCGACGCGGCCGAGTCTCAGGGCTTTTCGCGACTGGCTGATGGAGGAGGCCGCCGCCTGAGGGGCCCAGCCGTCAACCGCGTTGCCGGCGCCGATTGGGCGCCCTACACTCAAGTTTCCGCCGCCTCGTCCGAGGCATGGCCTCCCGACAGCATGGAGTTTCGGGCCCTTCCGTGAAGAACGTCGATCCGATCACCGTTTCAGTGGTCCAGCACCGCCTCGTCGCCATCGTCGAAGAGATGGGCGAAGCGATGCTCAGGACCTCCTATTCCCAGATCCTCAATTCGAGCCGCGATTTCTCGACCGCGATCTGCGGTGAGGAGGGCCGTCTGGTGGCACAGGCGGAGCACATTCCGGTACACGTGGGCGCGCTGCCCTGGGCCGTCCGGGCGCTGCGCGAGTTCTTCGAGGACGACGTCCACGAGGGCGACGTCTTCCTCTTGAACGACCCCTATTTCGGCGGCAGCCACCTGCCGGACCTGACCGCCTTCGTGCCGGTCTTCGCCGGCGAGCGGCTGTTGTTCTGGACCGTCAACCGGGCCCACCACTCCGACATCGGCGGTGCCACCCATGGAGCCTACAACGCCTCGGCGACGGAGATCTGGCAGGAAGGCCTCCGGGTACCACCGCTCCGCCTCTATTCCCGAGGCGAGCTGCGCGAGGACGTGCAGCAGATGCTCTGGGTCAACGTCCGCCACCCGCGCGACTTCCAGGGCGATTTGGCGGCGCAGATCGGCTCGGTCCGCCTCGGCGAGCGGCGCCTCCTGGACCTGATGGCGGAGTTCGGCGCCGATATCGTCGAGGCCGCGGTCGAGACCATCCTGGACGCCGCCGAGCGCCAGGTCCGGGCCGTTCTCGCCACTTGGAAGGACGGCGTCTACGAAGGCGAGGCCGAACTCGACGACGACGGCCGCGGCAACACCGACATCGCCATCCGGGCGACGGTGACGGTCAGGGGCAGCGAGCTGGAGGTCGACCTCAGCCGCTCCGACGCGCAAGTCACCAGCTTCGTCAATTCCTCGCACGCCAACATGCAGTCGGCGGTGGCGATGGCGCTCGCTTTTCTTTTCGACCCGGAGATTCCGAAGAACGACGGCTCGCTGCGCCCGGTGACGGTCAAGGCCAAGCCAGGCACGATCGTCTGGGCCAATCCGGGGGCGCCGGTGACGCTGTCGACCAGCCATTGCTCGCAGGAGATCGTCGAGGCCATCGTCAAGGCCCTGGCGGCGGCCTGTCCCGAGCGGGTCATGGCCGGCTGGGGCCGGCGTTTCCGAATCGCCATCAAGGGCGAGGATCCGCGCAACGACAAGCCTTTCATCTGGCACCTCTTCCACGCCCGCCCCGGCGGCGGCGCCTCGGCCGGCGGCGACGGCTGGCACGGCGTCGGCGAGTGGCATTCGACCGGCGGCCTCAAGTTCGGTTCGATCGAGGTCGTCGAAGCCCGCTTCCCGCTGCACTTCCGGCGCCACGAGTATCGCCCCGACTCCGGCGGCGACGGTCGCTTTGTCGGTGGCTCCGGCGTCGACCTGGAGCTCGTGATCGAGACCGAAGGCCCCTGCCGGGCCAACACGGCGGGCGACGGTGTCCGCCATGGCTCCTGCGGCCTTTTGGGCGGCGGCGAAGGGGCGCCGCACCGCTATCTGATGCGCCTGCCCGGCCACCGCCCACGCGCCTTGAAGACCAAGGAGGAAGGGCTGGAGGTGCCGCCGGGCACCGTCTTCGAGTTCCATTCGGCCGGCGGCGGCGGCTGGGGTCCGCCCGAGGCACGTTCCTCGGCGGCGCGTGCCCAAGACCGCCGCAACGGTTTCACCAAGCGACGCCGGTCCCGGTCGGCGCCGGCTTCCGCAACCCAGACATTTGAGAAGTGACAATTCGATGTATCGCATAGGTATCGACGTCGGCGGCACCTTCACGGACTTGGTGGCGGTCGACGATCAGGGCACAGTGACACTCGCCAAGGCCGCTTCGACACCGGAGGATCAGTCGATCGGGGTCATGAATGGCCTCGAGCAATTGGCGGTCATGCTGGGTGTGGGCTTGGGCGACCTGTTGGCGAGCACGGAGCGCATCGTGCACGGCACCACGGTGGCGACGAACGCGCTGCTGGAACGCAAGGGCGCCGCGGTCGGCCTGCTGACGACCGAGGGCCACCGTGACGTGCTGGAGATGCGCGAGGGCCTGAAGCCGGACCGCTACAACCTACGCATGCCGCGGCCCGAGCCGTTGGTGCCGAGACACCTTCGCCTCGGGGTCGCCGAGCGGATCCGCGCCGACGGCCGGGTCGAGAAGGCGCTGGACCAAGAGTCACTCGCCAAGGCGATCGCCCGGCTGAAGCGGGCAAAAGTGGATTCGGTCGCGGTCTGCTATCTGCACAGCTACCTGGACGACCGCCACGAGCGGGCGACCCGGGAGGCGCTGGCGGCGGCCCTGCCCAAGGTCCACGTCTGCCTTTCGTCGGAGGTGCTGCCGCAGATCAAGGAGTTCGAGCGGGTCTCGACCACGGTGGTGAACGCCTATGTGGCACCGACCCTGGCGCGCTATCTCTCGCGGCTGGCCGAGCGGCTGCAGGGTGCGGGCTATGCGGGGCCGGTACTGATCATCCTCAGCCACGGCGGAATCACGCCGATCGCCGAGGCCATCCGCATGGCCGCCGGCACGGTCCTGTCGGGGCCCGCCGGCGGCGTCGCCGGCGCCCGCCACGCGGCCGAGCTGGTCGGCATCGGCGACCTCATCCCCTTCGACATGGGCGGCACCTCGACCGATATCTCGCTGATCGTCGACGGCCAGCCGACCCTCTCGACCGAGCGCAGCGTCGTCAACGAGCGGATCGCACTTCCCAGTCTCGACATCGTCACGCTGGGTGCGGGCGGCGGCTCGATCGCGCGGGTCGACACCGGCGGCCTGTTGCAGGTGGGGCCGGAGAGCGCCGGCGCCGTGCCGGGCCCGGCCTGCTATGGCCAGGGCGGCACCGAGCCGACGGTGACCGATGCCAGCGTCGTGCTCGGCTATCTCGACCCGGAGAACTTCCTGGGCGGTCGCGCCAGCCTGGATGTTGCCAGCGCCCGCGCCGCCCTCGACGGCCTGGGCACGGCCCTCGGCGTCGACGGGGTTCGCGCGGCGGAAGGCGTGCACCGGGTGGTGAACACGCAGATGGCCGAGGGCATCCGGCTGGCGACAGTGCGCCGCGGCGTCGACCCGCGCCGTTTCGCCCTGCTGGCCTTCGGCGGTGCCGCCGGCCTGCACGCCACCGAGCTCGCCCGACAGCTGAACCTGACCCGGGTCGTCGTGCCGCGGGTCGCCTCGGTACTGTCGGCCTGGGGCATGCTGGCGACCGAGCTTCGCTTCGAGGTGCTTAGGACCCATATCGGCGACACCTCGGCCCTTGACGCACAAGCGCTTCGCGAGCTTTACGCCGGCATGGAGGCCGAGGGCCGGCGCCATCTCGCCTCTTGGTTCGAGGGCGCGATCGAGACCCGGCATTGGGCCGACATGCGCTATGGCGAGCAGATCTTCGAGATTGACGTCTCGCTCGACGAAATCGATTTCGAGGCGCCAGGGCTGCTGCAGGCCATCAAGGCCGCCTTCGAGCACCGTCACGAGGAGCTCTATACCTACAGCCTGAAGGAGCAGGACCCGGTGCTGGTCAACGCGCGGGTCGCCGCGGTCGGCGCCTTGCCGGCCCTGCCGCAGGAGCCGGCGGCGGCGACCGGCGAGCCCTCGCCGCCGGCGGCGACGCGGCAAATCTATCTCGGCGACTGGCTGGTCGCCCCCGTCTACGACTTCGAGGCCCTGGTGGCGGGCCAAGTCGTCGCCGGGCCGGCGATCGTCGAATCCGAGACCACGACCGCGTTGCTACGCCCCGGCGACGAGGCGACGGTGACGGCACACCGCTGGCTGGACGTCCGCGTACCGATCTGAGCCGCGGGGGCGATCGGCCGCATGTCGGACACCGGCAAGCCGAGCCTGAGGCAACGCATCGGCGATGCCGCGCGGAAAGCGATCCACTGGGGCAACAACCACATTGCACCCGGCGTGCGCTCGCTCCTCGGTCTCGTGCTCATGGTCGCGGGCGTCTTCGGCTTCCTGCCGATATTAGGCTTTTGGATGATCCCTCTCGGCCTCGTCCTGATCGCCTTAGACATCCCGCCGCTGCGCCGACGGCTGACGGATTGGAGCCATCGACGCTAGCCCGGATATCCCACACTATCCATGGCCGCAGCGCCGCTGTCGGCCTGACAGGGCAGGAGCGCCGCGCGGCGCGATGTGGGGGCATCGAGCAAGCGGCGTGACGCACCCTGTCAGGTCGCCAGCGGTGCCCGAAGGGTCGACCTGGGCCGGCCGGCCGCGGCGTCGAAGCGCCTCACCGTAGGCACCGCTACGCTTTCGGCGCTTCTCCTGGCGGATCGACCAGGCCCAGGTCGACTGAGGCCGTGGATAGTGTGGGATATCCGGGCTGGAATTGCCGGCACCGCCCCGCGCCCTCGGCGGTTGAGAATACGGCGATCTCTACTATGCTGTCGTTTCCGAGGCTCGCAGGTGAGGCCAGGGCATGAGCCTGCACGACGAAACCGAATTGCTGCGTAGCGTGCCGCCTTTCGCGACGCTCGAGAGCGCGAAGCTGAAGCTCTTGGCCTTCGCCAGCGAGCGGCTGCAGTACGCGGCCGCCGAGACGTTGGTGACGCAGGGCGAGATCGGCGATTCGGTTTACGTCATCATCAGCGGGACCGTCGATGTAACCTTGGAGTCGGGTGGCGAGGAGCGGTTCATCCGCGCGATGGGCGAGCACGCCTTCATCGGCGAGGTGGCAGTCCTCGAAAACACCCCGCGCACCGCCACCGTAACGGCGAAGACCGACGTCGTGGCCTTGAAGATCTCCAAGGACGTGCTGTTTCGAATGATCCAGGACCTGCCCGATCTCGGCATCCGGATCTCCCGCCATCAGGCCAAGGCGGGCTACGTCTTCGAGTAACGGCGCCCACCCCGCATTCCGAGCTGACATCGCACGTTTTCCCTTCGGCGGTTGTGCTAGGCTTCGTCATCGTCCCCGAGCGGACGGTGACAAGGGAAAATGGGAGGGGGACATGATCCCGACCGTCAGACGCCATCTCGTCGCGACAGCCGTCGCCGCGGCGTTTCTAGCACCGGCCGCGGCTTCGGCGCAGACGGCTGAATTGACGCTGCTGCACGTCAACGACGTCTACGAGATCTCGGCCAAGCGCGGCAAGGGCGGCATGGCCGAGCTGATGACACTGTTGCGGGCCGAGCGGGCCCGTGCCGCCAACCATCTGACGACGCTCGGCGGCGACCTCATCTCGCCCTCGGTGATGTCAGGCCTGACCAAGGGCGAACAGATGATCGCGCTGATGAACGCCATCGGCCTCGACGTCGCCGGCTTCGGCAACCACGAGTTCGACTTCGGCGACGCGATCCTGAAAGCGCGCATGGCGGCCTCGAAGTTCACCTGGCTCGCCACCAACACGCTAGGGACCGACGGCAAGCCCTTCGGCGGCGCCAGCCGGACCATGACTCGCAAGGTCGGCGCCCTGACGGTCGGCCTCTTCTCGGTGCTGACGCCGGAAACGACGCACCTTTCGAGCCCGGGCACGGGCGTCCGCTTCCTGCCGGCCGAGGCGGCGGCGGCCAAGGCAGTCAAGGAGTTGAAGGCGGCCGGGGCCGACTTCATCATTGCCCTCACCCACCTCGACATCGCTCAGGACCGGGCGCTGGCGGCCTCGGTCAAGGGCATCGACATCATTCTGGGCGGCCACGACCACGACCCGATCAGCATCTACGAGGGCAAGACACTGATCCTCAAGGCCGGCTACGACGCCCACTACCTGGTGGCCGCCGACATCAAAATCGAGAAGAAGGAGACCAAGCGCGGCGTCCGGGTCTCGATGCTGCCCGAATGGCGCTACCTCGCCACCGCCGGTGTCTCCCCGGACCCGGAAATCGCCGCCATCGTCAAGAAGCACGAGGAAATTCTCGACAAGGAGCTGGGCGTCGCGGTCGGCAAGACCTCGGTGCTGCTGGACAGCCGCCGGTCAGCCGTGCGCACGGCCGAGAGCAACGTCGGCAATCTGATTGCCGATGTGCTACGCGCCGGGATGGATGCCGAAGTCGGCTTCACCAACGGGGGCGGCATCCGTGGCGACCGCACCTACGAGCCCGGCACGACGCTGACCCGCAAGGACGTGCTGGGCGAGCTGCCTTTCGGCAACGTCGTCGTGCTGTTGGAGCTTTCCGGCAACGACCTGCTGGCGGCGCTAGAGAACGGTGTCAGTCGTGTCGAAGACAAGGCCGGGCGGTTCCCGCATGTCAGCGGCATGCGCTTCGTCTACGACCCCAAGAAGCCTAAGGGAAGCCGCGTCGTCGAGGCTATGGTCGGCGGCCAGCCGCTCGACCCCGGTAAGCGCTACCGTGTCGCCACCAACGAGTACATCGCCGGCGGCGGTGACGGCTACGCGGCGCTGACCAAGGGCAAGGCCCTGATCGACGCCTCGGCCGCGACCCTGATGGCGACCATGGTGATGGACTACATTGCGGCCGAAGGCACCATCGCACCCAAGGTCGAGGGCCGGATCACCGCGAAGTAAATAGCTCAGGCCTGCTGCACGGCGGCCATGAAGGCGGCGAGCCGATCGCCATCGAGGGCGCCGTCGGTGCGCACGCCTGAGCAGAGGTCGACGCCGTAGGGGCGGACCGTCCGGATCGCCTCGGCGACGTTCTCGGGCTTGAGGCCGCCGGCGAGGAAGACCGGCCCCTCGATCGCTTCGACGACACGGGCGCTGACCTGCCAGTCGTGCACCCGGCCGGTGCCGCCCAGCTCCTTGACGGCACCGTCGGGCCGTCCGGAATCGAGCAGGATCGCGTCGACCAGCGGGGCGACCCGGCGCGCCGCTTCGACCGTCTCCTCGCCGCCGACGTGCAGGACCTGGACGATCTTCAGTTCCGGCAGCGCCTCGCGGATCTCGGCATAGGCCGACCTCGCCACTTCGTCGACGAGTTGCACCGTAGTCGTGGCGCAGAAGCGGGCATGGGCAACGATGGCCGTCGCCTCGGCCCGGGCGGTCAAGAGGAATGTCGCGATACCCGCCGGCACGCCGGCCGCGATGGCGCGAATCTCGGCGTCCGGGATCGGCCCCGGGCCGCTCGGCATCTCCGCGACCAGGCCGATGGCATCCGCACCGTGCGCCATCGCCAGCCGGGCCTCCGCCTCGGAAGCGATGCAGCAGATCTTCACTCGGGTGCGCATGACGCTGCCCCGAGCCTTTCCAGTAACCACGCCCGCGTCGGCACATCGACAAAGGCGGCCTCGATCGCGGTTCGCGTGATCCCCGCCAGATCCCGCTCCGAGAGCCCGAAGGCCGCGGCCGCCGACCGATACTCCTTACCGATGCTGGTTCCGAAATAGGGCGGATCGTCGGTGTTGAGAGTCACCCGGCATCCGGCCGCGCGGAGCCGGGGCAAGGGATGCTCGGCCAGCGTCGAGTAGACGCCGGTGGCGACGTTGGAGGTCGGACAGAGCTCGAGCACGATGCCGCGCTCGGCGATCTCGGCCACCAGGTCGGGATCCTCCGCCGCGCGGACGCCATGGCCGAGACGTGAGATCGGCAAATGCGCCAGGGCGGCGCGGATGCTCTCCGGCCCCGCCAGCTCGCCGGCATGGGCCGTCGCTTCCAGGCCCGCGTCGCAGGCAAGACGGAAGGCGGGGGCGAAGTCGCGGGGGTGGCCGTGGCGCTCGTCACCAGCGAGGCCGAAGCCGGTGACGAGCGGGTGCGGATGGCTGGCGATCGCCCGGGCCACCTCGAGGGCTCGCTCGGGCCCGACATGGCGGATGGCGACGACGATGACGCGAGCCTCGATACCGTGCCGACGCCGGGCCGCGTCGATGCCGGCGGCGATGCCCTCGATCTGGGCCGAGTAGGACATGCTATTGCCCATCGCATGGTCGGGCGAGGCCATCAGCTCGACGTATATAGCGCCCTCGGCCGCCGCTTGGGCAAGGTAGGCCGATGTGACCTCGGCATAGTCCTGGGGCCCGCGGATGACGCTGCTGGCGAGGTCATAGACCTCGAGGAAGCGGCTGAAACCGTCCCAGGCGAAACCGCCCCCGGCGTTGAACATCTCTCCCGGCAGGGCGATGGAATTTCGTGCCGCCAGACGGCGGACCAGCGCCGGCGGCGCCGTCCCTTCCAAGTGGCAGTGCAACTCGGCGAGCAGGGGCATCGCCTAGAAGGCCTCGCCGTGGTTCAAGGGGCCGAGGCCCAAATGGGCCGCGATGCTCTGGCCGATGTCGGCGAAGCTCTCGCGGCGGCCGAGATCGCGGGGGCGGACGTCGGGGCCGAAAGCCAACACCGGCACGTGCTCGCGGGTGTGGTCGGTGCCCTTCCAGGTCGGATCGCAGCCGTGGTCGGCGGTGATGACGGCGAGGTCGCCGGCTTGGAGCCGCGCTTCCAGCTCCGGCAGGCGGGCATCCAGTCGTTCGAGCGCCCGGCCATAACCGACCGGGTCGCGGCGGTGGCCGTAGAGCTGGTCGAAGTCGACGAAGTTGGTGACGACGAGGGCGCGGTCGCCGGCCTCGGCCAATGCCCGGACCGTCGCCTCGAAGAGAGCCTCGTTGCCGACCGCCTTGATCTCCCGACCAATGCCGGAGTGCGCGAAGATGTCGGCGACCTTGCCGACGGCGATGACCTCGCCGCCGGCCTCGGTGAGCCGGTCCAAAAGCGTCGGCGCCGGCGGTGGCGTCGCCAAGTCGCGGCGGTTGCCGGTGCGCTCGAAAGCGCCGGCCGCCTCGCCGACAAAAGGCCGCGCGATCACCCGGCCGACCTCGTAGGCGTCGACCAGCCGGCGGGCGATGCGGCAGACCTCGTAGAGGCGATCGAGCCCGAAAAGGGTCTCGTGGGCGGCGATCTGAAAGACGCTGTCGGCCGAGGTGTAGGCGATTGGCTTGCCGGTCCGGATGTGCTCTTCGCCGAGGCGCTGGATGATCTCGGTGCCCGAGGCGTGGCAATCGCCCAAGAGACCGGGAAGCCCGGCTTCGGCGATCAGCGCCTCGGTCAGGGCTGCCGGAAAGCAAGGCGTCTCGTCGGGGAAATAACCCCAGTCGAAGAGCACCGGCACGCCCGCCATCTCCCAATGGCCGCTTGGCGTATCCTTGCCGCGGCTCCGTTCGACGGCGTAGCCCCAGGCGCCCTTCACCGCTTCCGCCTCGACCTCCAAGCCAGGCGGCACGCGGCCGGCGCTCGCCCGGGCCGCCAGTCCGAGCCCGAGCCGCGCCAGGTTGGGCAGGGCGAGGGGTACCGACTCCGTGATGTGGCCCAGCGTGTCGGCGCCCGCATCGCCGAAGCGCGCGGCGTCATCGGCGGCACCGATGCCGAGCGAATCAGCCACCAGGATGACGGCGCGGCGCATCGCTTCAAACCCCACCCAACTGCGCGATGACGACGGGCCGGTCGGGTGGGGCCGTGGCGCCGATCTCGACTGCCGCCTGTAGTGAGGCCGCCGCGGCCTCGGCATCGGCGGCATCACGGGCATGGACGATCGCGAGCGGGTCGCCGGCCTGGACGACAGCGCCGATCGCGGCCACTTCGCTAAGCCCGACGCTCGGATCAACGCTATCGTTCGGCCGTTTGCGGCCGCCGCCCAGTTCGACCACCGCCAGGCCGAGTGCGCGCGCGTCCATGGACGTGACGATGCCGCTCCGGAGCGCCGGAGCCGGTCGTTGCACGGGCGCTACCGGCAAGCACCGGCCCCGGTCCTGAATTGGATCGACGCAGGCGCCCAAGGCCCGCGCCATGGCGGCGAAGCAGTCCGCCGCCCGGCCGGACTCACGTGCCGCCGTCAGCCGCGCCTCGGCTTCGACCTCGTCCGCCGCCAGACCGCCCAGCGTCAGTAGGGCCGCGCCCAAGGCCATCACCACCGCGTCGAGGCGCGCATCACGCGGGCCGTCCGTCAGATAGGCGACGGTCTCCGCCACTTCCAGGGCGTTGCCGGCAGTCGTGCCGAGAGCCTGATCCATGTCGGTGATCAGCGCCCGTGTGGCGAGACCGGCGCCGCGCGCGACCTCGACGATGCTCGACGCCAACTCGCGCGCCATGGTTTCGGAGGCAGCGAAAGCACCGCTGCCGGTCTTGACGTCCATGACCAGGGCGTCGAGGCCGGCGGCGAGCTTCTTGGAGAGGATCGAGGCGGTGATGAGAGGGATCGATTCCACCGTCGCGGTGACGTCGCGGACGGCATAGAGGCGGCGGTCGGCCGGCGCCAAGTCGTCCGTTTGGCCGATGATGGCGCAGCCGACCTCGGCGACGACGCGGGCGAAGGTCTCCAGGTCGGGGCTGGCGTCATAGCCCGGGATGCTCTCCAGCTTGTCCAGCGTGCCGCCGGTGTGGCCGAGGCCGCGGCCCGAGATCATCGGCACGTAGCCGCCGCAAGCGGCGATCAGCGGCGCCAGCATCAGGCTCACCTTGTCGCCGACCCCGCCGGTCGAGTGCTTGTCCAGCACCGGACCGTCGAGCCCGGCGTCGGCCCAATCGATGCGGCGACCCGAATCGGTCATCGCCCGGGTCAGGGCCACCGTCTCCATCATCGACATGCCGTTCAGGTAGACCGCCATGGCGAAAGCTGCGACCTGCGCCTCGGCCAGCGAGCCGTTCGCAATGCCGGCGACGAACTCGGTAATCTCGGCCGCGGTCAGGGCATCGCCGTCGCGCTTCTGCCGGATGATCTCTTGCGGCAACACCGGGTCGCCCCTCAGGTGCCGGCGCCCAGATCGGCGAGGAAACGATGCAACAGACGGCCGAAATTATCCGCCGCCTTGCCGACGCCGGCGAGCGTCTGGTCATGGCTCAACGGGCCGGAGCCCAGGCCGGCGGCGAGGTTGGTGATCACCGAGACCGCCGCCACGACCATGCCGCAATGGCGGGCGACGATACATTCCGGCACCGTCGACATGCCCACCGCGTCGGCGCCGATGGTGCGGAAGGCACGGATCTCGGCCGGGGTCTCGAAACTGGGACCGACGCAGCAGACGTAGACGCCCTGGTGCAGGGTGATTCCTTCCCCCGCTGCCGCTTCCAGGAGCCGACTTCTCAATTCGGGGTCGTATGCCTCGGTCAGATCGACGAAGCGCGGGCCGAAAGCCGCATCGTTGGGGCCGATCAGGGGGTTTCGGCCGCTGAAGTCGATATGGTCGGTAATCAGCATCAGGCGGCCGGCACCGATCTCAGGCACTAGACTGCCGGCGGCATTGGTCAACAACAGACGCCGGGCGCCGAGACGCTGCAGCGTCCGGATCGGCAGTGTCACGGCGTCGGCCCCGAGACCTTCATAGAGATGCGCGCGGCCCTGCAGGCAGGCGATCGGCACCCCGGCGAGTCGGCCGAGGATCAGGCGGCCGCTATGACCTTCCACTGTCGGCACCGGGAAGCCGGGCAAATCCCGGTAGGGGATAGCGTTCGCGTCCTCGATCGCCTCGGCGACGGCGCCAAGACCGGAGCCCAGCACCAGGCCGACCTCCGGCACCAGGCCGCCGCTCGCCAAGCCGGCGACGGCGGCCGCCGCCTCAGCTGTCACTCCAAATTCTCCGGTCCGAAGGCGAGCGGCATCAGCTCGCCCAGCGTGACCGTTCGGCGATGGCCCTCGGGACCACAGATGTGCACCGGCGTCTCCCCGTTGGCGAACTCCCGGAGCTTCTGGCGGCAACCGCCGCAGGGCGTGCAGAGCCGCTCGCCGTCGCCCAGGACCACGACCTCGGCGATCTGCTGGTCCCCTGCCGCGACCATGGCGGAGATGGCCGAGGCCTCGGCGCACCAGCCTTGCGGATAGGACGAGTTCTCGACGTTGGTGCCGGTGTGGAGGTCGCCCTCGGGCGTACGCACGACGGCGCCGACCTTGAAGCCCGAATAGGGCGCGTAGGCCCGTTCCCGGACCTCGCGGGCAAGATCGATCATCCGTTCCAAGTGCTCGCTCATCGCTCTTTCACATAAGGTATGCCGATCGCCCTCGGGGCCACGGCGCGACCGATGAAGCCTGCCAACAGGACTACGGTCAAGACATAGGGCAGGGCCTGGATGAATTGTACCGGAACTTCGCCGATCACCGGTAGCACCACCCCCTGCAGGCGGACCGCGACCGCGTCCAAGAAGCCGAACAGCAGGCAGGCGCCCATCGCCGGCAGCGGCCGCCATTTGCCGAAGATCATCGCCGCCAGTGCGATGTAGCCCTGGCCGGCCGTCATCTCGCGGACGAAGGCACCGCTCTGCGCCGTCGAGAGGTAGGCGCCGGCGATGCCGGACAGGACACCGGCACAGATGACGGCCCGGTAGCGCATCCAGGCGACCGAGATGGCGGCGGTGTCGACGGCCAGCGGGTTCTCGCCGACGGCGCGCAGGCGCAAACCGAAGCGGGTGCGGTAGACCAGCCACCAAGTCAACGGAACGCCCATAAAGGCGACGTAGACCAAGAGATTGTGGCCGCTCAAGAGCTCGGCATAGATGGTGCCGAGGATCGGCACTTGGCGCAGCGCCTCCGCGCCGGGCCAGACCAGCGGCGTGAAACGGGCCTCGGGCGGCAGCGAGGGCGTCTGCCCGCCCTGGGCGAACCAGGCGATGCCCAGCGTCACCGTCATCCCCGACATCAGAATATTGATGGCGACGCCGCTCACCACTTGGTTGCCGTTGTGGGTGATGCAGGCAAAGCCGTGCACCAGCGCCAGCGCGATCCCGGTCAGCGCCGCTGCCGCCAGCCCCAGCCAGGCCGAGCCGCTAACCGCGGCGACGGCGGCGGCGGCAAAGGCGGCGCCCAGCATCTTGCCTTCGAGACTGATATCGATGATGCCGGAGCGCTCGGACAAGAGCCCGGCCATGGCGCAGAGCACCAACGGCGTCGCTACGCGGAGCGTCGCATCGAGGGTCAGGACGGAGAGCAGGAAGGCGTCGTCCATGGCGCTACTCGGCCGCCGCCACCGGCGCCCGCCGGCGGAACAGGGCCTCGATATGGGGCTTCAGCATGAACTCGAGAGCGCCCGAGAAGAGGATCACCAGACCCTGGATCACGACCACGAGCTCGCGGGTGATGCGGGGGATCTCGAAGGCGAGCTCGGCTCCGCCCTGGTAGAGGGCGCCGAACAGCAGGCTCGCCAGGATGATGCCGAGCGGATGGCTCCGCCCCATCAGCGCCGCGGCGATGCCGACGAAGCCATAGCCGGCGGTGAAGTTCAACAACAGGCGATGCTGCACGCCCATGATCTCGTTCAGGCCGACGAAGCCAGCGAGCGCGCCGGAGACACACATGACGTAGATCACCACCCGGGCCGGCTTGATGCCGCCGTAGACGGCGGCGCTCTCGTTAGCACCGACGGCGCGCAACGCATAGCCCCAGCGAGTGCGCCAGACCAGGAGCCAGACCACGAGACAGCAGAAGAGCGCCCAGAGGAATGACAGGTTCAGGGGCGAGCGGGTCACCTCGATACCGACCCAGGCCAGCGCCTCATGCGCGAAGGGTAGCCACGAGACCTCGGCGAACTCGCGGGTCTCGGGCGACATCTGCCCCGGCTTGATCAAGACCCGGACCAACAGATAGTTCATCAGCGCGTAGGCGATGAAGTTGAACATGATGGTCGTGATAACGATGTGGCTGCCGCGCTTGGCCTGCAGATAGGCCGGGATCAGGGCCCAAGCGGCACCGAAGAGCGCCGCCGCCAGTATCGCCAACGCCAGGATCGCAAGGAAAGGCAGGTAGGCGTCGACGCCGAGGCAGACGAGGCCGACGCCGAGGCCGCCGATATAGGCCTGGCCCTCGCCGCCGATGTTGAAGAGATTGGCGTGAAAGGCGATCGCCACCGCCAACCCGGTGAAAGTGATGTTGGTGGCGTAGTAGAGCGTGTAGCCGATCGCCTCTTCAAAGCCGAAGGCGCCGTGGATCAGGATCCCCACCGCCTCGATCGGGTCCTCGCCGATCGCCAGCACGATGGCGCCCGAGACCAGGAAGGCCAGCGCCAGGTTGGCCAAGGGCACCACCAGGTAGCCGACCCAGCGCGGCGCCTCGGCTTGGGCCTCAGCCATCTCCGGGCGGCTCCCCGTCGGGCCTCAGGTGCTCCGGCACGATGTTGGCCATCATCAGGCCGAGGTCGCGCTCGTCGGCCTCGCCGGCCCCGACCTCGCCGACGATCCGGCCCTCGAACACCACCAGAATCCGGTCGGCGAGGCTCATCACCTCGTCGAGCTCGACCGAGACCAGAAGCACCGCACTACCGGCATCGCGCATCGCGATCAGGCTGCGGTGGATGAACTCGATGGCGCCGATGTCGACGCCGCGGGTCGGCTGGCCGACCAGCAACACGTCGGGCGCCCGCTCCAACTCGCGGGCCAGGACGAGCTTCTGCTGGTTGCCGCCGGAGAAGTTGCGGGTGCCGAGGCCCGGGTCGGCCGGGCGGACGTCATACTTGGCCATGTTCGCGGCGCAATCCTCGAGGATCGCGGCCATGTCCGTGAAGACGGCGCCGTTGTAGGCGGGATCGTCGTGGTAGCCCAGGATGAAGGATTCCCTGGCCTCGAAGGCCGGCACGACGCCGCTCCTGAGCCGGTCCTCCGGCACGTGCGCGACCTTGAGCCGCCGCATCTCGGCCGGGTTGCGCCGGTGCTCGGGCGTGATCTCGGTCGTGCCCAGGCGAACGCGGCCCTTATCGAAGGGGCGGATGCCGGCGAGGACTTCCAGGAGTTCGCTCTGGCCGTTGCCGGAGACGCCGGCGATGCCGACGATCTCGCCGGCGCGGAGCTCGAGGCCGACGCCGTCGAGACGGGCGACCCCGGTTGCGTCGACCAGCGTCAGGCCAGCGACCTGCAGCACCGCCGCACCCGGTTGGGCTGGCGTCTTCTCGACCCGGAGGAGCACCTTTCGGCCGACCATCAGCTCGGCGAGGGCCTCCCGATCGGTCGACCGGGTCTCGAGGTGCGCCACCATCCGGCCCTGGCGCATGACCGAGACCGAGTCGGTGATCGCCATGATCTCTCTCAGCTTGTGGGTGATCAGGATCACCGTCACGCCCTGGTCGCGGAGTGCGCCCAAGATGCGGAAGAGTTGCTCGGTTTCCTGCGGTGTCAGCACACTGGTGGGCTCGTCGAGGATCAGGATGCGGGCGCCGCGATGAAGGGCCTTCAAGATCTCGACTCGCTGTTGCAGGCCAACCGGCAAGTCGCCGACGAGGGCATTCGCCGGCACCTTCAGGCCGAAATCCTCGCCGAGCCGTGCCAGCGCCTGCCGCGCCGCCCGAACGCCGCCGGCCAGCGTGGCACCGCCTTCGCTGCCCAACATCACGTTTTCCAGCACGGTGAAGCTGTCGACCAGCATGAAGTGCTGGTGGACCATGTCGATGCCGGCGGCGATGGCATCGGCAGAGTTGCGAATGCGGCGGCGCTTACCCTCGACCAGAATCTCGCCGCGGTCGGCCTCGTAGAAGCCGTAGAGGATGTTCATTAGCGTCGACTTGCCAGCGCCGTTCTCACCGACGATACCGTGGATGACGCCCGCCGGCACACTGAGCGAGACCTCGCGGTTGGCGTGGACGGGGCCGAAGCGCTTGTCGATGTCCCGAAGCTCTATCGCGGGTGGCCGGCCAGCGCCGGAGGGGGCCGCGGCAAGCGCCGTGTCGCCCCCGGGCTCTGTTGTTTCCGCCACGTCGGCCCGTCGAGCCTCAGCTGTTCAAAACTTGCAGCTGCTGTCGCTCATGTAGTCGTGGACCTTGATCTTGCCGGCGATGATGTCGGCCTTGATGGCGTCGATCCGGCTCCGCATCTCGGGCGAGACCAGGCTCTCGTTGTGCTTGTCGAGGGCCCAGCCGACGCCGTCCTCGGCCAGCCCCAGGACCTGGATGCCGGCCTTCCAGGTGCCTTGCTTTGCTGACATGAAGACATTGTAGGCGGCGACGTCGACCCGCTTCAGCATCGAGGTCAGCATCGTGCCCGGATGCAAATGGTTCTGGTTGCTGTCGACGCCGATGGCGAGCTTGCCGCTGTCCTTGGCGGCCTGGTAGACGCCGACCCCGGTGCCGCCGGCGGCGGCATAGACGATGTCGGCGCCGCGGTCGAACTGGCTGCGGGCGAGCTCGCCGCCCTTGGTCGGGTTGTTCCAGGCGGCCGGCGTGGTCCCGGTCATGTTCTGCAGGATCTCGACCTTGGCGTTCTGGAACTTCGCGCCCTGCACGTAGCCGCAGGCGAAGCGCCGGATCAGCGGGATGTCCATGCCGCCGATGAAGCCGACCTTGCCCGATTTCGAGGCCTGGGCGGCCAGCGCGCCAACCAGGAACGAGCCCTCGTGTTCCTTGAAGACGATCGATTGCACGTTCGGCAGGTCGACCACCATGTCGATGATGGCGAAGCGGGTCTTCGGGAACTCCTTGGCGACCTTCTCCAGCGCCGGTGCCTGCGCAAAGCCGATGCCGAGAACCGGATCGGCGCCCCTTTGGGCCATGCGGCGCAACGCTTGCTCGCGCTGGGTCTCGTTGGTGACCTCGAACTCGCGGTAGGCGATGCTGGTCTCCTTGCGGAACTTCTCGACGCCGTTCCAGACCCCTTCGTTGAACGACTTGTCGAACTTGCCGCCCATGTCGAAGACGACGGCAGGCTTGATCTCCGCCGCTGCCACCGCGGTGGCGGAAACCGCGGCGATCAACGTGGCAATGAGTTGCAGTTTCATCGTTTCCCCACTATCGGCTCACCTCCCTGGACGATTGCCGCCGCTGACGGCAATCGAGGCACGATTGTGGTCCCAGCCGATGCGCTTGGTCCAGCCCCAATCTACGCCGACGGGCGGAAAGAACACCGCCGGCGCCGACCCGCGAACCATCTTGCATGCGCCGCCCGGCATTGAAATGATGGGCACCTCGATGAGTTCTGAGGTGTCGCATTACACACTATTCAGGGACGGTCCGCCCCCTCACGCGATCGACGGGGCCGAGGTGTTGCGCCGTCTCGAGGTCGACCCGGCCCAAGGTCTGCCGGCCGCCGAGGTCGGCCGCCGGCGGGCGCGCTGGGGCCCGAATCAGCTGGAGAGCGGCGGCGGTGCTGGACCTCTGATCCTGCTGGCGCGGCAGTTCGCCAACGTCATGATCGTCGTCCTGCTGCTGGCCGCGACGGTCGCAGGCCTGATCGGCGAGCTCTTGGACGCCATTGCCATCCTGGTGATCGTGGTCCTGAACGCGATCATCGGCTTCGTGCAGGAGTACCGCGCCGAGCGGGCGCTGGAGGCACTCCAGCAGTTGAGCGCCCCGCACGTCTCGGCCCTCCGGGACAATCGCCGCCAGGAGGTCGCCGAGGCCGACTTGGTGCCGGGAGATATTGTGCTCTTGGAGGCGGGCGACGTCGTCCCGGCCGACCTTCGCATTGTCGAGACCGCCGACCTCTCGGTCGACGAGGCGGCGCTGACGGGCGAGTCCGTGCCCGTGATCAAGGATGCCAGCGTGGTCGTGGCGGTCGAGGCGGCGCTCGGCGACCGCGCCACGATGGCGCACAAAGGCACCCACGTGACCGCCGGCCGCGCCCGTTGCGTCGCGGTAGCGACCGGCACCGAGACCGAGCTCGGCCGCATCGCCAGCCTGATGCGCGAGGGCGCCCGGCCGCTGACCCCGCTGCAGCGCCGTCTCGCCACCTTCGGCCGGTGGCTCTCGCTCGCGGTGCTGGTGATCTGCGCCGTCGTCCTCTTCGCCGGTCTCGCCCGCGGCGAGCCGCTTCTGTTGATGTTCCTGACCGCGGTCAGCCTCGCCGTCGCGGCGATCCCGGAGGCCCTTCCCGCGGTAGTCACCATCGCCCTGGCACTGGGTGCGAAGCGCATGGTCGCAGCGAAAGCCCTGATCCGCCGCCTGCCGGCGGTGGAGACGCTGGGCTCGGTCACCGTCATCTGCTGCGACAAGACCGGCACGCTGACCCAGAACTCGATGCGGGCCGAAGTCTTCCTGGCCCCGACGGAGCGGCTGACGGAACTGCCGGAAGCCGGACAGGAGGAGACCCGGTGGCAGGCATTGGGCCGGGCCATGGCACTGAACAGCGATGTCGAGGCCGACGCGACCGGTGACGCGCAGGGCGACCCGACCGAGATCGCGATCCTGGAAGCGGCGGCCGCCGCGGGATATGACCGGCAGACCCTGGAGACTATCTGGCCCAGGGTCGGAGAGGTTGCGTTCGAGGCGCGCCGGCGGCGCATGACGACGCTGCACCGAGGGGCTACCGCCGGTCTCGCCATCGTCAAGGGGGCGCCGGAGGCGGTGCTGCCGCTCTGTCTCGGCCAACAAGGCCCGGAAGGTGCCGAGCCATTGGACGCCGACGGGATGCTTGAGATCGCCGAAGCGACGGCACGGGCCGGATACCGCGTTCTCGCCTTCGCCGAGCGGGAACTCTCGGAATTGCCGTCACGCCCCGAGGCCGCCGACATGGAGCGCGAGCTGACCTTTCTGGGGCTGGTCGCACTGGCCGACCCGCCGCGGCCCCGGGTTAGGGAAGCGATCGCCTCCTGCGCCAGGGCCGGCATTCGGGTGGCGATGATCACTGGCGACCATCCGGCGACGGCGACGGCGATCGCGGTCGAGCTCGGCATCGTCGAGGACGGCGAGGCCATGCTGACGGGACCCGAGTTGCAGACGCTCTCACCGACGGATTTGGCGCAGGCGGTCGCCGACTGCCGGGTCTATGCCCGGATCTCGCCGGAGCTGAAATACGACCTCGTCACGGCGCTGCAAGGTCGCGGCCAGTTCGTCGCCATGACCGGGGACGGCGTCAACGACGCGCCGGCCCTGAAGCAGGCGGATATCGGCGTGGCGATGGGGCTGAAGGGCACCGACGTCGCCCGCGAGGCGGCGGACGCGGTGCTGCTGGACGACGACTTCGCCACCGTGGTTGCCGCCGTGCGCGAGGGCCGGCGGATCTACGACAACATCCGTAAGTTCATCAAGTACACGATGGCCAGCAATGCCGGCGAGATTTGGACC
>JASLMY010000053.1 GCA_030746295.1 Alphaproteobacteria bacterium | reverse complement strand
ATCGCCTCGTCGTTGACGTAGCGGTCGTTGGGGCAGTCCATGCCGACCTCGAAGCCGCTTCCATAACCGGCCTCGGCCAACAGCGCCTTCGACTTGGCGGGATCGTAGCTGAGCCGCTCGAAGCGGCCCGGCTTGATCGCCGTCAGCTTCGGCGAGATCATCAGCGCCGAAGGATCGGAGAGGCCGCGCATCACCTTCTTCTGGATCGCCTTGATGTCGACGGCGCGGTAGAAGGCCTCGCGGACCCGCTTGTCCTTGAACGGGTTCTTGCCCTTGACGTTGGATTCCAACAGCTCGTCACGGAACTGGTCCATGCCGAGGAAGATGGTCCGAAGCTCGGGCCCGATCAGCATGCTGGTGCCGCCGTTCGACGCGACCCGCTTCTGGTCCTGTACCGGGATCGGATAGGCCATGTCGACCTGGCCCGACAGCAGTGCTGCGACCCGGGTCGCATCCGAGCCGATCGGCGTGAAGGTCACCTTGGTGAGGTTGTGCTCCTTGTTGGCGTTGTCCCACCAGTCGGGGTTGACCTCGACCACCGTCTTGACGCCGCTCTCATGGCTGACCAGCTTGAAGGGGCCGGTGCCGTTGGCGTGGCGGGTGGCGAAGTTCTCCTCGTTGCCGCTCAGCTTCTGCGGGCTCGTCGCCTTGTTCTTCTCGGCCCAGGCCTTCGACATGATGTACCAGGTGCCCCACTCGACATGCACGATCGGGTTGGGCTTGGCGGTGATGAAATCGACGGTATGGTCGTCGACCTTGACCACCTTGGTGTCGGCGGCAACACGGGTCTTGACGTCCGAGCCCTCGGCGCGGGCACGGGTCGCCGAGAAGACCACGTCGTCGGCGGTGAAGGGCGTGCCGTCGTGGAACTTAACGCCCTTGCGGAGATGGAAGCGCCAGCGGGTCGGCTCCAGCACTTCCCAGCGCTCGGCCAGCGCCGGCTCGATCTCCAGCCCGGCGCCGCGGCGGATCAGCCCTTCGTAGATGTTGCCCTGAAAGCCCAGATGGAAGGTCTCGTTCAGGTTATAGGGATCGAGTGAGTTCAGCGTTCCCTGGAACGCGAATTTGAGCTCCTTGGCACCGGCCGGCAGAGCCATGGCCAGCGATACCGCGCCGGCCAGGAATAAGGTCTTCAGTCGCATTGACAGTCGCTCCCCTAAGTGATGCCGCCGGAGCTGGCCGGCGGCGCGATCGTTTCGGGGCCCTCTTGGCCGCCGCCCCCGATATCGACGGGTTTCTCGGACAGCGAGGCGCCCCGTTCTGTCGGGGGCCGGCTCGCCGTTTCGAGTCATGCGTCATTTATCGTAAGACTGCGCGGGAATGTCTAGTCTTCAGGCCCGCCGCCCCGACCCGGCGGGCAGGAAAGGTGGGCAAGGCGGGCGTCGACGGTGCTATGCTGGCGACCCGATAAGCATCACCTCGGTGCTTTCTTCTTTCCGCCCCTCGGGTGCCGCGGAGGTCAGCCGACTTATGGAATGGGAGCAGTTGCGGCAAAGGCTCGGTGCCAAGAGTGGCGATCTGGAGCACCTGTCGAAATCGCCTCTCTTCGCCGGC
Organism: Alphaproteobacteria bacterium; assembly: GCA_030746295.1. Next base: position 20,764 of record JASLMY010000053.1, on the reverse strand, counting down.
GTACCGTCGGCGGCGATCGCGACCTTGTTGATGGATGCGGTGGTTCGCCGCTACCGGCGCAACACGCTTCTGTTCCTGCAGGACGAGCCGGCGGAGAATTTCTACGTCGTCTTCGACGGTTGGCTAAAGGTCTTTCGTCAGGCGGCCGACGGCGGCGAGAGCGTGATCGGCGTCTTCGGCGCCGGTGAGGTCGTCGCCGAGGCGGCGATCTTCGCCAACAAGATCTATCCCGCCAGCTGCTCGGTCGCGGACGACGCGCGCCTGCTGGTGATCCCGAGCGCGTCCTTCGTGCGCACGATCACCACCAACCCCGAGGTCGGCCTCAACATGCTGGCCGCGATGTCGCTGCGGCTCAGGTATCTCGTGCGCCAAGTCGAGCAGCGGACCGTCAAGTCGACCACCGAGCGGGTCGCCGCCTTCCTGTCCCGAATGTCGTCGGAGACGACGGGCCCGGTGACCATAAGCCTGCCGGTCGACAAGGCGCTGATCGCCGGCCGCCTCGGCATGCAGCCCGAAACCTTCTCGCGCTCGCTCTCCAAGCTCCGCAAGATGGGGGTCGAGAGCTCGGGCCACCGCATCGTCATCGAGGACATCGCTCGGCTCCGCGCGCTCGACGGCGACGGCCACGCCTGAGCCGGCGCGGCGCCCGGCCACCCCTTACACCGATTGCGAAAGCGCCCTGGCCTGTCGCAAGATGCCCCGCGTCGACCGAGAGGGAAGCGAGAGCAGGGGAGGGCGTCGGTCCGCGATGGGGCAGTTCTTCAACCTCGGAGACCTGGTCGGGCGGGACCGGGACCCGGCGGCGCTGGCGTTGGTCGATCTCTTGGAGCCGGAACGGCCGCGCCGCTTCAGCCACGGAGAGGTCGACGCCGAGGCCCGGGCGGTGGCGCGTGGCCTGTTGCGTCGCGGCCTGAAGCGCGGGCAACGGGTCGCCATCCTGTCGGCCAATCGGGCCGAGTTCCTCACCGCCTATTTCGGCACCATGCGGGCGGGTCTGGTCTCGGTGCCGGTGAGCTATCGATTTCCGTCCGAGACGATCCGCTACATCCTCGGCGACGCCGATGTCGCCATGGTCTTCGCCGATACCGCGCGCCTGGCCGACTGTCCCGACGATATCCCGGTGGTGTGCTTTGACGGCGCCGGCGAGGACGGCTTCGGGGCGTTGCTCGACCCGGGCGATTTCGAGAGCGTGCGCCCCGACGAAGACGAGATCGCGATGTTTCTTTACACCTCCGGCTCGACCGGGGTTCCGAAGGGCGTGCCGCTCAGCCATGCCGGTCAGCTTTGGGTGATCGCGGCGCGCGCGCAGGTCGACCCCGACTATTCGCGCCATCGCTTTCTCGTCGCCGCACCCCTCTACCACATGAACGCGCTGATCTTCACCAAGTTGGTGATGGCGAGCCATGCCAGCATGGTCCTGCTGCCCGAGTTCCGGGCGCCGGCCTATATCGAGGCGATCGAACGCCACCGCTGCACCTGGCTGACCTCGGTGCCGACCATGCTGGCCCTGGTGGCGCGCGAGACAGAGCTTCTGGGGCGGACCGATCTTTCCTCAGTTGAGGTCGTTGGCATGGGCTCGGCGCCGTTGACGCAGCATCTGGTCGACGCCCTGAAGGCGGTCCTTCCGGGCCGGATACAGTCCAACAGCTACGGCACCACGGAAGCGGGGGCCGGCGTCTTCGGCCCCCATCCCGACGGCCTGCCGCGGCCAGACCTGTCGCTCGGCTACCCGCTCGCCGGGATCGGCATCCGCCTCGTCGACGACGCGGGCCGCGAGGCGGCCGAGGGCGTCCTGCAGCTGGATACGCCGGCGATGATGCCGGGCTATCACAACCTGCCCGACAAGACAGCCGAGCGGATCACGGCCGATGGCTGGTACGACACCGGCGACGTCATGCGCCGTGACGACGACGGCTGGTACTATTTCGTCGGCCGTGCCGACGACATGTTCAACTGCGGCGGCGAGAACCTCTATCCGGGCGAGGTGGAGAAGATGCTGGAACGCCACGACGACATCGACCAGGCCTGCGTCGTGCCGGTCGCAGACGAGATCAAAGGGGCGAAGCCGGTGGCCTTCATCGTCGCCCGCGCCGGTGCCGAGTTGCGCGAAGAGACGGTGAAGGCGTTCGCGCTCGCTCATGCGCCGGCCTTTCAGCACCCGCGGCGAGTCTTCTTTCTCGATGCCCTGCCGCTGGCGGCGACCAACAAGATCGACCGCACGGCCCTGACCGAGCGGGCGGCGGCAGAGACGGGAGGCCAGGTATGAGGGCGCAAGTGATCCACCAACACGGCGGCCCGGAGGTGCTGGTCTATGAGCCGGATTTCCCGGACCCAGAGCCTGCGGCAGGCGAGGTGCTGATCCGCGTCGGCGCGGCGGCACTCAACTATCACGACCTCTTCACCCGCAGGGGCATGCCGGGGATCAAGGTGCCGATGCCGATGATCATGGGCCTCGACATGGCCGGCGAGGTCGCCGCTCTCGGCCCCGGCGTCGACGGCTGGCAGGTGGGCGAGCGCGTGCTGGTAAACCCGACCGACTGGGAGGACGGCACGCTGATGGGCGAAACCCGCCACGGTGGCCTCGCCGAATACTGCCGGGTCTCGGCCAGGCAGCTGATCCGCCTCGACGAGGGCATCGGCTTCGAGACCGCGGCGGCGCTGCCGTGTGCCTACGGCACCGCGCACCGGATGATGATCACCAACGGCCACATCCAGGCGGGCGAGCGAGTTCTGATCCTGGGCGCCAGCGGTGGCGTCGGCACCTGCTGCGTGCTGCTCGCCAAGCTGTCTGGGGCCGAGGTGATCGCCTGCACCAGCAGCCCCGAGAAGGCGGTCCGCCTGCGCGAGATCGGCGCCGACGACATTATCGACCTTTCCAAGGAGGACATGGTCAAGGGGGTCTGGTCCCGTTTCGGCAAGCCGACCCGGTTGCGCCCCACCGGCGGCGTCGACGTGGTCGTCAACAACACCGGCGGCGAGACCTGGGTGCCGTCGCTTCGCTGCCTTTGCCTCGGCGGTCGGATGCTGACCTGCGGGGCCACCGCCGGCTACGACCCCAAGACCGACATCCGTTTCATCTGGACCTACGAGATCGACGTCAAGGGCTCCAACGGCTGGCAGCGCGAGGACCTGGAGAGCCTCTTGGGCCTGCTCGGCGAAGGCCGGTTGAAGCCCGAAATCGACCGGGTCCTGCCGCTCGAGGAAGCGGGCGAGGGGATGCGCCTCCTGGAGGAGCGCGAGGTCGTCGGCAAGGTCGTGATCGTCCCCTGAGGCCACTCGGCGCGCGTTTTCGTGCCCGGTGTCGGAACGCCCTTGCGGCCAGCCTGGGCGCGCCCAAATATTTTCGCGAAGTCTTGTCAGAGTGCCAAACTTATTGGAAATTCATTCTAATAATTCTAATGATATTGGAGCATAATTCGGTATGGATGCCATCGATCGGAAAATTCTCCAGTGCCTGCAGGAAGACGCGACGCTGCCGGTGGCGGCGGTGGCGGAGCGGGTCGGGCTGTCGGCAACGCCCTGCTGGCGGCGTATTCAGAACCTCGAGAAGGCGGGCGTGATCCGCAAGCGGGTGGCGCTCCTGGACCCGGAGCGCCTGAACGTCGGCGTCACCGTCTTCGTCCGCCTCAAGACCAGCCAGCACAACCAGGCATGGCTCGAGGGCTTCGCCCGGGCGGTGGCGGAGATCGACGAGGTGGTCGAGTTCTACCGCCTGAGCGGCGATGTCGACTACCTGCTTCGCATCGTCGTGCCCGATATCGCCGGCTACGACGCCGTCTACAAACGCCTGATCGAGGCCGCGGATCTGGCCGACGTCTCCTCCAGCTTCGCCATGGAGACGATCAAGCACACCACGGCCCTGCCGCTCGGCTATCTGGAGTGAGGCGTAGGGCGTCGTCGCCCCTTTGGGCGGTGCCTCCGGTTCAGATGACCGCGTTTTGACCGCACAACTTTGTATTTATTGATGTAATCGACGGAATTTCGATTCGTATAAATTAATACACTTAAGAATATATAGAGCGGTCCGCTTCGCCAAGCGCCACCGAAGCCGCTGCCGAGCGCTTAAATCGCAAAGCACCAAAGCCTTTATCGGCCGATTTTCGGCCATCTGCCCGTCTTGCTCATGCCGTCCCGAGGTCGGTCTGACCGAGCTCCCGCGACGTTCTTATCGGTCTCTCTCTACAATATTAGTCGAGTTTTATGCATTCGTAGGTTTTATAAATACCTCTTTAATGATTTCGATAATATCGTTTGACGTAGAAGAGATGGCCTATCGGATTAAGTTCGCGAAATCGAATGGGGGCGTTCGGTCGAGGGTGCCTTGAACTGGGAGAGGGGATTTGACATTTCTCAAACGTGATTTTCGCGGCGCCGCCTCGGGCGACCAGGTGGCGACCCGCAAGCTCAGCCGGACGGTGACGCCGACCGGCGTCGAGCGGTTCTTCGACGACGACGAGATCATCGTCTCCAAGACCGATCTCAAGGGTCGGATCACTTACGCCAACCGCGTCTTCATGCGAGTCGCCGGCTATTCCGAGCAAGAGCTTCTGGGCGCGCCGCACAGCCTGATCCGCCATCCGGCGATGCCGCGCTGCGTCTTCAAGCTGTTGTGGGACACCCTCGAGGCGCAGCAGGAGATCTTCGCCTACGTCAACAATATGGCCCGGAACGGCGACCACTATTGGGTCTTCGCCCACGTCACGCCGAGCTTCGACGCCAACGGCGAGATCGTCGGCTACCACTCGAACCGACGGGTACCGGACCGGCGCGTCGTCGACGAGACGATCACGCCCCTCTACAGGTCCCTGCTGGCGGAAGAGACCCGGCATCAGGACCGTAAGCAGGGCTTGGCGGCCAGCTTCGCCATGCTGGAGAACCTCTTGAAGGAGAAAGGAGTTGGTTATGACGAACTGGTCTTCTCTCTCTAAGGCGCAACTGGCCTCGGCCGGCAGCGCGCTTGCCGCCCTCGGCCTCGTCGCAATCGCCGTGACGGGAGCGGGCGGCATCTATGCGAGCCTCGCTCTCGGTGGCGTCGCCGTCGCCTCGGCGCTGCTGGCGATCCGGTTCCAGCGCCGCGCCGCCCGCGCCGCGGCGCAGGCGCTCGGCGTCTGCCGGGCCGTCGCCGGCGGCGACTTCGAGGCCCGAATCATCGACATCCGCGAGGGCGGCGAGCTCGGCGAGACGCTCTGGGCGATCAACGAATTGATAGACCGCACCGACGCCTTCCTGCGCGAGTCCGCCGCCTCGATGCAATACGTCAGCCGGAACCAGTACTTCCGCCGCATCATCGAGAAGGGCATGGTCGGCAGCTTCCTCGGCAGCGGCCAGACGATCAATGCCGCCAGTCAGGCCATCGCCACCAAAGTGGGCGAATTCCGGGGCGTTGCCGACCGGTTCGAATCGCGGGTCAAGCACGTCGCCGAGACCTTGGCCGCGACCGCGACCGAGCTCGATTCCACCTCGGACGAGATGAAGACGATGGCAACTTCGGCCGGCGAGCGCTCGGTCGCCGTCGCCGCCGCCGCCGAGGAGGCCTCGACCAATGTGCAGACCGTGGCCGCCGCCTCGGAGCAGTTGACCGGTTCCATCCGCGAGATCTCGACGCAGTTGGCCCGGGCCGGCGAGATCACCGCCGACGCGGTCTCGCGAACCGACCGCGCCAACACCGAAGTCGAGGGATTGGCCAGCGTCCTCGATGAATCCTTCGTCGTTTACCGCGGTGAGGCCTGAGCGGACGGCACTGTCAGCTATCCCTCCTGAGCCACGAAGGTCAGGGCCTGGCGGGCGGTGCGTGTGGCGTGACGGCGTTTCAGCGGCGAGTGCAGCAATCGGTTGAGCGCCGCCGCCAGGGTCGATGCCCAGGGCGCCTCGGGCGCGGCCAGAACTTCTCGATAGGCCGCCATCGTCGTCTTCAAATAGTGGCAGGCGACGATGTGCTCGAACTCGCCGTGATCGAATAGACCGTCGAGCCCCGCCTCCAGGAAGGCCAGTGGAGCGTCGACGCGCCATGCGGTCTCGTCGACGCCGTCGTCCAGGAAGCCGGCGTTGCGGCCGGCAAAGCAAGCCATTTGCAAGAGGCCCTGGGGCCAGAGCTCCGGGAACTTCTCGCACTGGGTCCGGACCGCGTTGGCGAAGGTAATGCCGTGGGTGAAGTCGAGCCAGCCGATGTTGCGGCTGATCGGGTTGTCGGTTCGGTCCTGCATCGAGAGGTCGTAATGCAGGAAGTTCCAGGCCAGGGCGCCGAGGAGAGCGTGGTAGAGGGCGCCGGTGTCGGCGCTCGCCGTGCCGGCCAGCGCCAGGGCCCGGTTGACGGAAAGGCCCTGGAAGTCCTCTTGCCCGACCCGGGCCCGGCCTTGCCCGTCCCAGGCGTCGAGCGCCGGCCGGTAGTTGCGGAACTCCGGGATCAGATCCTCCCGCCGGGAATAGATGAGCCCCCGCACGAGCGGCAAGAGCAACGGCTCCAGCAGCTCCGGGCCGAGCCGCCGGGCCAGCTCGCCGGACTTGGCGACGTAGATGATGGCGTGTCCGAAGCCCTGGAAGTGGGCCAGGGCGGCTTCGGTCAGCGGCCGTTCCAGGGCCGCAAAGTCGAGGCCTTGTTTCAATGCCCCCCGGACTTGGCCGATCGCGGCGGCCTCGTTCTCGGCCTCGACCGCCTGCACCAGGCCTCGGGCATCGTACTTCGACGCCCGCTTGGGGTAGGGGTAGGCCGGCTCGCGCAGGCAATCCCAGGCGAAGTGCGCCACCGCCTCCAGGGTCGCGGTCAGCTGCTTGGCCGCACCTCGGCCCCGGCTCTCCCGCAGGCTCAGCCAGTCGGCGGCGGCTGCTTGCGCGTGCGTCATACCGAACTCCAGGCGGTCGTGGCTCCAGCGGATCGCCAGGCCAAGCCCTTCCAAGGGATCGGCGCCGGCCCGTTCCAGGCGGGCGAGCTCGCGGGCCATACGATCATAGTCGTAGTCGTCGAAGGCCTCGCGCAGGCTGGCACGCGACCAGGCGAGCCGTTCCTCAGGCGCGGAATCGGTCAGGTCGAGCCAAACGGCACCAGCTTTCAGATGCACCGGATAGCGCCTCAGTCGGTCGCCGCCGACGAGCGTCTCGCCGCTTTCCAGGTCGAACTTCCAGTTGTGCCAGTTGCAGGTCAGGACGCAGCCGTCGGTGAGCGTCCCGACCTTTAGCGGATAGCCCTCGTGCGGGCAGCGGTTGTTGCAGGCATAGATGCCCGCCTCGGTCTTCAAGACCGCGATCTGCTTGGTCCCGTGCTTGAAGACACGTGCGTGTCCCTCGACCAACTCGTCCGCCGCGCAGACCCGGACCAGACCGTTCGCGTGCCTTGTCGCCATGATGCGCCCCATTTTCTAAAGTATTATCTATCGAAACATGAACCTAGCGGTCCGGCTTGAATTATTCAAGTATTTTCTTTAGAAACTACGGCCATGTCAGAGAACCCCGAAGCGCCGGCCGTCCTTTCCGGCACGCGGCGCAGCATCGTCGATCTGTTGAAACGGCAGGGCGCTTGCGATGCGCAAGGCTTGGCCGAGCAACTTGCGATCTCGGCCATGGCGGTGCGCCAGCACCTCTACGCCTTGGCGGAGAAAGGCTTCGTCGCCTACGACGAGGATGCGCGCCCCGTAGGCCGGCCGGCCAAGCTCTGGCGGTTGACGACGGGGGCGGACGCCTTCTTTCCCGACGGCCATGCCGCCCTCAGCGTCGAGCTGTTGCAGTCGATGCGCCAGGCCTTTGGCGTCGAAGGGTTGGAGAAACTAGTTGCCGTCCGGGCGGCGGCGCAACGGCAAAGCTATGGCAAGCGCCTGGCGGGCGCTCCGGACCTCGCCGGGCGGCTCGAGGCCCTGGCGCGGATCCGCAGCGAGGAAGGCTACATGGCCGAGGTCGCGACCGAGGGCGAGAATTTCCTGTTGCTGGAGAACCACTGCCCGATCTGCGCTGCGGCCAGCGAATGCAGCGGCCTCTGCCAGGCGGAGCTGGAAGTTTTCCGCTCGGTCCTGGGCCCCGAGGTCGCCGTCGAGCGCATCGAGCACATGCCCCAAGGGGCCCGGCGCTGCGCCTACCGCGTCTCTTCCGTCTGACGGCGCTCAGTCGGGCGCGTCGCGGCGCTTGACGAAGTCAGGGTCGTTACGGGTCGGCTTGCCCTCCAGGCCGTCGTCGAAGCGGAGCCAGGAGAGCCGGCTTTCGATCCCCCAATGGCGCTGGGGCACCACCGCCACGGGCGCGTCCAGGCTGCCGATGGCGAGGCCGATCACATCCGCATCGAGATAGCGGAAGCTGAGCTGGCTGCCGCAATCGGGACAGAAGCCGCGCTCGGCGATGGCCGAGGAGCGATAGAGCCTGGGCGCGCCCTTGGTGAAGGTGAGTGCGGCCGCCGGTACTGCGCCGTACATGCCGAAGGGGCTGGCGAAGGCCTGCTGGCACATCCGGCAGTGGCAGTAGTGCACTGCCTTCAACGGCTCGCGCGCCTCGTAGCGGACGCCGCCGCAGAGGCAGCCGCCGGTAATCGCGGCCCCGCCGCCGCTCATCGACTGGTCTCCTCGTAGCGCGGCAGGTCGTCGGCGAGGCGGAGCCAGGGCATCGCCTCCCCGTGAAAGACGTGCAGTGCCGGCCGGAACGTCTCCGGCTCGTCCAGGGTGGCGAGATAGATGTGGGTCTCGTCGGGGCAGTAGGTCGCCTCGTAGCTCAGTTGGGTGCCGCAGTCGGGGCAGAAGCGGCGCCAGACCCCGGGCGAGGATTGAATGGTCTTCGGCTCGCCGTGCGTGACCTCGAAGCGGAGCTTGGGAAAGCCGGCGAAGGTGGTCACCGCCGTGCCCGTCGCGCGCCGGCAGCTCTGGCAATGGCAGTGCGCGACCCAAAGCGGCGCCCCGCTGGCCCGATAGCGGACCCCGCCGCAAAGGCAACCGCCTTCGTGTCTCTCGTGGTCCGGCATCTCTCCTCCCCTCAGTCTCCCAACCGTCCCGCCAGAATCGGCAGGCCGTCTTTCAATCGGCTCGCCCGGTGCCCCGCTGCCTTCTCCAGCGTGACCACGGCCCAGTCGCGACCGGCCACTTCGGGCGAGCGCTCCGCGTGAGTGGGATCGTAGCCGGGCGCGGTGTGGTAGCGGGCAGCGCGGGCGTGAAAGGCGAACTTGCCGCTCCGATAGCCAGCGACGAAGTGGATCCGGTCGGCCGTGGCCCAGCGGCCGAGGCGTCGGTCGTAAAGGCAATGGGCTGCCGTCAGCACGACCCGCGGCGCCACCAGGGCGCCGGTGCAGTGGCCGCTGCCCTGCCGGTTCAGCCGGCCAAGCGCGCGCCAGGGATAGCCGTCGTTAGCGATCAAGCGGCCCAGGTGCTCCGTCGCCGGGGACGAGCTCGACGCCTGGACGATCATGGCGATAGCCAGCAGCAAGCACCGCCGCCACCGCCTCGCGCATGTCGGCTCGCCGTTGCTCGGTTTTGTCATCGTCGCCATTGCCCGACTGATCCGGATCGCTATGGTAGCGCCGGCCGAACCGTCCGGCCACCGAGTGGAGCCTCCCGCCCCCGTGAGACCAGCCTCGCCGCCCGCCCTGAACATCAGCCGTGCCACGGCCTGGCTCTTGGGCCTGAACATCGCCGTGCATTTGGCCCGGCTGGCGATGCCGCCGGAGCTGGAGCGGAGCCTGATCGTGCACGGCGGCTTCGCGCCGAGCTTCTTCTTGGCGCCGGGCTATGGCCTGACGCTGCCGGACGAGCCGCTGGCTTGGCTGACGCCCGTCACCTACGCCTTCCTGCACGGCGACGTCATGCACCTATTGATCAACATGGGCTTCCTCTTGGCCTTCGGCACCGCGGTGGAGAGGCGCCTCGGCCTGAAGCGCTATCTCGCCTTCTACTTGGCCCTGGGCGCTTTGGCGCTCAGCGGCTCGACGATCGGCTACTGGGTGAGCGGCGAGGTGGTGCTGGTGATCGGGGCCTCGGGCGCGGTCTCGGGCCTCTTCGGCGCCGCGGCCCGGCTCATGTTCGCGGAACGGGCGCGCGGCCTCACCATGATCGGCCTCTTTCTCGGCATCAACCTGGTCTTCGGCGTCACCGGCATCCAGACCTTCGGCGGCGTCCGCGCCATTGCTTGGGAAGCGCACGCCGCCGGCTTGGTGCTCGGCTATCTGCTCTTTCCCCTCTTCGACCACCGTCCGAGCGCGCGCGCGGTTTGAGGCGGTGGGCTTGGCGGGCCGGCCGCCGATCTGCTTTGATGGTGGCGATCGCGGCGCGGGGAGGGTTTTCGATTGAAGGTCACTGACGTCAGGATGGTGCAGGTCGAGCTGCCGTTCGCCAAGCCGCTTCGGACCGCGATCCATCACATCGACTCGGTCGGCTGTGTTCTGGTCTTCGCCGATACCGACGCGGGCATCACCGGCGAGAGCTATCTCTTCGCCTTCGGCAACCGCAAGCTCGACGTCCTGGAAGGGATGGTGCGGGCGCTGGAGCACCATCTAATCGGTCACGATCCCCATCTGAGCCAGGGGCTCTGGGCCGAGATGTGGCGCGACATCAACTTCCTCGGCCACAAGGGGGTGCCGGTCTTCGCTGTCTCGGCCCTGGAGACGGTCTGCTGGGACATCGTCGGCAAGGCCGCCGGCCTGCCGGTCTACAAGCTCTTGGGCGGGGTTCGGGACCGGGTGCCGGCCTATGCCAGCGGCGGGCTCTGGGTCTCGTTGACGATCGACGAGCTGGTCGCCGAGGCGAAATCGTTCCTGGATCAGGGCTTCCGGGCCATGAAGATGCGCTTCGGCAAGCAGCACGTCACGCAAGACGCCGAGCGCGTCGCCGCCGTGCGCGAGGCGATCGGGTCCGAGGTCGCGTTGATGGCGGACGCCAACCAGGGCTTCTCGGTCAACCACGCCATCCGCCTCGGCCGCGCCATCGAGCCCTACAACCTCACCTGGTTCGAGGAGCCGGTGCAGGCCTACGACCTCGAGGGCTCGGCCCGGGTCGCGGCCGAGATCGACACCCCCATCGCCAGCGGCGAGACTGAGTACGCCCGCTACGGCTTCGCCGACATGCTGGAGCGCAAGTCGGCCGACATCCTGATGCCGGATTTGCAGCGGGTCGGCGGCATCACCGAGTTCATGAAGGTGGCGCACATGGCCGAGGCCAAGGACGTGCCGGTCTCGCCGCACATCTTCACCGAACAGAGCCTGCAGCTCTGCGGTGCCATCTCGAACTGCATTTACGCCGAGCACATGCCGTGGTTCGAGGCGCTCTACAACGAGAAGATGGTGCTGGAGGATGGTGATCTGATGATCCCGGATCGGCCGGGGCTCGGCTTCACCTTCGATTTGGACGCGGTCGAGCGGCACCGCATCAGGGACTGAGGAAAACAAGACGATGAAAATCGAGAACGTCGAAAGCTTTCTGATCCGCATCCCCTTCCACACCGGCGGCCGCAAGACCTGGGCCTCGTTCGGCAGCACCCTCGATTACGTCTTCCTGCGCATCGACACCGATGCCGGGATCTCGGGCTGGGGCGACGCCTTCGCTTATGGCGCCGCCACGGCGACCAAGGCGGCGGTCGACAACATGATCGGGCCGGCGCTGATCGGCCAGGACGCGCGCGACATCGCCGGCATCTCCTACCGGCTGCAGCAGGCGAACCACATCTGGGGCCGCTACGGCATCACCATCTTCGCCATCTCCGGCGTCGACATCGCGCTCTGGGACATCGCCGGCAAGACGGCGGGCCTGCCGGTGCACCAACTCTTGGGCGGCCGCTCGTGCGAGACGCTGCCCGCCTACGCCAGCCTGCCCAAGTACCAGGACCCGGAGACCGTGGCCGAGCGCACGGCACATGCAGTCGGCCAGGGCTACGCCCACGTCAAGCTGCACGAGACCGAGGTGGCGGAGACGGCGGCGGCGCGCGAGGCGGCCGGTGGGCAAGTCGGCATCATGCTGGATACCAACTGCCCCTGGAGCCCCCGCAAGGCCCGCGAGATGGCGGAACAACTCGCCGAGTACGACCTCTTCTGGCTGGAGGAGCCGATCTTCCCGCCCGAGGATTTCGCGGCGCTGGCCGAGCTGCAGATGGAGAGCGGCATCCCCATCGCCGCCGGCGAGAACGCCTGCACGTCTTTCGAGTTCCAGAAGATGTTCGAGGCCGAGGCGGTAAAATACGCCCAGCCGAGCGTCACTAAGGTCGGCGGCATCACCGAGTTCCGCAAGGTGGCGACGTTGGCCGAGGCGGCCAACGTCACGCTGGTGCCGCACTCGCCCTATTTCGGCCCCGGCTTCCTGGCCTCGCTGCACCTCTTGGTGGCGATGCCGGACCCGTTCCTGATCGAGCACATCTACCTCGACCTAGAGGCCTATCCCTTCGGGGATCTCAACAAGCCCGACGGCAACGCCTTCCGGGTCCCCGACGGCCCTGGCCTCGGCGCCGATCCGGACCCGGAGGTTCTGAAGGACTACCGGGTCGCCGACTGATTTGGGAGAACAGAGCTGATGCGACACCCTCCTCACCCTGCCCTCTCCCCCCGCGCGCGGGGGGAGAGGGTTTTCGAATCGAAACGGTGCACCGACACCCCCTCTCCCCCTCGAGGGGGAGAGGGTCGGGGTGAGGGGGTGCTTCGAAGCCTTCCCCGGGAGAGCCGCGGATGACGGATCTGGTCCTGAACCGAGAGCTCGCGTTCGAGTACGGCGAAGTGGCCGAGCTGTCGCCGCTGATCCGCCGGGTCGTCGCCCGCAATCCCAGCGCCTTCACGCTTTACGGCACCGGCACCTATATCGTCGGCCGCGGCACGGTGGCGGTGATCGACCCGGGCCCCGACGACGCGGCCCACGTCGCCGCCCTGCTGGCGGCGCTGGACGGCGAGACCGTCAGCCACATCGTCGTCACCCACACGCACCGCGACCATTCGCCGGCGGCGGCGGCGCTGAAAGCCGCGACCAGGGCCGAGACCTATGGCTTCGGCCCGCACGGATCGGGCCGGCCCGATGCCGAGGGCCAGGGCGAGGACGTGGAAGAGGGGGGCGACATGGCCTTCGACCCGGACCACCGGATCGGCGACGGCGACGCCGTCTCGGGCCCCGGCTGGACGCTTCAGGCCGTCTACACGCCCGGCCACACCTCGAACCATCTCTGCTTCGCCTTGGCCGAAGAGCACGTGCTTTTCCCGGGCGACCACGTCATGGGCTGGTCCACCACCATCGTCTCGCCGCCCGACGGCGACATGCGCCGTTATATGGAGAGCCTGGAAAAGCTCCGCGATCGTGACCAGGACCGGCGCTACTGGCCGACCCACGGGCCCGCCATCGATGCGCCGCAAGACCACGTGGCCGGGCTGATCCGCCACCGCGAGGGCCGCGAGCAGCAGATCATGGCCTGCCTCGCCGACGGCGTCGGCACGATCCCGGATATGGTGGCGCGCATGTACACGGACGTACCGCAACACCTGCACTCGGCGGCCGAGCGCTCGGTGCTGGCACACCTGATCCACATGGTCGAGAGCGGCCGGGCGGCGACCGACGGGGCGGCGCGGTCGACCTCGGTCTATCGGCAGCCGAATTGAGAAGACGGGGAAGCGTATGAGTTACGATTACATCATCGTCGGCGGCGGCTCGGCCGGCTCGGTGCTGGCCAACCGCCTGTCGGCCAGAAGCAGCAACAAGGTGCTGGTCTGCGAAGCGGGCCAGGACACGCCGCACGGCAAGGTGCCCAAGGAGATCCTCGACAGCTATCCCGGCACCGCCTATCTCGACAACCGCTTCCACTGGACCGAACTCAAGGTCACGACGCAAGTGATCTCGCACAACCAGCCCGACGAGGACCGCCCGCCCTTGCGCAAATACGAGCAGGCCCGGGTGCTCGGCGGCGGCTCGTCGATCAACGGCCAGCTCGCCAATCGCGGCGCCCCCACCGACTTCGCCGAGTGGGAGGCGCGCGGGGCCACCGGCTGGAACTGGGACGCGGTCCTGCCCTACTTCAAGAAGCTCGAACGCGACATGGACTTCGACGGGCCCTATCACGGCCAGTCGGGCCGGATCCCGATCCGCCGCATCATGCCCGACCTCTGGCACGGGCACGCGACGGCGATGGGCGAGGCCTTTGCCGAGGCCGGCTGGGAATACCTGCCCGACCAGAACGGCGAGTTCCGCGACGGCTATTTCCCGATCACCATGTCGAACGCGTATGAACGCCGGGTCTCGGCGGCGATCGGCTATCTGGACCCGGGCACGCGGCTGCGCGACAACCTGGTGATCTCGACCGACACGCAAGTGAAGGAGCTCCTTTTCGAGGGCAATCGCTGCGTCGGTGTCAAGGCGATGGTGGCGGGCCGCGAGCAGGAGTTCCGGGCCGGCGAGGTCATCGTCTCCTCGGGCGCCATCCATTCGCCGGCGCACCTCATGAGGGCCGGGATCGGCCCGGCGATGGCACTGCAAGAGCTCGGCATCGAGGTGCGGGCGAACCTCGCCGGCGTGGGCCAGCGGTTGATGGACCATCCCTCGATCGCACTGGCCTCGTTCCTGAAGCCGCATGCCCGGATGAACAACGAGTACACGCGCCGACACCTTTTGGTCGGGCTGCGCTATTCCTCCAAGATCGACGGTGCCCCGGATGGCGACATGTTCGTCGCCGCGGTCAGCAAGTCCTCCTGGCACGCGGTCGGCGAGCAGATCGCCTCGATGATCGTCTTCGTCAACAAGACCTACTCCGAGACCGGCCAGGTCAAGCTCGCCTCGCGCGACTGGCGGGCCGAGCCGACGGTCGAGTTCAACCTGCTGTCGGACCGGCGCGACCTCGTCCGCCTGATGGACGGCTTCAAGCAGATGGCGGCGCTGCAGGCGCAGCCCGGCATGCAGGCGGTCTGCAGCAACCCGTTCCCGGCCAGCTATTCCGACAAGGTCCGCCAGGTCGGCCTGGTCAACGCCAAGAACAAATTCCTGACCGGCGTGATGGCGAAGCTGTTGGACGGGCCCCAGTTCCTGCGCACCTACCTGATCGAGAAGCTGATCATGGAGGACTTCGACCTCGACGAGGTCTTGAACGACGACGATCAGCTGGAAGCCTTCGTGCGCCAGGCCGCGGTCGGCGTCTGGCACGCCTCTTGTACGTGCCGGATGGGCGCCGACGACGATCCGATGGCGGTGACCGATCCTACCGGCCGGGTGCGCGAGGTGGCGGGCCTGCGCGTCGTCGATGCCTCGATCTTCCCAGTCGTGCCCTGCGCCAACACAAACGTGCCCACCCTGATGACGGCGGAGAAGATCGCCGACGCCATCCTCGACGGCCACTAGGCCGCTCGGGCTTCGGGCAGAGGCGGCATGATCGACAAGCGGGTCGCGACGGCCGAGGCCGCGCTGGCGGGGATCGAGGACGGCGCCTCGCTGATGATCAGCGGCTTCGGCGGCGCCGGCGTGCCCGCCGCGCTGCTGCGCGCCATGGATGCGACGGTCAGCGCTAACAACTTGACGCTGATCACCAACACCGCCCGCTTCGTCGACGCTTATCCGTGGCGTGCTTGTCGGCGATGCCGTGGATGGCGACGTCGGAGAAAGAATAGCTGCCGATCAGCCGGTCCAACAGCACGCTGGCATCCAGGCGGTGCAGCGCATCGTGATCGAAGTGAGCGTGCGTCGAGATGCCGATGTCGACCTCCGTGATCGGGAAATCGTGGAAGTACCAGTCCCAGCGCCGCGAGGGGTGGTTGCGCCAGGGGTCGACCATGATCGTGATCCCCTTGGGCGAGGTGATCCGGAAGGCCGAGCTGCCGAAGAAGGCGAGCTCCACCGGGCCGTCGCCGGGTGGCGAAGCGTCGGCTTGAAACTCGATCATCCGGTTGTGGTTGGTGGTCATCTGCCAGGCGTTCAGCCCTGTGTCGATATCAGCCATTCGCTCACGCTCCGTCGCTTTGGTTGACCCGTGGGCCACGATTATGCCGCTCGTCACCGGAAGGCCAACGAAAATGACCTGTCTAGAGGGTAGGGGCTGGCATAAGCTTGGCCTCGCCGGTGGCGTCGCCGCCAAGGGGGACGGGAGAGAGGCATGGTCGCGATAGCCAAGAACACGGCGCTAGAGAAGCTGAAAGACGGACGGCTCGCCCTCGGCATGCTGGTTCGGCTGAGCGCCACGGTCGAAATCGCCAAGGTCGCCCAGGCCACCGACCATGATTTCCTCTTCATCGACATGCAGCATGCCGGAATGTCGATCGAGAGCGCGATCAAGGTCTGCCTGGCGGCCCTCGACAGCGGCGTGACGCCGCTCGTCCGGGTCTCCAGCAAGCGGGCGCTGGAGGCCTCCAGGCTCTTGGACAACGGCGCCTTAGGCATCGTGGCGCCAGACGTGGAAACGGCCGAAGAGGCCCGCCACCTGGTTGCCACCTGCCGCTTCCCGCCGCGTGGCGAACGCTCGGTCTATGCCAACTATCCGCAGTTCGGCTACCGCTCGGTGCCGATTGCCGAGGCGACCCGGGCCTTGGATGAAAACACCTTGGTGGTGGCGATGATCGAATCCGGCACAGGCGTGGAGAATGCCGATGCCATCGCGGCAGTCGACGGGATCGACGTCCTGCATATCGGCTCGAACGATCTTTTGACCGAGATGGGCCTGCCGGGCGAGATGGGCTCCAAGCGGCATTACGAGCTGGCGGGCAAGGTCGCGGCGGCCTGCCGGGCGCATGGCAAGTTCTTCGGCGTCGGCGGCGCCAGGAGCCCTGAGCAACAGGCCCGGTTCATCGCCATGGGCGCGCGCTTCATGACCACCAACTCGGACCTGGCCTTTCTCATGGCGGCGGCGGCAGAGCGGACCAAGCAACTCCGCGAGATGCCTCTCGATTAGCAGCGGTCGGTTGCGCGGCCTCGCCACAAATCCGAAAATCATGAGCGCGGCGAGGGGGACCGACAAAGCTTAGGGGAGCGCCATGATATCGAAGTTCACCACCGTCTACGCGGGCCATGTCGACCTGCCCGATCGGGGCCAAGAGGCGACGCCGGCGAACGAGCGCCGCTTCGACAACGAGCACCTGGCAAGCGTCTTCGAGAAGACAGAGGCCATCGCCAAGACCATGGACCGCTTCGGCTGGGACATGCTGTGGCTGGCCGAGCACCACTTCCAGCACGAGGGCTACGAGGTCATCCCCAATATCCTGATGGCCGCGGTGCACCTCTCGCACGTGACCGAGCGGCTCCGCATCGGCTGCGGCTTCAACATCACGCCGATGTGGCACCCGCTGCGGCTCGCCGAAGATTTCGCCGTCGCCGACATCCTGACCAAGGGCCGCACCGTCTTCGGCGTCGGCCGCGGCTATCACACCCGCGAGGTCGAGACCTTCGGCTCGCCGATGCAGGACCAGGACGCCAACCGCGAGCTCTTCGAGGAGCAGGTCGAGATCATCTTCAAGGCCTTCAACGAGGAATCGTTCCAACACCGGGGCAAGCACTACACCCTGCCGCCCGAGGTCCCCTACCGGGGCTACGACCTGAAGGAGCTGACTTTGGTGCCGCGACCCGTCAACCGGCCGGTCGAGTGCTGGCAGCCGGTGGTCAGCGCCAACCCGCGCGGCCTCGACTTCATGGTCCGCCACGGCATCAAGGGCGCCGTCGGCGGCGGTGCCGCAACCATGTCGGAGGGGCCGATCCAGGCCTATCGCGACGCGGCGGCGAGGGCCGGGCACGACTGGCAGTTGGGCGAGAACCTGACCGTCGGCATCTTCTTTCACCTGGCCGAAAGCCGCGAGAAGGCGATTGCCGAGATCACGCCCTTTTACGAGGAGCACGTGAAGATGTTCGCGCCGCTCGGCTTCGTGCCGGGCCTCACGCCTGAGCAAGTGGTGGCGGCCGCCAATCGCGGCGGCTGGTACGAGGCCGGCGTGCCCCGGGTCGAGCACTTCATGGAGATCGGCGCCTGGATCGCCGGCACGCCCGATGACCTCATCGCCCACCTGAAGGGCCTGGAAGAGCGCTACCCAGGCATGCAGCACATCAACCTCTCGACGAGCCTCGGCACGCCCGAGGCGGTGATGCTGGAGCAGTATCAGTGGGTCGCGGAGGCCGTGATGCCCGCCTTCGGCGGCGGATGAGCCAGACGAGCTGTAGAGGGAGGTTGAGATGCGAGCGGTATTGGTCGATCCGGGCGCGCCCGGGCATCTGAAGCTGACGGAAGGGGCGGAGCCGGTGCCGCGCTCCGATCAGGCGGTCGTCGAGGTCAAGGCGATCTCGCTCAACCTGGGCGAAGTCAAGCGGGCCCGGCGCAGCGAGGCCGGCTTGCAGCTCGGCTGGGACCTGGCCGGCGTCGTCGCCGAGCCGGCGGCGGACGGCTCCGGCCCGCCGGCGGGCACCCGCGTCGTCGGCATCGTGCTCGCCGGCGCCTGGGCCGAGCGGGCCGCGGTCAAGACCTCCTGGATGGCGCCGCTGCCCGACGACGTCTCCTTCGCCGACGCGGCGACCCTGCCGGTCGCCGGCATGACCGCGCTCTACGCCCTGGAGCAGGGCGGGCAGCTCCTCGGCCGCCGGGTCCTGGTGACCGGCGCCTCGGGCGGCGTCGGCCTTTTCGGCATCCAGTTGGCCAGGCTCTCGGGCGCCACGGTGACGGCGCTGATTCGGCAGGCGAAGTACGCCGATATGGTGGCTGAGGCGGGCGCGGCACACGTCGTCGTCGGCGAGCGGGCGCAAGGCGCGGCGGCACATGGGCCCTTCCACTGCACCCTCGAATCCGTCGGCGGCCAGGTCCTGGCCGACGCGATGAAACTGGTCGCGGGCGGCGGCGTGCTGGTGAATTACGGCGTCTCCGCCGGCGAGCAGGCGACGATCGAGGTCGGCGATTTCTTCCGCGCCGGCCGGTCCCGCTATTATGGCCTCTACCTCTTCACCGAGTTCGGCCGCCGCCCGGCCCGCGACGGCCTCGGCGTCCTGGTCGACCTGCTGGCCGCCGGTAGGCTCGACGGCCATATCGCCGCGGAGGGTGGGCTCGACGAGCTGGGCGACCTGGCCGAGCGCCTCTTCAACCGCGAGATCGCCGGCAAGGCGGTGATCCAAGTCGGCTGAGGACCGGCGCCGCGCCGGACTCGGCCAACGTCGTCGCCCGCGGCGAAGGGGCCGGCGAGGCTTCACTTGCACGCGGCAATATGCATCATCTTACCTCGTACGCTACCGAGAAGGAGAGGATATGGCCCTTCGCACGGGTGACATCGTTCGACGCGACGAAGGCGGCCGCAGGCCCCGCGGTGCGTGCGGTGAAGCCGGATTGATGCCTCGATTGAAGGCCATGGCCAAATGCCTGGTGCTCGGCCTCCTCTTGCCGTTCCCTCACGCGGCCGCCCAAGGGCAGTATCTCGTCGCGGCGCAAGTCGCCGCCACCAAGGCCAAGTGCCTGCCGAGCGAGCTGAAGCTGGTCGAAAAGACCATCGATATCGAAATCTTCGTGACGCGCAGCCTGCGCAACCGGACCTGCGTCGTCACCTGCAAAAGGGCCCGCTGCTCCGTCTCAAAGCTCTGACTGCCGGAAAATGGTTTCGGGGTCGGTATTCCGTGGCGGCGGGGGTCGGCGCCGGCGTTTGCGCGGATACGGTATGGCGTAAACTTCGCAAGAATTTGAGAACCGAGCCGAAGGAGGCGCCGAGCGAGATGTTGTTTTTGATTCTGAGCCAGCCGCTGCCGACCCGGCCGAGCGAGGTCGCCGGCAACAGGCAGCGCTACTGGGACTGGGTCCAGCCGTTGATCGACGGCGGCGAGGTCACGTCGGTCTACGGTCGCGTCGGCCGTGGCGCCGTCGCTACAATGGACGTCGCCTCGAACGAGCGCCTGCACGCGCTTCTGAACGAGTGGGGCGACATCATCCCGGCCGAGTTCCAGGTCCACCCGCTCGTGGACCCGGCGGCGGCGCGGGAGTTTCTGGCGACACAGACTTAGCCCCACAAACGGTGCCGGAGACCGTTTGATCGGCATCGGCCATTGCTTCCGAGTGCGATAACCCTTTGAATCAACGTAATGTTTTTCGGTTATAGACCGATCTGCCGACGGCGCCGTGAAATTGGGGCTCGGGGCGCAAATTCGACGGTGCTTCAAACGGCGATTCACACGACCGCCCGCCATCTCTGTATCCAAGAGCAAGACAACATCGCCAACAGAGAGACGGATGCGAGCGAAGGAAGGAACCCGAGATGTCCAGGCAGATCCCCGCGACAAGTGGCAATCTGGCGTTGGCGATCGATTGGTCGGAACGCCGCGAGCATGTGCGGCGCAAGACCTTGCTTTCCGGAAGGCTGGTCTTCAACAACGGTTGGGGCGCCATCGACTGCAGCATCAAGGACCTGTCGGAAGGCGGCGCCAAGATCCGGATCGGCGGCTGGCTGAACCTGCCGAAGGAAGTCGAGCTGCACCTCGACCGGGGCGACAAGTACCGCTGCGAGCGGATCCGCTTCGTCAACGATTTCCTGTGTGTCCGGTTCCTCGAGGTGCTGACGGACCGCGGCAGTGCGCAAGCCGACGCCGGTCGCAGGCGATCGCAGGAATCGAGCCCGCGGATAGCCGCCGTATAGGGTGGCAGGCGCCGAGGCACTATGCCCTCGGCGCCTGCTCGCGCATCAGCAGCATGGCCTCGCGGGCGGTCTCGAGCGACTGTGTCAGGCCCTGCTCACGCGCCGCCTGGAAGACCCGCTTGGTGGCCCTGAGCGCGGCACCGTCGAAGGCCGCCAACACCGTCGCCATCGCCCGCGCCGCCTCGATCACGGCGTCGTCGGCGACGACCCGGTTGACGAGGCCCAAGGCCAACGCCCGCTCGGCCGAGACGTTCTCGGCCAGGGTCAACAGCTCGA
>JASLMY010000052.1 GCA_030746295.1 Alphaproteobacteria bacterium | reverse complement strand
GACCCATGTCCTGACGGCGCACGGACCGGGCTCGTTCGCGGTGGGTATGGCGGCGGCGGACATCGAGTTCGAGGCCGTGCCAACGGCGCCAGACGGCGATTGCTTCTGGCTCTATTCCTCGGGTTCGACGGGCAATCCCAAGGGCGTGGTGCATGCCCACAAGGACATGGTCTATACCAGCGAGCTCTACGCCCGGCGAATCCTGGGCGTGGCCGAGGCGGAGAGCTGCTTCTCGGCCGGCAAGCTCTTCTTCTCCTACGGTTTCGGCAATGCCATGACCTTCCCACTCTGGACCGGCGCCACGACGGTGCTCAGCGAGGCGAGGACCACGCCGGAGATGACCTTCGAAGTGATCGAGCGCTTCCGGCCGACGATCTTCTTCGGCGTGCCTACACTTTACGCCCAGCAGCTGCAGGCGATGGAGCGGGCGATGCCCGATCTTTCCTCGCTGAAAGCCTGTTGCTCTGCCGGCGAGGCGCTGCCGGCCGACGTCTACCGGCGCTGGAAGGAGAAGACCGGGATCGGCATCCTGGACGGCATCGGCTCGACCGAGGCCCAGCACATCTTCGTCTCCAACCGCCACGACGACACCCGGCCCGGGACCTCGGGCAAGCCGGTGCCGGGCTATGCCGTGCGCATCGTCGACGAGGACGGCAGCGAGGTGGCGCCGGGCGAGGTCGGCACGCTGCACGTCCGGGGCGGCTCGACGGCCAAGTACTACTGGAACAATCCGGAAAAGACGGCCCAGACCATGCTGGGCGAGTGGCTCGACACGGGCGACGTCTATTACCAGGATTCCGACGGCTACTACGTCAACTACGGCCGCGGCGACGACATGTTCAAGGTCGGCGCCATGTGGTGCTCGCCGATCGAGATCGAATCCTGCCTGATCGCGCATCCCAAGGTGCTGGAGGCGGCAGTCGTTGGCCGCGCCGACGAGGAGGGCCTGATCAAGCCCGCGGCATATGTGGTGCTGAGCGATCCGAAGGACGACGGGCCGGACCTCATGGACGAGCTCAAGGAGCACTGCAAGGCGAGCCTGGCCGGCTACAAGTATCCCCGCTGGGTCGATGTCGTAGACGCCCTGCCCAAGACGGCGACGGGTAAGATCCAGCGTTTCCGGTTGCGCGCCGGGACCTAGAAGGGAGTTCTCATGGCGGAGCAGGCGAAACGCGAGGCCTATGTGGGCCAAGCGATCGAGCGGGTCGAGGACGCGGCGCTACTGAACGGCCGCGCCGTCTTCTCCGACGACATGGCGCTCCGCCCCGGCACGCTCTCGGGCGCCATCCTGCGCTCGCCCCATGCCCATGCCGAGATCGTCGAGATCGATACCTCCAAGGCGGAGGCAGCGCCCGGCGTGGCCGCGGTCCTGACCGGGCGGCAGGTCGCCGAATTGACCGATCCCTTCCTGATCGTCGTCAAGGAGCCGCTCGACCAGTGGTGCCTGGCCGTCGACCGGGTGCGCTTCGTCGGCGAGGCGGTGGCCTTCGTCGTGGCCGCCGACCGCTACCTGGCCGAGGATGCGGCCGAGCTGATCGAGGTCACCTACCGGCCCCTCGACGTCGTCGTCGATCCGTTGGCGGCGGCGCAAGACGGCGCCCCCCTGGTGCACCCGGCGGCCGGTACAAACCTGGTCTCGGTAAGGGAATACAGCTACGGCGATCCTGCCAAGGCTTTCGCCGAGGCCGATCATCGGGTCTCGCTGACGGTCTCCTATCCCCGCAACTCGCAGACCCCCTTGGAGGGTTTCGTGGTGGTCGCCGAGTACGACCCCAACGAGCAGCTCTACGACGTGATGTCGAACTTCCAGGGACCCTTCACCGTGCATCCGGTGATGGCGCGGGCGCTTAAGGTGCCGGGCGCGGGCTTGCGAATGCGAACGGCGCCCTATTCCGGTGGCGGCTTCGGCGTCAAGCAGGCGATCTTCCCCTACGTCGTGCTGGCCTGCGTCGCCGCCCGCGTGATCGGCCGGCCGGTGAAGTGGGTCGAGGACCGGCTGGAGCACTTGACCGCGGCAATCGCAGCCCCCAACCGGGTCATCGAAGTGCATGCGGCGGTGACGAGCGACGGCCGGGTCACCGCCCTCGACTTCAACCAGCTCGACGACTACGGCGCCTATCTCAGGCCGCCGATGCCGGGCCCGCTCTACCGCCAGCACGGCATCATGACCGGGGCCTACGACATCCCCAACTTGGGCATCACCAACCGCTTGGTGCTGACCAACAAGACCCCGTCGGGCATGGTGCGGGGCTTCGGCGGCCCGCAGATCTACTACGCGCTGGAGCGGGTGATGCACCGGGTGGCCGAGACCCTGGGCATGGACCACCTCGACGTCATTCGCCGGAACCTGATCCCCCGCGGCGCCTTTCCCTACCGGGCCGCCGGCGGCGCCCTGCTCGACTCCGGCGACTTCCAGACCGCCGTCGACATCGCGGTCGAGAAGGGCGATCTCGCCGGGCTGATCCGAGCCCGCGACGAGGCCCGCGCCCGAGGCCGCCTCTACGGCATTGGCATGGCCGTCGTCTCCGAGCCGGGGCAGTCCAACATGGGCTACCTCAGCACCATCCAGACCGTGGAGGACCGTTATCGTTCCGGCCACAAGGGCGGCAACGTCTCCAACGCCACGGTCAACGTCGAGCCCTTGGGCACCGTCAACGTGACCACGGATTCGATCCCCCAGGGCCAGGGCCACGCCACCATCCTGTCGCAGATCGTCGCCGACCAACTGGGCCTGAGGCCCGATCAAATTCGCGTCAACCAGGAGCACGACACCCACAAGGACGCTTGGTCGATCGCCACCGGCAACTATTCGAGCCGTTTTTCGTCGGCGACCGCGGTCGCGGCCCATCTCGCCGCCGTCGAGGTGCGCGAGAAGCTGGCCCGGATCGCCTCGCAGAGCCTGAACGTGGCCCCCGACGCGATCGAGTTCGCCGACGGCATGATCTTCGCCCGCGACAACCCCGACAACGCGCTGAAGTTCCACCGGGTCGCCGGCACCGCGCACTGGTCGCCCGGCAATCTGCCGCCGGGGATGGCGCCTGGCGTGCGCGCGACCGGCACCTGGTCGCCGCCGGAGCTGGAGCCGCCCGACGACGAGGACCGGATCAACACCTCGCTCACCTACGGCTTCGTCTTCGACTTCTGCGGCGTCGAGATCGACCCCGACACCGGCCGGATCGAGATCGACCGCTACGTCACCATGCACGATTCCGGCAAGCTGTTGAATCCACTGATCGCCAATGGCCAGGTCTACGGTGCCTTCGGCTGGGGCCTCGGCTGCGCGCTCTACGAGGAGTTCGTCTACGGCGAGGACGGCCGCTTCCTCTCGGGCACCTTCGCCGACTACCTGGCGCCGACCGCCTACGAGGTGCCGGAGCCCGAGATCTATCACATGGAGACGCCGACCCCGTTCACGCCGCTGGGCGCCAAGGGTATCGGCGAGGGCAACGTCATGAGCACGCCGGTCTGCATCGCCAACGCGGTCGCCGACGCGCTCGGCGTCGAGGACCTGACCCTGCCGCTGACGCCGTCGAAGATCGGCGCGCTCATCCACGGGGACGAGCCGCCGCCGCCCGAGCCACCGCCGGCCGAGGCGGTCGAAGCGGCGGCGCGGGCGCTGACGGGGACCGGCGGTACCTTCGTGCCCGCACCGCCGGAAGCGGTCTGGTCGACGCTGATCGATCCCGAGAAGCTGGCCGCCGTGATCCCGGGCTGCCGGTCCCTCGACTTGGTGGCCGAGAACGATTACGCCGCCACGGTCTCGCTCGGTGTCGGCCCGGTCCGGGGCGAATTCAGGGCCCGGGTGACGCTATCGGACCTGGACGCACCGCGGTCGACGCGGCTCGGCGGCTCGGTCAGCGGCCCCTTGGGCGCGGCCGAAGGCGAGGGCCGGGTCACGCTCGAGCCGGCCGAAGGCGGCACAGCCGTGACCTACACCTACGGCGTCGACGTCAGCGGCAAGGTCGCAGCGGTCGGCGGGCGGATGCTGGAAGGCGCCTCCAAGGCCCTGATCGGTCAGTTCTTCGAGCGGCTGGTCTCGCAGGTCGGCGGTTCGCCCTCGGCGCCGGAGGCGGCGGCGACTTTCTGGCAGCGACTCCTGGCCCTCCTGGGGCTGAAACCATGAAGCCGACAGCCTTCGACTATCTTCGCGCCGACAACATCGAGGAGGCGCTGGCGGCGCTGGCCGAGTACGGTGAGCGGGCGCGCATCCTGGCGGGTGGCCAGTCGCTGATCGCCATGGTCAATTTCCGGCTGTTGGAGCCGGAGCTGTTGGTCGATATCGCCAACGTCAAGAGCTTGCGCTACATCCGTCCGGTCGACGGCTCGCTGGAGATCGGCGCCACGATAACGCAGGCCGAATTGATGGCCTGGCCCGAGCTCGAGAAACAAGTGCCGCTGGTGGCTCGCGCCCTGCCGCATCTCGGCCATATGCAGACCCGCAACCGGGGCACGGTTTGCGGCTCCATCGCCCATGCCGACCCGAGCTCGGAGCTGCCGCTCTGCCTGGCGACGCTCGGCGGTGACGTGGTGCTGCGCTCGGCCCGGGGCGAACGGGTGCTGGGCGCAGACGCCTTCCAGACCGGTATGTTGGCCACGGCCCGCGCCGACGACGAGATGGTCACCGCGGTGCGGCTGCCGCTCCGCCAGCCTGGCGACGGCCATGCCTTCGACGAGATGGCGCTCCGCCGCGGCGACTTCGCGGTGACCTCGGTGGCGGCGGTAGCGAACGGCGAGGCGGTTCGCCTCGGTGTCGGGGGCGTCGCCGACCGGCCGACATTGCGCAATTGGGACGGCTTGGCCGACGACGCCATCGACGATGCCTTGAACGCCTTCGCCTGGGAATTGGGCGGCCAGGACGACATCCACGCCAGCGCCCGTTACCGCCGCGAGCTCGTGCGGCGGCTCGGCCGCCGCGTCATCGAGGAGGCGAGATCATGCCGCGCCTGAACCGGGATACCCGCTACTCCATCAGCTTCATCCTCGATGGCCGCGAAGTTACCGGTCAGGCCGAGCCGCGGATGCTGCTGAGCGACTACCTGCGCCAGGAGCAGGCGGTCAACGCCGTCCATGTCGCCTGCGAGCACGGCGTCTGCGGCGCCTGCACGGTGCTGCTCGACGGCAAGGCGGTGCGCGCCTGCCTCATGTTCGCCGTCCAGGCCTCGGGGCGCCGGGTCGACACCGCCGCCGGCCTAGCCGACAAGGACGGTGCCCTGAACGACCTGCAGCGGGCCTTCCGCCGTCACCACGCGCTGCAGTGCGGCTATTGCACGCCCGGTATCCTGATGTCGGTCACCGACTTCCTGTCGCGCAATCCGGCGCCGAGCGAAGAGGCGCTGCGCGAGATGCTGAGCGGCCACCTCTGCCGCTGCACGGGCTATACGGGCATGGTGCGTGCGGTCCTTGACCTCGTCGCCGAGCGTGCCTCGGGCGTCGCACTGGCCGAGTGATCAGAGCGTCCAGACCTCGATCGGGTCTTCGCGGCCGCGAAGCGCCTGCGGCCCGCAGTCGTTGAGATCGGAGATCAAGTCCTCGTCTTGGCCGTTGTGCTCGCGCCGGGCGGCGGCCACCAAGTCGCCGCTCAGGACCATGTGGACGTCCAGGTTCCGGGTCAGGGCCTCGAGGCGACTGGCGACGTTGACCGCATCGCCCAGGACGGCGAACTCGAGCCGCCGGGCCGAGCCGATATCGCCCAGCACCACGGCACCGTAGTGAATGCCGACGGAGAGCCTGATCGGCTCGGCACCGGCCTCGCGGCGCTGGCGGTTCCAGTCCTCGACCACGGCCAGCATGGCGCGGCCGCAGCGCACCGCGTTGCCGGCATCGTGCGCGCCGGGGTCGGGCGTGCCGAAGGTCGCCATCAGGCCGTCGCCCAGAAACTTGTCGAGGGTGCCGTCATGGTCGAAGACGGCGCGCTCCATCAGGGCGTGGAATTCGCGCAGCATGGCCACGGTCGCTTCCGCCGTCTGCCGCTCGGCGATCTTGGTGAAGCCGACGATATCGGCAAACAGCACGGCCACCTTCTGGTCGCGGACGGTTCCCAGCGGCTGGTCCAAGTCGGCCAGCCGATCGACGATGGTGGGCGGGAAGTAGCGCGCCAGGTTGGCCCGCTCGCGCGCCACCTCGGCCTGGCGGACGAGAAGCCGGTTGGTGCGCCGGCCGGCCAGCGCCAAGGTTCCGGCGACGATCAGAAAGACCACGATCTCCTGAATCCTGGCGGGCACGCGGACATTGTTCGGGTCGAGGAATTCCAGAACCTCGGGCTGACCGGCTAGTGCCGACCGCAGTGCGGCCGACGCCTCGGGCAGGCCTTCGGGCTGCAGCAGAGCCCAGATCATGGCGGCGATCCAGAGGCCGCTCGTCCAGGTGCCGACGGCGAACACGGTGCGCCAAGAATAGGCCATCGTGGCGCCGGCCAGCAGGACGAAGAAATAGATGAAGTTGTCGAAGCGGTACTGCATGGCCACGGGCCATTCGAAGTCCATGAACGGGTTGGGCACGATCAGGGTGAAGGTCATCAGCGCCAGATCGCAGAACAGGAGGGCCAGCTCCGCCCGGGAGAGGCCGACGCGGCCGATCCTGATCTGGGCCCAGCCGATCGCCGCGAAGCCGACCAGCAGGGCCTCGTAGTAGAGCACTTCCCAGGCGGGATTGAGGAAGACCAGGAAGACCGCGATGATCGCCAGCGCGACCCAACGCGCCCGGACGGCAAGGCGCAGGCCCTCGCGCTTGTCCGCCTCCAACGCCTCCTGCAGCAGGTCCCTGGTCATTTCAGCCGCGCCGTCGTCGGCGGTCGCCGCCGCGTCATCGGTTGCCCGAGAATCCGCCATCGCATGCCCCCGCGAATACGGCCTCGCACCAACAGCGAGGCCTCGTCCCAGCCGAAAGGAGAGACCCATATATTGGGTTTCGCGGGGCCTCGGCAACGATCTGCCGCAGTCACCTTGTTGGCGGGGGCCCTCGGCAGATAGAATTTGCCATCGCTGGAGGGCGGTGGCGCATGTCAAGACACGACCGGTTGTGGCGCGAGATCGCCGATATCGAGGCAGCGGGCACGGCCTATGATGTCCGGCACGAGCTGATCCAAGACCTCACCTACCCCGATGGCGTTCAAATCGCAGTCAACTTCACCGCCGACTTCGATGCGATGCTGCTGCGCCGGGTCTTGAACGAGCCGCCGATGCAGTTGGCCCAGGGCGAGTTCGGCGGCCGCGTCGGTATCTGGCGCCTGATCGAGCTTTTCGATTCCCACGGCATCACGGCCACGATCTTCACGCCGGGGCGGATCTGCGAGCTCTATCCGCAAGCCGTCAAGGCGGCCGCCCGAAGCGGCCACGAGATCGCCGACCATATGTGGGAGCACCGAGTGCCGAAGGAGCCGGAGCTCGAGCACGATCATCTCCTGAGGTCGACCGCGGCGATCGAGAGAACAGTCGGCCGACGACCGGTCGGCACGCGGAGTTGGCACAGCCAGGCTCTCTTGAAGAGGGAAGGCTACATCTACAATTCGCACGGGTCCGCCAGCCAACGGCCCTACTACGTGCGCGATGCGACCGGAGAGAACTGCCTTTTGAACCTGCCGTTTCACTTCGCCATCGATGACGCCATGTTCTTCTCCTTCGCCTGGCTCGGCAGCGAGAACCAGGCGCAACGCATCGTCGATCCCGAGCGGGTGTTGGAGATGTGGTGGGCCGCCTTCGAGCAGCAATACCGCCAGGGCGGCTACCTGAACGTCGTCCTGCATCCCTTCGTCTCGGGGAGGGCGCTCCGGATCGCCATGCTCGACCGGTTGATCGGGCGCATGAAGGCCTTGCCGGGCGTCTGGTTCCCGAGCTGCGAGGCGCTGGCCCGCCATTGCCTCGACACCCACCCGCCCGTGGTGAGGGAAGGCACATAGCGGCATGCCTTGGAAAGAGCGCTATACGATCTCCGACGAGAAGAGCCTCGCCGACGACGAGGTCCGCTGGCCCGACGGCAAGCGTTGCTGCTTCACTATGGTTGTCGATCTCAGCCTGGCCAAGACGTGGGAGGGGATTCGTGCCGCCGACCTCAAGGATCCTGAGGCGGTGTTCGGCCTCAACGACGGCCTAGAGCAACTGCTGGCGCTGCTCGGCCGTTTCGAAATCAAGGCGACGATCGCCGTGCCGGCCGTGATGGCGCGGTTTCTCGGTGATCGCTTGCGAGATCTCGACGGCGAGGGCCACGAGATCGCCGCGCACGGTTTCAAGCACGAGGACGTCAGCACGCTCGACCGCGAGGAGGAGAAGGCGCGCCTCGACCTCACTACCGAGATCCTGAGGGAAGCCGTCGGGTGCCGGCCCGAGGGCTGGTTCTCGCTGCCCCGCCAAGGCGACCCCTTCGCCGTCGGCACCGTCAGCCCCGACACCATGGACCTCCTGATCGAGGCCGGCTACCGCTACATGGGGAATGGCCTCGCCGACGACATCCCGCACTACTGGGTCACCGACTTCGAGAGCCGCCGGGCGATCTTGACCCTGCCCTACTACTATCACTTCGACGACCAGTTCTTCCTGATGTTCCCGTCGAAGGGCACCGGCCTCGAAAACGCCGATACGCTTTACGCCAACTGGATTGCCGAGTTCGAGGCGCAATACAAGCGCGGCCGCCACTTCGCCATGACGCTCCATCCCCGTGGCATCGGCTGGGCCCACCGCCTGAAACTGCTGGAGGACTTCCTGGCTCGCGTCGCCGCCTTTCCGGGCCTCTGGAACCCGACCTCCAGCGAATGCGCCCGCTATTGGTCGGAGACCTATCCGGCCGCCACGCACCTCAAGCTCGAGCCCTCGATCTGGCAGGACCACCCCGGCAGCCTGACCTGAACCGCTTCGCCTGATCCATGTCAAAGAAATGCCGCCATGGCGGTGCTACACTTGCGGGATCCGTGAGAAGCCCCGGTTCTCGGGTCGGTGGCTCGTGCGGCGCCACCGGCCACACGACGAAGGCAGGAGGTGTGTCATGCGAGAGACGACCTGCGTTGGCTTTCGGAAGGTGGTGAACCGGGACACGCTTCTCCTGTCGGGGATTCTCGCGTTGTGCCTCGCCGTGAAGCCCGCGGTAGCGGACGAGGATGACATAGAGCCGCACGCCGAGGCCGTCACCACGCTCGTCATCGAGCGCAACATCGAGATCACCTACGACTACGTGGCCACGCTGATGCGATTGCCGAACGCCTTCGGCGAGGGCGCGGCTTGCGTCCTCTGTCATGGCTCGAACGATCCGGCGAAGAGCTATCGCGGCCTCGACCTGACCACTTGCGGCGGTATCATCAAGGGGGCGATGGAACCCCCGGCCCGACCGATCATCGTTCCGGGACAGCCGAGAAAAGGGCTGCTGTGGCGGCACCTGCAGCACAACAGGATGCCGTTCGGCGTCCATTTCACCCATCCCCGAGAGACGCCGAACATCGAAACGGTGCGGCAGTGGATCGACGACGGTGCCAAGAACGACAACCACTTCAACCAGAAAGTCCTGCCGCTGTTCTCGCAGCAGAACGCTTTTGGCATCGAGGACTCTTGCGTGAACTGTCACATGTCGAACAACCGGGAGAGCGTTAGCGAGTTGGACCTCACGAGTTACGACGGGCTCATGCTCGGCGCCAAGGCGGTCAGAAGGGCGCGGGCCGGATTGGCGCCGATAGGGATTGTCGTGCCGGGCAAGGCCGCCGACAGCCCGCTCATTCAGCGGCTGGTGGAGAATAGGATGCCGGCGGGCATCGACCCCAGCGAGCGCCAAGATCATCCGAACACGCTGCTGTTGATGCGCTGGATAGAGCAGGGGGCCAACTGCAACTGATCCGACCTCGCAGTCGCGTGACGCTCTCGGCCGAGCGGTGGCGCCTCGGCGACGCCATTTCCTCTGGAGCCATGTCAATGCTGTTCTCGTCCGATTGTGATTGACTTTGCATCGACGGGAAATTTGGCTTCGCTTCTAACCCGCTCTCGACACACCGATCTCGGAAACCGGCCGTGTCCTGAGGTTTTGCAAGCAGCCTAGAACAAGAGGAGGTGATCGAACGATGTTGATAACCATGCAAAGACTCGCGCTGTCGGTATTGGGTGGTGCCATCGTCGTCGGCGGAATCGCGGTCTCGGTGACGTCAGCATCGGCTGATGAGATGGAATCCTCCCTGGCCCGCGGCGGACAGCTCTACGACAAGTGGTACAAGGTGATCGGCGACCCGAAACCGACGAAATCGCATCCTGCTTATCCCGCCGACAAGAAGTACGCCAAGAAACCGGCGTCAAACTGGCGCTGCAAGGAATGTCACGGTTGGGACTACAAGGGCAAGGATGGGGCCTATGCCAGCGGCAAGCACTCGACCGGCATCAAGGGCATCAACCGCATGGCCGGGGCCGATGCGGCCGAGGTGGTCGCGGTCCTGAAGGACAAGACCCACGGCTATGGCGCAAAAATGGACGACGACGACTTGCAGGACGTCGCCCTCTTCGTCGCCAAGGGCCAGGTCGACTTCGACAAGTATATCGACCGCGCGAGCAAGAAGCTGAAGGGCGGCGACGCGGCCCGCGGCTCTGCCTACTTCAACACGGTCTGCTCGAATTGCCACGGCATGGAGGGCGACAAGCCCAAGGACATGGGCAAGAGCCTGGGCGCCCAGATGGGCAACCCCTGGGAGGTCATGCACAAGATCCTGAACGGGCAGCCGGACGAGAAGATGCCGGCGCTGCGTGCCTTCGATCGTCAGGTGGTCCTGGACATCATGGCTCATGTGGCGACCTTGCCGAGCAAGAAGCTGAAGTAGCTTTCGGCCCCCCGCCCCGAATCCGCGGGGCGGGGAATGTCGGCGCGTGAGTTTCGGGGACCACCTCGATGTCCGACCCTGGGCCAACCACCCATCTCTATCGCCTCGGCTTCCTCATCGTCGTCGCCGGCGCGGTCTTTCTGGGCTTGGTCGTGTTGTTGTCGCCTACCAGCTGGCACTACGACATGGGCTATTGGCACAGGGCGGCTGCGCTCGACGAGATGGCCCAACAGCCGCTCGTCTACGGCGGCATCACCAGCCTTTCGCCCTCGCGGCGCAACGCGGGCTGCAAGTCCTGCCACAAGGACGTGACGAAGGAAGTCAGGAAGCTCAAGCACAAGCAGGTGTCGTGCGAGGCCTGTCACGGCGCCCTCGCCGACCATGTCCGAGAGGGGAAAAAGGTGGCCGAGGCCAAGATCGACAAGTCGACTGCCGAGTGCCTGATCTGCCACGAGAACTTCATCAACAAGCCGGCCTCTTTTCCACAGTTCAAAACCGCGGAGAAATTCAACAAGCACAGAAGCTTCATCGCCGGCGAGTTCAAGCCGGGCACGACTTGCTTCAAGTGCCACGACGCCCACGACCCGACGCCATGACAGACGCGCGCAAACTCGATGAAATGACGGGAGCCGAGGCGGATTCGCGCCGCGAGTTCCTGAAGCACGTCTTGGCCGGCACCGTCTCGGCGACGGTGTTGATGGTCTATGGCCTGGGGGCTTTCGGTCGAGCCCCGACGGGCGGGGCCGAGCACAACTATGCCTACGTCATCAACATCGACAACTGCATCGGCTGCGGCAACTGCGTGCGCGCCTGCAAGCGCGAGAACAACGTGCCGAGCGGAGTCTTTCGCACCTGGATCGAGCGCTACGTGCTGACCCGCGATGGCGTCTACGTCGAATCACCGGATGGCGCTCTGGCCGGCTTCGAGTCCCTGAACGCCGAGATCCGCGAGAAGGCGGCCGACGCCTTCACCGTGCCCAAGATGTGCAACCACTGCGCCGACCCGCCCTGCGT
Source organism: Alphaproteobacteria bacterium (assembly GCA_030746295.1). Next base: position 11,088 of record JASLMY010000052.1, on the reverse strand, counting down.
CCAGGTTTGTCCCGTCGGTGCCACCTTCCGCACGCCCGAGGGCTTCGTCCTCGTCGACCATGAGCACTGCATCGGCTGCGGCTATTGTGTCCAGGCCTGCCCCTACGGCGCCCGTTTCATCAACCCCGAGGTCCACAAGGCCGACAAGTGCACCTGGTGCTATCACCGGGTTAAAGCCGGCAAGCTGCCGGCCTGCGTCACCGTCTGTCCGACCCGGACTCGCATGTTCGGCGATCTGAACGACCCCGAGAACGAGGTCACGCAGATCTTCGAGGAGAACAAGTGGCTGGTCCTGAAGCCGGCGATGCATACCGATCCGGTCTGCTTCTACGTTGGCCTCAGGAAGGAGGTGGTGTGATGGCCGACCTCCCGGGCGACGCGCTCGTCAACTACATCCTCCCAAATAACGCCGAGGTCTGATGGGGCCTGCCGATCGTCATCTACCCCTACATCACCGGCCTCATGGCTGGAGCCTTCGTGCTCTCCTCGCTCTACCACCTCTTCGGCGTCAAGGAGTTCAAGCCGGTCGGCAACTTCGCCCTGATCGCGGCGCTCTGCTTCGGACTCTTCGCCGGCATGCCGCTGCTCTTCCACCTGGGTCAGCCGCAGCGCGCCTACGAGATCTACGTCACGCCACACCTGACCTCGGCGATGAGCATCTTCGGCTACGTCTGGGGCGGCTACATGGTGCTGCTGGCACTGGAGATCTGGTTCATCTACCGACCCTACTTCATCCGCCAGGCGAACGAGGTCTCAGGGCTGATGGGCCTGGTCTGGCGGGCGCTGACGCTGGGGGTCCGCGTCTATCACCCCGACTCGGCCGAGATCGACCGCAAGTGCAGAACGATTCTGGCCGGCATCGGCCTGCCGTGGGCCTGCTTGTTGCACGGCTATGTCGGCTTCATCTTCGGCTCGGTCAAGGCGATCGCCTGGTGGGCGACGCCGCTGCAGCCGATCATCTTCCTGGTCTCCGCCATGGTCAGCGGCATGGCCATGCTGCTGCTGATGTACAGCTTCATCAGGTGGCGCAATCAGGCCGAATACGACTACCCCATGATCAAGAAGTTCACGGCCTATCTCTGGACCGCCTTCATCCTGGCCTTCACGCTGGAGATGCTGGAGCTGGCGACGGTGATCTACGAACGTGGCTGGCACTGGTCGATCGTCGGGCCGCTGCTGGGCGGGCCGCTCTTCGAAAGCTTCGTCATCGGCCAGGTGCTGGTGCTCTCGGTGATACCACTCGTCCTGCTGGGATACCTGGTGCTCTCGCGCATCGACGGACGGGCGCTCCTCTACCTCGCCAATCTCGGCTGCCTGCTGTTGGTCCTGCAGGTCCTCTTCATGCGCTTCAACGTGGTCATCGGCGGCCAGCTGATCTCGAAGTCGGAGCGTGGCTTCGTCGATTTTCACTGGGAGTTCTTCGCCCGTGAGGGGGTTCTGACCGTGGCGCTGATTTTTGCCGCTCCCTTTGTTCTCTACTACTTGATCAGCCGTTTCCTCCCGATCTTAGAAGAGGGCGGCGTTGCGGGGGACGAGTCCAGCCAGCACGGATGAACGATCGACCGGGAAACAACCAATCGCCGGATGGCGCACGAGGAAGGTGAGTGCCATGGCAGGAACAGAACCACCGAAGCTCGCCATCACCGCCCGGACCGGCGCGTCGCTCGCTTTTGCTTTCACGCTGGCCGTGCTGGCGGCGGCGCTGCCGGGGGTTGCCGTCGCTACCGAGATCCAGTCCTCGATAAGTCGTGGCGGCCGTCTTTATGACGATTGGCTGAAGGAGATCAGGAAGCCGCCGATCGAAAGCACGCACCCAACCTATCCCGAGGCCGGCCGGCAGACGGGATCGGCGAGCTGGCGCTGCAAGGAATGCCATGGCTGGGACTACAAGGGCCGGGACGGCGCCTACGCCAGCGGCATGCATTTCACCGGCATCAAGGGGATCGACGGCATGGCAGGCGCCGATCGCCAGGCCGTCATCAGCGTCCTGAAGGACGAAACCCATGCTCTGGTCGCGCTCGATCTGTTGGACGAGCGCGACTTCACGGATCTGGCCAACTTCGTCGCTTCGGGCCAGGTCGAGATGGATCGCTACATCGATCGGGCCTCGGGTAAGGCCCGGGGGGATGCAGCCCGGAGAAGGCCCTACTATCAGAACATCTGCGCCAACTGCCACGGTCGCGACGGCCTCCGGATCAGGGCCATACCGCCCCTCGGCAAAGTCGCCACGGAAAACCCGTGGGAGACGCTGCACAACATCCTGAATGGCCATCCGAATGCCGAGATGCCGCCGCTACGCGTGCTCGAAGACATGCAGATTCTGGTCGACGTATTGGCCTACATACAGACCTTTCCGGGCGACGAGTCCCTTTGGTCGATCGCCCGCGGTGGTCGCCTCTACGACAACTGGTACAAGGAGCTGAAGCTTCCCCCGCCGACCAAATCGCATCCTTCCTATCCCGCCGGCAGGGTCTACGCCCAGGCGCCGAAGGCCAACTGGCGCTGCAAGGAATGCCACGGATGGGATTATCGCGGCCGAGACGGCGCCTATGGAAGCGGCCGCCATCGGACCGGCATTAAGGGGATCCGCGCCATGGCCGACGTCGATCCCGGCAAGATCATCGCCGTCCTCGAGAACGACACCCACAGATACCGGGGCGATCTCGACTATCGAGCCTCGATGGACGAGCGCGACTTTCAGGACCTGGCGAATTTCGTTGCCTCGGGACAGATCGACATGACCCGCCACATCGACCCGGAAAGCGGCAAGGTCATGGGCGGCGATCCGCGAAGACGCGAGGCCTTCTACGCCACCGTCTGCGCCAGTTGCCACGGTATGGACGGCGCCAAGATCAGCACCCGGCGGCCGCTCGGCGACCTCGCCAGAGACAATCCCTGGGAGGCCCTGCACAATCTTCTGAACGGTCACCCCGGGGTCGAAATGCCACCCTTGCGTGTGCTCGAGGACGATCAGACCCTGGTCGACATCCTTGCCTACATCCAGACCCTATCGGGTCGCTGACGGTCGCCCGATCGTTGGCGCCAAGGTCAAATCGGCACAGGAGGTGCCCCTATGTATAGCCGGCAGCAAAGCAAGAGACAGCGCCGCTTGGCGATAGTGGCGGCAGCGTTCCTCGGTGCCGCGTGGATTGCCGCTGCGGCCTCGGTGCCGACGGCGGCGCAACAACGCGAGGCGCCGAGCACGCCGCTCGCTCCCGCGCCCCACGACAGCGACATCTGGGCCGTTGCCCGCGGCGGACAGCTCTATGACAACTGGGCCCTCGCCCTCGATACCGAATTTCCGGAGGGCACTCACCCGGCCTACCCCTCGATTGGCAAACAGAAGGGTCGGGTCACCTGGCGCTGCAAGGAATGTCACGGCTGGGACTACAAGGGCGAGGACGGGGCCTACGGCAAAGGCTCGCACTACTCCGGCATCAAGGGCGTGCGCCGCATGGTCGGCATGGACCCGGAGGAGATCCTCGAGCTCTTCACCGACGAGATCCATGGCTATACGACCCAGATGATACCGCGCCGCGCCATGCGGAAGCTGGCCCTGTTCTTGAGCAAGGGCCAGATCGAGATGGACCAGTACATCGACCGGGCCACCGGCAGCGCCCGTGGCAACCTGCGCCGCGGCGCCTCGTTCTTCCAGACCGTCTGTGCCATCTGTCACGGCTTCGACGGCACCGCGATGGTCGGCGAGAGCGAGACCGCCTTGGCCGCCTTCGGTGACCGCAGCTACATGGGCGCCATCGCCACCGACAACCCCTGGGAAGCCCTGCACAAGATCCGCAACGGCCAGCCGGGCGTCGGCATGGTGGCCTTGCGTGCCTTGAGCGTCCAGGACCAGGTCGACGTCCTGGCCTACATGCAGACCTTGCGTCGCCAGCGCTACGATGACTGAAGCGGCCGGACGCCTCGTCCGATAGATCGGAGCATTCGCGTCATGTCGCGTCTTTGGAGATGGTTTTGGCGACCGAGCGCACGCGTCGCCTGGGGCGCCATCTTCATCGCCGGCGGCTTGGCCGGGGTCGTCTTCTGGGGCGGCTTCAACACCTTCATGGAATACACCAACACGCTCGACTTCTGCATCACGTGCCACGAGATGCGGGACAACGTCTATCCCGAGTATCAAAAGACCGTGCACTACCGGAACCCCTCCGGCGTCCGCGTCATCTGCGCTGACTGCCATGTGCCGCGGGAATGGACGGCCAAGCTCGTGCGCAAGATCAGGGCCAGCAACGAGCTCTTCCACAAGATCGTCGGCAGCATCGACACGCCCGAGAAGTTCGACGAGGCCCGCATGGCAATGGCGACGCGGGTCTGGGACGCCATGCGGGCCAACGACTCCCGCGAATGCCGCAACTGCCACTCCTACCACGCCATGGACTTCGAAAAGCAGGGCCGACGCGCCGCCAGGCAGATGCAGAAGGCGAAAGACAAAGGCAAGACCTGCATCGACTGCCACAAGGGCATCGCCCACAGGTTGCCGCCGGGCTACGAGGAAGACGACGATTGAGGCAGCCGCCGAGGCGCAGAGGTTTCGGCGGCGCGCGTTACTTCTGCCGCTTCCAGCCGGACCGCTCGCCCTCGGGCGGGACCAGATGGACGTCGTCGCGCCGGGCCGAGGTGTCGAGACGGCGGCTCGAGCGGGTTCCCGGCAGTAGCAGCTCCTCCTTGCGGAAATAGGCGCGAAGCTCGCCCACCTGGATGCCGAATTCGCGGCGAAGATCGCTCATCGTCGTCTCCAGCCGCGCCTCCAGAGGACAGAGATGAATGTCGGCATCGCGGCTCATGTCGGTCGCCGCGCCGACGCCGAGCCTGAAGGCCAGCAGGTGCTCGGGCTCGAAGTTGTAGGGCTTGGGATAGTCGTGCACCGAGACGAACTCGAAGGTGGCCAGATGCCGCTCGTTGATGGCGCGCGCCGCGCCCATGGTGAAGCCGATCACGAAGGCTTCGTCCTGCAGTCGCAAGCCGCGGCCGAGCAGGGCATGAATGCAGTCATGGCGCGCCAGGCTCACGGCACCCGGCAAGGCGTCCGCCGAGGCCGGATTCTCGTATTTCCGGATGACGTCGGGGATCGCCTCCGGCTCGTCCCCCGGCAAGGTGGCGAGCACCTCGCCCAAGGTCATGGAATCGTTGTCCAGGCCAGGAGACCATTCGCTCCAGCGCAGATAAGGCATGTCCGTCTCTCCGGTTCGAGCGCCTGGAGGCCGGAAGCGGCCGCGGCCGGCCCGCTTCGGCCAAGCTCCGAGGTGGCGGCAACCCTACGTCGATTCGGCCGCCGGCACCACGCCCCGAGCGCCAGATCGGTTGGCAGCGCCAAGCGGACCGGGCGGGATGTTGTTGGGGGCGGCGCAAGGTACTACGCTTGGGCCGAGCACGGCACCGCCGCAGCCGGCGCGGCGGCCCATTCGAAGCCCTAGTCGACGGCAAGGAGGTTCGAGCATTGAGAACACTCACCGAGGTGCAGCGCAAGCAATGGGCGATCGACGGCTATATCCAGTTGGAGCAGGCCCTTTCTCCCGAGGAGGTGGCCCTCTTCGGCGCGGAAGTCGACGCCATGCGAGCGAAGCCAGGTTGGGAGCCGACCGATCTGCCGCGCGGCCACTACGGCTGGGTCGAGCGGAGCGCCGATCCGTCGCCCGACGCCTTCATGGACCGCCGCGACATCCTCGGCTACCACGACGCCTTCATCGGGCTGATGGACCGGCCGGAGGTCTTCGACCTGATCGTCGACATCATGGGCCCCTACATCCTGCTCAGCATGACGCAAGCGATCGTCCGCGCCGTGACGCCCGAGTTCCCGGGCTACACCCATACCGACGGCGGCGAGGCCCTGCGCCGGATCAGGGTCACCGAGACCAGCCGGCCGCTGGCGATGAAGGCGCTTTACCTCTTGTCCGACGTCAGCGGGACAGACAGCGGCAACTTCACCGTCTATCCAGGCAGCCACATGCGCCCGTTTCCTGAGGACGAGGACCGGGTGATGACGCCCCATTCGCCCGGTGCGGTGCAGCTGACCGGCAAGGCTGGCGACTGCTTTCTCTTTCCGCACGCGCTCTGGCACGGACCGGCGCCGAACTATGACGGCAGCGCGCGCAAAACGCTGCTCTACAACTATTGCCAGCTCTTCGTCCGCGCCTACGACTTCGATCTGCCGCCCGACGTGCGCCAGCGCTGCACGCCGCGGCAGCGCCGGCTCCTGGGCGATCTCGGCTACGAGTTCCGGCCCGGATCCTATTTCTATGCGCCGCCCGACCAGGTCGAGGTGATCCGCGACGGCGCCCCGTAAATCCGACAAGCATCGACCCCCACTCGGCCGGCGACGGCCGCACCGAAGGGGTCGCCATCCGCCAATGCCGTGAGAGGAGCATTGCCATGACAGATACCACCGCATCCGACAATCCGCCCGCCTTGCACGGGATCAAGATCCTTGATCTGACGCAATTCGAGGCCGGGCCGTCCTGTACCGAGGCGCTGGCCTGGATGGGCGCGGAGGTGGTCAAGGTGGAGGAGCCCAAGCGCGGCGAGCCCGGCCGCTGGAGCTTCACCGACCAGCCTGGGATCGATGCGAACTACTTCATCTACTACAACCTCAACAAGAGGAGCATCACCTGTAACCTGAAGGAGGACGAGGGCAAGGCGCTGCTGGAGCGTCTCGTCGCTGAGGTCGACGTCGTCATCGAGAACATGGCACCCGGCACCTTCGCCCGCCTCGGCTTCGACTACGAGCGGCTCAGCGCCATCAATCCGCGCGTCATCTTCGCCCAGATCAAGGGCTTCGCGCCCGACAGCCCGCATGCGAACTACCTCTCCTTCGACATGATCGCGCAGGCGACCGGCGGCACCATGGGAGTGAACGGCGAGCCGGATCGGCCGCCGATCCGACCCGGATCGACGATCGGCGACACCGGCACCGGCATGCTGTGCGCGATGGGGATCCTGGGGGCGCTCTTCCAGCGCCACACGACCGGCCGTGGCCAGCACATCCAGATCGCCATGCGCGACGCGATGCTGAACTACACCCGGACGCCGATGAGCAAGCAGGTGCCCCTGAACGGCCCCCTGCCCAGGGCCGGCAACGAGATCGTCGGCAGCTCGCCGGGCGGCCTCTACCCCTGCAAGCCGGGCGGTGCCGACGATTACTGCTTCATCTTCGCCTCGCGCGGCAACGAGGCGCATTGGCATCGCCTGGCCCGGGTCATCGGCCGGGAGGACCTGATCGACGACCCGCGATTGCCGGACCCCTCGGCGCGCTACGAGGCTCGCGACGTCGTCGACGGTGCGATCTCGGCCTGGACCTCCGAGCACACCAAGGAGGAAGTGATGCAGGCCGTCGCCGAGGCCGGTGTGCCTTGCGGCGCCGTCTACAACACGCTGGAGCTGATGCACGACCCCGACCTGCATGCCCGCGGCATCATGACCAAGGTCCAGCACCCGCAGCGCGGCGAGGTCACCGTCGCCGGCTGGCCGCTGAAGATGTCGGACAGCCACGTGCCGATCAAAGTGTCGCCGCTGCACGGCGCCGACAACGAGGCGATCTACGGCGACTGGCTTGGCTATTCGGTCGATGAGGTCCGCGACCTCAGAGAACGACAGGTGATTTAGGCGCGATTCCTTCCAACAAACCGGACTTGCCCCCATGACAGAACAAGTGATCGCCGAGCTGGCCCGGACGGGCGTTCTGCGCGCCGGCATCAACACTGCCAACTTCCTGCTCGTCACCGGCACCGGCGCGACGGGCGACCCGGAAGGCGTCGCACCGGACCTGGCGGCCGAGATCGCCCAGCGCCTGGGAGTCGAGATCGCCTACGTGCCGTTCAAGACCCCGGGCGAGCTTGCCGACGCGGCCATCAGCGACGTCTGGGACATCGGCCTGATCGGCGCCGAGCCGCAGCGGGCGGAAAAGATCGCCTTCACCGCGGCCTACGTAGAGATCGAGGCGACCTACCTGGTGCCCGAAGGCTCGCCCCTGACGACCATCGAGGCGGTCGACGGTCCCGGGGTTCGGATCGCGGTGACGGCGCGTAGCGCCTATGAGCTTTGGCTCAACCGCAACATCGTTCACGCCGAGCTGGTGCTGTCCGACAGCCTCGACGCCGCCCTGGAACAGTTTCTCGCCGAGGGGCTGGACGCTCTGGCGGGCTTGAGGCCCCGCCTCATCTCGGATCTCGAAAAGGTCCCGGGCGCCCGCATCCTCGACGGCCAGTTCACTGCCGTGCAGCAGGCGGTCGGCACGCCCCGGGGCAACGAGGCCGCCGCCGCCTTCCTTGCCGACTTCGTCGAGGAGGCGAAGGCCACGGGCCTCGTCGCCGGCCTGATCGAGCGCCACGACGTCAAAGGCCTCTCGGTGGCGCCGCCGGCTTGACGGCCCCGGCTCAGGTCGTCAGCCAGCCGAACTGTTGTGGCTTGCGACCGGCCTCGGGATGCAGGCGGACGTTGACCAGCGCCGGGCCGTCGTGGGCCTTGGCCGCGTCGAGGGCGCCGCTCAGTTCCTTCGGGTCCTCGATGTAGAAGCCCTTGCCACCGAAGGCCTCCATCATCAAATCGTAGCGCGCGCCGATGGTGAGCACGCCGGGCGGAATGGGGGCGTCGGTCGGCAGCGCCTCGATGCCGCGGCCGATGCCGCCGTTGTTCAGGACCACGATCTTGATCGGAAGCCGATAGCGGCAGGCGGTCTCGATCTCCATGCCGGAGAAGCCGATCGCCGAATCGCCCGAGACCGATATGATCGGCCGCTCCGGGTGGACGACGGCGGCGGCGATGGCGAAGCCCATGCCAATGCCCATGGTGCCGTAGCTGCCGGCATCGAGCCTGAGACGGGGCGCCGCGTTCGGCAACTGGGTGCGGCCGATGTCCATCGTGTTGGCGCCCTCGCCGATGATGACCGCGTCCTCGCTGGCCCAGGCGCGAATATCCTTCAAGGCACGGTAGTAGTTGGTCGGCGAGGAATCGTCCTCGACCATCGGCTGGATGGCCTCGGCGTTGGCGGTGGCCTTTTCGGCGATCGCCTTCAGCCAGGCGGTCTCGGAGGGATAGAACCACTGCCGGCCCTCCAGCGCCTTGTTGAGCTGACCGACCACCGCCTTGCCGTCGCCCAGCAGGGCGACCTCGGTGGCGACGTTGTTGCCGATCGATTCCGCCGCGATGTCGAGTTGCACGATGCGCACGTCCTTGGAGAAGCGTGGCGGCAGGCCGTAATGCATGATCCAGTTGAGCCGTGCACCCATCAGGAAGATGACATCGGCCTCCTTCAAGGCGTGGCTTCTCGCCGCGCCCACCGACAGCGGATGGTTGTCGTCAAGAACGCCCTTGCCCATGGGTGAGGCCAGGAAGGGTAGCTGGGTGCGCTCGATGAAGGCCCTGATCTCGTCCTCGGCCCTGGACCAGGCCATGCCCTTGCCGACGATGACGAGAGGCCGTTCCGCCTGCTCGAGCGCGTCGAGCGCTGCCTCGACGTCCTCCGGCATCGCCTGCATACGCGGCGGCTCGGGGATCGTCGCCGTCTCGGACACGTCTGCCTCGTCGACCTCGCCCTTGATGATGTCGTCGGGCATGTCCAGATAGGCCGCCCCCGGGCGGCCGTAAATCGAATGGCGCACCGCCTGCTCGACGTAGAATGGCACCCGGTGCGTGTGCTCGACCGCGTGGGCGTATTTGCAGAAGGGAGAGGCGACCTGGACCTGGCGCTCCTCTTGAAAGCCGCCCATGCCGTTCTGATAGGTCGGCGAGGCGCCGCCGATCATCACCATCGGCCAGCAGTTCTGTTGCGCGTTCGCGAGGCCGGCGAGGCCGTGGATGACGCCGGGACCGGAGACGGTGAGGCAGGCGCCAGGGCGGCCGGTTAGGTAGCCGGCGGCCTGCGCCGCGTACGAGGCTGACTGCTCGTTGCGCATGCCGATATAGGTGATGCCCACCTCCTGCGCGGCGGCGGCGATCGGCTGCACGGGAAAGCCGACGATGCCGAACATGTAGTCGACGCCCTGCTGCTTCAAGCTTCGCGCCATCAAGGTGGCACCATCGATTTTGCCCATTCTCATCTCCGTCAATTGTTGGCGACGCCGGCCACTGGCGGAATATCGTCTGGCCGGTTCTTCTAGGGACCATTCACCGCCTAGGATACGGGCTTATTGGGGCCGTGAGAATGCGTGACCGGAGAGCGGTGCGCCATCACCTCGCCCGGGGGTGGGACGACTTACGTGACAATGGGGCTGGAATTCGGCTAGAGTGGTGAATGGGCAAAGCTACATTTCGATCTCTGATAAAATAACGTGCGGAGAAGTGTAGCGATGTTGAGCCTCACCATTATGTTGAGCCGATGCCTAGACCGCGCAAAAGCGGTAGGACGACCGTTATTTCACGACAGGGCCGGTGCGACGGCGATCGAGTACGGTCTGCTGCTGGCCGGAGTGGGGATCATCATCCTGGTCGCGGTGTTCGCGATGGGCGACACGCTGGAAAGCATGTTCAGGTCCTATCAGACCAAATTGGCGAATTCCTACAGTTGACCCGCGCATGACCCAGCGAGGGCAATCGGCGCGAAAACCGGCAGCGCCTGGCGGGAGTTCCCATTCGCAAAGGGCCAGCCGGCGGGAAGTCGACGCCTGTCCCTCGCGGCCGTACGGCTCGGAGACGCCTACCGACCGCGGGGCGGAGCGATTCGACGGCCAGTGTCGGGCGTTTGAGGTTTCCCTTGTCGGGGCAGTTATCGAGAGGAACTTCAAACTCTCAAACGACACTATAACCTAAGTAATGTTAGTGTCCTGATCGAATTGGAAGTTCATCGGGCGCTTGCCGCAGCTGGTGCGAATTTCAAACTCGGCATGTTAGAGCGCAACGCCCAGCATCAGGGCCCCATATTCGACACCTCGCAAGAGGCCGATCATAGCCGTGGCGAGGAACATGTTCGCTACGAAGACGCGTGACATGACGGTAATCCCTTCTTCTTGCTACAGCTGATTTGGGTCGCTTCCGGCCGTTGACGAGTGATTGCCGTCACAGCCGGCCGATCGATCGCATGCGTCGTCGACAATGGCGTGGTACCTCCGCCCAGAGAGCCCGCCCGGTGGGTGACGTTCGTCA
>JASLMY010000051.1 GCA_030746295.1 Alphaproteobacteria bacterium | reverse complement strand
CGAGAAGTTGGGCGGGCGGAAGTTGGCACGCTCGTCCAGGCCGGTCTCGATTTCCGCGGGCAGCAAGTCCTGGCGATAGGCGGCCCGGGCGACCTCTTGCAGCGTGACCACGCGGTCGGTGCCGCTGACGGCAAATCTCCCGGCGGCGAAGGAAATGTCGTCGCCGCTGACCTCGAGCATATGCGCAGCGATTGCCGTTCCCTTGTCGATGATGCGCCGGCAGGCCAGCAGGGTGACCGAGCCGCCCACCATCATCGAACGCGAGCCGCCGGTGCCGTTGCCGTGGCCGATCACGTCGGTGTCGCGCTCGACCACCCGGATGGCATCCAGAGCGAGCCCGAGGCTCTCGGCCATGATCTGGGCATAGGCGGTTTCGTGGCCCTGGCCGGTGTCCAGGGTGCCAATCAGCAAGGTGGAAAAGCCGCCGGGATCGATGCGGATCTGGGCGTTTTCGTCCAACAGCCGGCCGCCGTTGCGCTGCACGTAACAGCCTATGGCGATGCCGGCCAGGAGGCCCCGGGCCTTGGCGGCGGCGCGGCGCTCGCCGAAGCCCTGCCAGTCGGCGCGTTCGAGCGCACTCTCCAGGTTGCTCGCGAAGCAGCCGGAATCGTAGCTCAGCCCAAAGGCCGTGGTGTAGGGGAAAGCGTCCGCCGGGATCAGATTGCGCCGGCGCAATTCGTCGGGCGGGATATCGAGCTCTTGGGCCGCGGCGTCGACCAGGCGTTCGAGGGCGTAAGTCGCTTCGGGCCGGCCGGCGCCGCGCATGACGTCAGTGTGCACCGTGTTGGTGAAGACGCCCTCGACCTCGGCATAGCCCGCCTGCATGGCGTAGGGGCCCGAGAGCAGGGTCAGGCCGTTGATCGGCGCTTGCGTCGTCAGGTTGGAGAGGTAGCCGCCCATGTTGGCAAGCGTGCTGACGCGCACGGACAGGAATTGCCCCTTATGGTCGAGGGCCAGCTCGGCGACGGTCTCGTTGTCTCGCGCCGCGGGATCGGTGGCGAAGCCCTCGCTCTTTTCGGCCAGCCATTTCACCGGCCGGCCGAGCTTCCTCGCCACCCAGAGCACCAAGGCCTGCTCGGCATAGGCGCTCATCTTGCTGCCAAAGCTGCCGCCGACGACCGGCACGACGACGCGGAAATCACCCTCCCGGCGGGCGAACGCCGCGGCCATGCTGGCGCGCACCCGGTGCGGCATCTGGGTGCCGGTATAGAGGGTGAAACGATCCGTCGCGGCGTCATGCAGCCCAATTGCCGCCCGAGGCTCGATGAAATTGGTGATCATCCGGTTGTCGATCAACTGCGATCGGACGACGTGGTCGGCCCGGTCGAGGGCCTGCTCGGTGGCTTCGTGGTCGCCTTCGGCGTAGCGATAGCATGTGTTGTCCGGCACCGCTTCCCAGTGCACCGGAGCCCCCGCGGCGCGGGCCGCCGTCGGCGTCACCGCGGCTGGCAGCGGCCGGTAGCGAACCAAGACCAACTCCGCCGCCTCGCGTGCCGCCGCCAAGGTCTCCGCCACCACCATCGCCACCCGATCGCCGGCGAAGCGCACGCGCGTCGTCTGTAGCAGGGGATGGGGTGGTATGAACGAACGACGGCCGTCGCAGTCGGGCGGTGATACGAGGCAGAGAATGCCGCCCAGCCCTTCGGCCGCCAGCTCGGTGCCGGTCGCGACGCCCTCCTTCCCCTAGCCAGAGGCGCGCTCAGCGTCTCGCTCGGAAACGCGCCATGGGTCACATGACGTGGTGCCACGGTGCAAGAGCGGGATTCCCGAGGAAGAAGGGCCATTGCTTTCGGGCTCTCTCCAATGCGCCTGCGGCTCCGGTCACCGTGTTTATTTTAGAGACTAAGAAATAATTAGGACTCTTAGGTGAGGCTGTTCGCTCGACGATCGGCGGACGCGCCATCAGACGAGTTCCGATGGTGCGTATCCGAGGATCGGCGCGGGCCGCATAGAGGCTTACCGCTTGATCACCGGGGGGACTAGCGGTTCCAAGCGGCCCACCGACGCGGAAACGGAGCCCTACAGGCTCAGGGGGAAAACATGAAAAGCCATTTCGCCACGATCGCGGGCATCAGAGAACCGGATCGACTGATCGCTTGACGGCCGATGCGATCGATATAGCCGGTCGCCGCCCATTCAGGGTGTCGACCATAGGGTGTGGACCACAATGGGGATAACGAGAACGATGACTGAAGTACAAGACAGCCCGGCCGCCGCCGAGAGCGACGACGCCAAGGCCGCCGGCAGGGGCCTGAACCTGCGCATCCGCGGCCGCCTGATCGCCGGCTTCGCGGTCATCTGCACCGTCCTGGTGGCGATCGTCGGCACGACGATCTTCGAGGCCGCCAAGCTCGACAGGGAGGTCGTCCGCATCAACGAGCTGCGCGTGCCGACCGCCTTCGCCAGCGGCTCCATGGTGCGCGACATCTACGGCTCGCTGGCCAGCCTGCGCGGCTGGATGCTGACGGGCAATGCGAAGTTCAAGACCGAGCGCGCCGCCGTCTGGGCCAGCATCGAGACGGCGCGTGCCGACATGGACGCGCTGTCGAAGAGCTGGACCAATCCGAAGAACGTCGAGGTGTGGGCTGAGTTCAAGTCCATCCTCGACGAGTTCAAGGCGGCGCAGGCGAAGGTCGAAGGCATCGCCCACAGCGCCGACGAGCAGCCCGCGAGCAAGATCCTGTTCCAGGAGGCGGCGCCAGAGGCCGCGGTCCTGCTGTCGAAGATCACCGAGATGATCGACGAGGAGATGACCAAGGAGCCGACACCCGAGCGGCGTCAGTTGCTGGGCGCCATGGCCGACGTTCGCGGCACCACGGGCCTCGCGCTGGCCAACATCCGGGCCTATCTCTTGTCCGGCGACAAGAAGTTCGCCGACGGCTTCTCCAAGGTCTGGGCCAAGAACGAGCGGCGCTTCGCCGACCTCGGCGGGATGACGGGCCTGCTTTCTTCCAGTCAACTCGAGGCCTTCGGCAAATTCTCCGAGAGCCGAGCCAAGTTCGCCCCGCTGCCGGGGAGGATGTTCGCGATCCGCGGCTCCAAGAAGTGGAACATGGCCAACTACACGCTGGTCACGGAAGCCGCACCCAGGGCCGGCAAGTTGCTGACGATCCTCTTGGGCCCGGTGGCCGAGGACGGCACCCGGGCCGGCGGCATGGTCGACAACCAGCGCAAGCTTCTGAACGACGACGCGCACCAAGCGCTCGCCGACACCGAGCTTCTGGAGCTGATCGCCTGGATCATGCTTGCTGTCGGTCTCGTCGTCGCGGCCGTGATCGTCTTCTTCACCTCGCGCTCGATCGTCAACCCGATCGCCGCCATGACCGCAGCCATGGGAACGCTCGCCGACGGCGATAAGACCGTCGAGGTCCCGGCCATGGACCGCCGCGACGAGGTCGGCGACATGGCCCATGCGGTGCAGGTCTTCAAGGAGAGCATGATCAAGGCCGACCAGCTGGCCGAGCAGCAGAAAGCCAACCAGGAGAGGCGCGAGAAGCGTGGCCAGCAGATCGAGCAGTTGACCAAGGACTTCGACGAGCGTGTCGCCGGGGTCATCGAGACGGTGGTCTCGGCGGCCGAGGAGATGAGCTCGACGGCACAGTCGATGACCACGCTGGCGAGCGACACCAGCGAGCGCACGACTACCGTCGCGGCGGCCTCCGAGCAGGCCAGCGCCAACGTCCAGACGGTGGCTTCGGCAGCGGAGGAGCTGTCGGCCTCGGTTCGAGAGATCTCGGGCCAGGTCGCGACCTCGGCTGACACCGCCGGCAATGCGGTCAATGCCGCCGAGCAGGCGACCCAGAAGGTCCAGGGCCTGGTCGAGGCTTCGCAGAAGATCGGCGAGGTGGTGGATCTCATCAACGACATCGCCAGTCAGACCAACCTCTTGGCCCTCAACGCCACGATCGAGGCGGCCCGGGCCGGCGAGGCCGGCAAGGGCTTCGCCGTGGTGGCCTCGGAGGTCAAGAACCTGGCCAGCCAGACCGGCAAGGCGACGGAGGAGATCGCCGGTCAGATCTCCGGCATTCAAGGGGCCACGGGCGAGGCGGTGACGGCGATCGACGAGATCACCCGGACCATCGGTCAGATCAACGAGACCGCCAATGCCATCGCCGCCGCGGTCGAGGAGCAGGGCGCCGCGACCGGTGAGATCAGTCGCAACGCCCAGGAGGCCGCCGGCGGAACCCATCAGGTGAACAGCACCATCGCCGGCGTCAGCGAGGCCGCTGCGGAGACTGGCCAGTCCGCCGGCCAGGTGTTGGAAGCGTCGAAGGAACTCTCGCAGCAGTCCGAGACCCTGCGGGGCGTGGTCGATACCTTCTTGACCGACGTTCGCGCCGCGTAGGCCGAGCCAGATCTCGTCTCCCGATCGTAGCCCCGGCCGGTGCCTTTTTCCGGCCGGGGTTCCTACTCTGGCGTTAGCACCTCACGGATATGCGGCCTACCGATCGTGCGACAGCAACATTCGTTCGGACGCCGAGACGCCAGCCGTATCGCGATCGCCGGACGACCCCGTCAGTCGCGCGTCGCCACCAGGGAGGCGTTCTGGCCGCCGAAGCCGAAGCCGTTGACTTGCACGGCGTCGATGGGGCCTTCGGCCGGTTTGCCGATCACGACCTCGAACTCGGCCGCGGGGTCGACCTCGGTGGTGCCGGCCGTGGGCACCAGGGCACCTTCCGCCATGCTGTGGACGCCCGCCATCAGGCCCATGACCCCGGCGGCACCGGCAGTGTGGCCGACATGGCCCTTGATCGAGGCGACCCGGAGCGGCCGCTCGCGGCCGGCGAAGAGGCTGTTGATCGCCTTGATCTCGGCGATGTCGCCGAGCGGCGTGCCGGTGCCGTGCGCGATCAGGGCGTCGATATCGTCGGTCCCGTTCGGCAGCCCCGCATCTTGAATCGCCATCTCCATGGTGCGGCACTCCCAACTGCCGTCGGGGTTGGAGGACGAGGGGTGATAGCCGTCCGACAGCGAGGCGTAGCCGCGCAGGTAGCCGTAGATCTTGGCGCCCCGCGCGCGGGCCAACTCGGCACGCTCCAGGACCACGATGCCGGCCCCCTCGCCGCCCATGATGCCGAAGCGCTCGGTGTTGAAAGGGCGGCAGGCCTTATAGGGATCGGGCTGCGGGCTCAGCATGCCGTAGAGGCCGGCTCCGATCAGTGAGACCTGCGTGCGCGAGGCGTCACAGCCGCCGGTGATCGCGACGTCGGCGTCGCCGCGCTCGATCAGCCGGGCCGCCGTGCCGATGGCGTCTATCGACGAGGCGCAGGCGGTGGCGACGGTCAGCAACGGCCCGTGCAGCTTCCAGCGGAGCGCGATCTGGCCCGCCGCCATGTTGGCCCAGGCCTTGATCTGCAGCTTGCGATCGACGCCCGAGGGACCTTCGGCGTTCAGGCGCCGTTGCGATTCGGCGATCGTTTCCATGCCGGCGCACGACGTGCCGACGACCACCGCCGTGCGCGGGGCGTCGAACGCCTCGATGCCGCAGTCCTCGACCGCCTGCACCGCCGCGGCGATGGCGAATTGGGCGAAGATGTCGGTGCCGTCGGCGACCCGGGCGTCCATCCAGTCCAGGGAATCGAAGTCCTCGACCTTGGACATCCAGACGTTTTCCAGGCCCTCGAGGTCGCTCCAGGGTGTCGGGCCGACCGCGACATGACCCGCCGACAGGTTGCGGCAAAACTCGTCGACCGAATGGCCGAGCGACGAGATCACGCCCATGCCGGTAATCGCGATGCCGTCCATTCTTTCCTCCTGTCCCGCCGTCAGCCCGGCGCGCGCCTTGCCCTGGCTGCCTCGGCGATCTCGCGCACCGAGACGCCGGCGGCCTGACGGTCCCAGGTCGACGAGGTGACGCCGACCTCCCGCATCTCCGCCTTGCGGACCTTGTTGGTGGGTGTGCGGGGTAACGACTCCAGATAGTCGAGGTATCTCGGCACCATGTAGTGCGGCAGCCGCTCGACCAGAAATTCGATCAGATCCTCGGGCGCGAGGGTGGCGTCGTCGGCGGGCACGAGGCAGAGCTTGATGTCATCGTCCGACTCGAACTCCGAGGCGACGCCGACGGCGGCGCATTCCAAGATCGCCGGGTGGGTCGCCGCCACCATCTCGATGTCGTAGGAAGAGATATTCTCTGCCCGGCGGCGAATGCGGTCCTTGAAGCGGTCGACGAAGTAGACCCAGCCCTCGGCATCCCGATAGCCCATATCGCCGCTGTGAAACCAGAGGTTCCGCCAGGCCTCGGTCGTCTTCTCGGGCATCCCCATATAACCCTGCATCAGGGTCCAGGGCTCCTTGTGGCGAACGATGAACTCGCCGACCTCGCCGTCCGTCACCGGCTCGTCGGTCTCGGGATCGACGATTTGAAACTCGACCCAGTCGTCGACGATTCTGCCGCACGAACCGACCTTCAACGGCGCGTCGTAGGGGTGCCAGCAAGGCACGTTGATCTCGGTCATGCCCCAGACCTCGAAGCCCCTGAGGTCGAAGCGCTCTTCGAACTCGGCGGCGATCCGCTTGGGGAACGGGCAGGCCATGATGCGGCGCATGGGATTGTCGGCATCGTCGGCTGCGACCGGCTGGTCGTGGATCAGCTCGATCATGGGCCCATGCGCCAGACCGACCGTGGCGCCGTATTTCCTGACCCGTGCCAGCCAGTTCTCAGCCGTGAAGCGGGCGTCGAGCACGACCTTGCCGCCGGCCAGCATGCTGGAATAGACGCCCATGAACTTCGCCGCCATGTGGAAGAGCGGGTGGAAGCAGTACATCACGTCGTCCTCGCCCATGCGCAGCATCTGGACCGTCTGCCAGGCCAGTTGATGGGTCTGGGCGTGCGGCATCATCACGCCCTTGGCGGGCCCGGTGGTGCCCGAGGTGTAGATCACCGAGGCGATGTCGCTGAAGACGGCGCGGTCGGCGGCATCGGCGGGCGGCGGCGTGACGTTGCCCCACAACGGCAGAAGCGCGAGGCGCTCGAACGCCGGCGGCGGCGCCTCATAGGCGGTGCCGGTGGTCCGGAAATGCGCCGCCGTCTCCAGGTGCGGCAGGTTGGCCTCGCTCTCCCGCAGGACCGGCAGGAACTGCTCGTCCAGCAACATGATCCGGGCCTCGGCCATGTTGAGGGCGTGCTCCAGGAGATGGCCGCGATAGGCGGTGTTGATGGTGACGTCGATCGCGCCCAGCATGTTGACGGCGATCCAGCCGTGCACCGCCTCGAACGAATTGGGGGCCATGATGACCACGGTGTCGCCTTGGCCGACGCCGAGCTCCACCAACCGCGACGCCAGGCGGGACGCCGCCTCCAAGGTCTCGCCATAGGTCTCGCATCGGTCGCCGACGACCTCTAGGAACGGCCGGTCCGGCGTGGCCTCGGCACGCTGTCTCAAGACTCGGTCAAGCACCCACTCGGTCTTGTCGGCACACATCTCGCCCCTCCCTCGGGCCTACCGCCGCCAGCATCTCAAGTCGTCTGCAATGCTGCTTCGCCGCGGCTGCCGACGCAAGCGGCACCGCGCCGGATCGCCTGCTCGTTGTCCGGGATCATGTGATGGCGGTAGGACGGCAGGATCTCTTCGAGGCAGCTTCGGATCGCCTCCAGCGAGACGACGCCGGTATGCGCCGCCAAGGCGCCGAGCCCAACCATACCGGTGTATCTCATGTCGCCGATCTCCTCGGCGATCTCGTTGGTCGGCACCGCGACCAAGTTCAGGTCCTGACGCCGGGGCGGCAACTTGACCAGGCTCGAATTGAAGACCAGCGTGCCGTCGGGCTGCACCGCGTCCTCGTAGACCGCGATGGTGTCCGGGTCCATGGCCAGAACGGCGGTCGGCGCCGTCGTCGTCGGTCCGCCCAAGATCGCCTCGTCGGAGACCCGAACGGTGCAATAGATCGGCCCGCCCCGGATCGCCGCCGCATAGATGTTGTACATCATCGCTTGGCTGCCGTCGCGGTGCGCGGCCTGCGCCAGCAGGGTGGCGATCACCTTCACGCCCTGGCCGCCGAAGCCGCCGAGGATGATCTCGTGCGTCATTGCGTGGTTTCCTTCAAAACGCCCAGCGGGTAGGTCTTGGTCTGCACCTCGTCCATCCATTCATGCGCTTCGAGCGGGCTGAGGCGCCAGCCGCTCGGGCAGGCGGACAGCACCTCGACCATGGAGAAGCCCTGGCCCGCCATCTGCGTCCGGAAGGCCTTCTTGATCGCCGCCTTGGCGCGTATGACGTTGGTCGGCTTGTTGACCGCGACCCGGGCGACGTAGCGGGCGCCTTCGAGTAGCGCCAGCATTTCCGTCAACCGCGTCGGATAGCCGTGCTCCTCGGCGGTCCGCCCTTGCGGCGAGCTCGGCGTGCGCTGGCCCAGCACGGTGGTCGGCGCCAGGTGGCCGCCGGTCTCGCCGAAGTTGGCGTTGTTCAGCAACAACGAAGTGAAGTTCTCCCCCCGCGTCGCCGCATGGATGACCTCGGTCGTGCCGATCGCCGCCATGTCGCCATCGCCTTGGAAGGTGAAGACCAGCCGGTCCGGCAACAAGCGCTTGACCGCCGTTGCCATCGCCGGGGCCCGGCCGTGCAGGGCGTATTGGCAGTCGAAGTCGAAGGTCACCGGGCTGGTGCTGTAACAGCCGACGCCGAGCACGCCGACGGTCCGCTCGCGAAGCTGCAACTCGTCCAGGACCTCGGCCACCAACCGGATGGTGATGCCATGGCCACAGCCGGCGCAGAAGTCGTAGCGGTGCTCCAACGCGGCGGACTCGGTCTGTGCAAAAATCTGTTCCACGGTTCCACTATCCTTCAAAGCATCGATCTGTCGCCCGGCGCCGTGGCCGCAATGCCTGAACGCCCCTCACGCCCGGCCTATCGAGCCCAAGAGCCTCCGAATCTCCGGCGCAATCGTCTCGGGCCGCGGAATGTTGCCGCCGAGGGTGGCGAAGAGCTCGACCGGAGCCCTGCCGTTCACCGCCAGGCGCACGTCCTCCGCCATCTGACCCATGCTCATCTCGACGACCAGGAAGCCGCCCGCCCGCTCGGCCGCCTCGGCAACGACGGCCGACGGAAACGGCCAGAGGGTGATCGGCCGGATCAGGCCGACCTTCGAGCCTTCGGCCCGCGCCGCCTCGATCGCCGGCCGGACTAGCCGGGCCGAGGTGCCGAAGGCGACCAGAACGAGCTCGGCGTCGTCGAGATAGGCCGTATCGGCACGCGCCTCGTTCGCCTCGATCTGGCGGTACTTCTCCCAAAGACGCTGCGCGTGCGCTTCCAGGGTATCGGCATCGCGGCCTTTGTTTTCGAGGCCAATCAGATTCATCGTCAGGTTGCCCGAGAGGTATTCGGCGTGGGGCCCATAGTCCTCGCCCGGCCGGCCGGAATAGATCGGCTCGCGGCCTTCGCAGCCCGTCGTCGCCCACCATTTCTCCGGCAGCTCGTCGTCGCGCGGCTCGCCGAGGTCGACCGCCTCGGAGGTCTCGGCCAGCATCTGGTCGGAGAGAATGATCGCCGGAGTGCGGTACTTGTCGGCCAAGGAAAAGGCCAGCTTGGTCAGATCGACCGCTTCCTGCACGGTCTCGGGCCCGAACACCAGGCAGCGGTAGTCGCCGGCACCGCCGCCGCGCGTCGCCTGGTAATAGTCGGCCTGGCTCGGCGACAGATTGCCGAAGCCGGCACCGCCCCGGCTGACGTTCAGAATGACCAACGGCAGCTCGCAAATGCCGGCGATGTGCGAGAGACCCTCCTGCATCAGGGCGAGGCCGGCTCCCGAGGTCGCCGTCATGCAGCGAAAGCCCGCCGCGGCGGCGCCGTTCAGCATGTTGATGACCGAGACCTCGCTCTCGCCCTGAAGATAGACGCCGCCGACCTCGGCCATACGGTGGCTGGCCTGCTCCAGGGCCTCGGTGGACGGCGTCAAGGGATAGCCGGTGAAGAACCGGCAGTCAGACAAGAGGGCCGCCTCGACGATCGCGCGATTGCAGTTCATGAATTGCAGCTCGGACATCTCAAGCTCCCTTCATGCCGCCAGAACCTCGCGGTAGACATGGGTGATCGCCATGTCGGGACAGACCCTGGCGCAGATCTCGCAGCCGGTGCAGTTGGCTTCGTCGAAGAGCTCGACGACAAGGTGGTTCAGCGTGTTGCGTCGATCGGAGAGACGCAGGACCTCGGGCGGGCAATAGTGCACGCAGATATCGCAACCCTTGCAGCGCTCCTCGTCGACGGTGATCGTCCCACGCGCCTTCGCCATGGCGGGCGTCCCTTCCTCTCAGTCGTCAGGTCGGGGGCACGACCGCGTCGATCGTGCGAATTTCGTCGCGCGTGCTCGGCGCCGAATTTTCTCGCGGTGACCCCATCAGGAACGATGCGCCGATCGGCACGAAAGCCTCATTGATTCAGATCAAGTGAGCGTCTCCCGGGCGGCGACGCCGAGGGCGGTGCCGTCACTGAGCGTAGACATGCAGCTCGCGCAGCACCGGAATGAGGCGCGCCGCGTCTTCTTGCGCGGCGGCCAACACGGCTTCATCCTGGCAGTGGCCCGCGACCGCCATCAGGGCATCGAAATAGGCTTCGATGCCACTGATCGCCTTGGTCAACGGCGCACCCTCCTGCCGGTTGGCCGTCGGCGACGGACCCGATGCCGGTTTCAGCTCCAATCTGGTAGCGGCATCGAGGATGCGGCGGCGGTCGTCGTCGGTGGCAGCGCCGGCGTGTGCCGTCAACTGCCGCGCCAGAGCCTCGACACAGGCCTGGCGGTGCCGTCGGTAGTCATCGATCCCTCGCACGGTCGCCGCCAAGCGGTTCAGGTGCACGTTGTCGGCCAAGGCCTCGCGCTGGCGACTGGCGCGGCGGCGCTGCAGGCGGAGCTGCACCCGCTGGTCCAGGATCTCGCGGCTCAAGCGGTCCGCCAAATCGTGAACGGCGCCCGCTGGATGGCGCCCCAGGATCTCGGTCAAGAAGGTGATGGCGCGTTGGTTGTTGTGGAGCGCCAGGTTGAGGGCCCGGACTGGCGTCAGCGAATAGGCGCTGTCGGCGATGTCCGGCGGCAGCACCTGGCCGTCGTCGCCGGCCTGCCAAAGGATCTCGGGATCGTCGTCGCCGGCACTTCCGCCGTCGCCGACCTGCTGGGCGAGTGCGAGCTGGCTCTGCTCCAGCCGTTCGAAAGTTACCGCCGTCTCCGGCTTGCCGAGGCGGTGCATTTCGCCGGCCAGCTGCGCGTAGCGACGCGCCGATTCAGACAGAAAGGCATGCGCGGTCCGGCGGACCTCGTCGACCGTGTCAAATGCCATCGCCGCTCCACTTGGACGCATCTTCGATGCCGCAGGCTATTTCAACCGATCGCACCCTAGAAATGATCTGCGTCAAGGATTTTGATCGCCACCGGACGTACTCCTGCGCCACCTCGTCCACCAGAGACGCTGCGGCAATTCATGCGTGTCAATCCAATCGGCCCCGGCCGGCATATCGGAAGGTTGCGGGAGCGGCTGTGGCTGCCGATCTGCCTCGCCCTGGCGCTCGTCGGCGCCACGCCGGCGGCGGCGAGTGGGCTGTCGGATTTCGCCGGCAAGTACGAGCTCGCCAAGATCGTGCCGGGCGCCACGCGGCTCGGTCCGATCGAGGGCACGCCGCCCTCGGCCGTCGCCTATGACGGCAACAAGGCGCTCGGCTTCGTCTTCCTGAACTCCACCGCCGCCAGCTCGATCGGCTATTCCGGCCGCCCCATTCACGTCGTCGTCGGGGTCGACAAGGACGGCGTCATCACCGGCGCGCGGATGGTCAAGCATTTCGAGCCGATCGTCCTAATCGGCATTCCGGTGAAGAGGATCCACGACTTCATCGACGGCTATGTGGGCGTCAACGTCGTCGACTTCGTCGAGCGGAAGGGTGCCGGCCGCGAGATCGACATCGTCTCCGGCGCCACCGTGACGGTGCTGGTGATCGAGGACAGCATCATCCGCTCGGCGATCAAGGTGCTGCGCCAACGCGGCGTCGGCGAGGCCACGGCGAAGACGGCCGAGCGGCTCGAGCTGAAGGAGCTGCCGGCCGAACAGCGCGATTGGGCGACCCTGCTGGGCGACGGCTCGGTGCGCCGCCTGACCCTCGGCCTCGGCGACGTCAACCGCGCCTTCGAGGCGAGCGCCAACAAGGAAGCGGCCGCCCGCCCGGAAGAAGGGGCGCCGGACGAGGTCTTCATCGACCTCTTCGCGGCACAGGCGAGCATTCCCACCATCGGCGAGAGCCTGCTGGGACCGCGCGAGTACCGCAACCTCGAGAGCATCGCGGAACCGGGCCAATCGGCAATCCTGATCGCCGGGCGCGGGCGCTATTCGTTCAAGGGCTCGGGCTACGTGCGCGGCGGCATCTTCGACCGTATCCAGCTCATCCAAGGCGATATCTCGGTCCGCTTCCGTGACAAGTTCCACAAGCGCATCGGCGAGTTCCAGGCCGACGGCGCCGAGCGGTTCTCCGAGATCGGCCTGTTCCTGATCCCGACCGACAGCGGCTTCGATCCGGCGAGGCCGTGGCGGCTGCAACTGCTGGTGCAGCGCGCCGTGGGGCCGATCAAAAAGGCGTTCACGACCTTCGAGCTGAACTACCGGCTGCCGGAGGCCTTCGTTACCCGCACCGCACCGCCGGCCAAGACCGCCACGAGTAGCGCCTCGCCCAGCGTCACCCTGCCCGCCGACGAGGCCGAGGCGATGCCGCTCTGGCGCAAGATCTGGGAAGGAAAGGTCTTCGACATCGCCGTCCTGATGCTGGCGCTGGGCGTGCTGACGGTGATCTTCTTCTTCCAGGACTGGCTGACCAAGCACCCCAAGCTGACGCTCAGGATCCGCATCGCCTTCCTGACCTTCACGCTTCTCTGGATCGGCTTTTATGCCAACGCGCAGTTGTCGGTGGTCAACACGCTGACCTTCTTCAACGCCCTTCTGACCGGCTTCCGCTGGGAATTCTTCCTGATGGAGCCGCTGATCTTCATTCTCTGGGGCTCGGTGGCGGCCTCGCTTCTGTTCTGGGGGCGCGGCGTCTACTGCGGCTGGCTCTGCCCCTTCGGCGCGCTGCAGGAACTCACCAACAAGCTGGCGCGACGTCTCCGCGTGCCGCAGTTGACGCTCCCCTGGGCGCTGCACGAGCGGATGTGGCCGGTCAAGTACATCCTCTTCCTCGGCATCCTCGGGTTCTCGCTCTATTCCTTCGAGCTGGCCGAGAAGGCCTCGGAGGTCGAGCCCTTCAAGACCGCCATCATCCTGAAGTTCCAGCGCAGCTGGCCCTTCGTCCTGTTCGCCGTCGGCGTCATCGCGATCGGGCTCTTCATCGAGCGCTTCTATTGCCGCTACCTCTGCCCGCTGGGCGGCGCCCTCGGCATTCCGGGACGGATGCGCATGAACGACTGGCTGCGCCGCTACAAGGAATGCGGCTCACCGTGTCTCAGGTGCCACAACGAATGCATGGTCCAGGCGATCCACCCCGAGGGCCACATCAACCCCAACGAATGCCTGCAATGCCTGCATTGCCAGGTGCTCTATTCCGACGACCAGAAATGCCCGGTGATGATCCAGCGCCGCCTCAAGCGGGAACGCCGCCAGGCGCTCCGCTCCAAGTCGCTGGACCTGCCGGCCGACACCAGAAGAGGAGAAGTCCAAGAAAACCAAGAGACGACATCGACCGAACGCGAGGCCGAGACACATGTCGCGGCCTGCTGATCCAAAGAGAAAGGAGAGGGTCATGGTCGAGAAATCCGACGACACCAAGCAATTGGAAGCCGGTGTCTCCAGACGCGCCATTCTGGGCGGCACCGCCACGGCGGCGGGCCTGACCGGCGTGGCGATTGCCGGCATGGGTGCGGCGACCGGCACCATGTTCACGTCTACGCCGGCGGCCGCCGCCGGCAGCGCCG
Source organism: Alphaproteobacteria bacterium (assembly GCA_030746295.1). The sequence continues at coordinate 9,058 of JASLMY010000051.1, read as the reverse complement.
AGGTCAAGCCCGGCGACTTGGACGAGTATTACGGCTTCTGGTCGGGCGGTCAGTCCGGCGAGATCCGCGTGCTCGGCGTACCGTCGATGCGCGAGTTGATGCGTATTCCGGTATTCAACCGCTGCAGCGCCACCGGTTGGGGACAGACCAACGAAAGCAAGGCCATCCTGACCGAGAACATGCTGGAATCGGAGAAGGCCTTCCTGGCCGACAAGGGTGGCCTGCATCTGAACGGCGATGCCCACCACCCGCACATGTCGTTCACCGACGGCACCTATGACGGCCGCTACCTCTTCATCAACGACAAGGCCAACACCCGGGTCGCCCGCGTCCGCTGCGACGTGATGAAGGTGGACAAGATCATCACCGTGCCGAACGCGGCCGACATCCACGGTCTCCGGCCGCAGAAGTTCCCGCGTACCGGCTATGTCTTCGCCAACGGCGAGCATCGGGTGCCGCTGCCGAACGACGGCCGTAACCTGGAGGATCCGGGCAGCTACCACGCGATCTTCTCCGCCATCGACGGCGACACCATGAAGGTCGCCTGGCAGGTCATGGTCGACGGCAACCTCGACAACGTCGACGCCGACTATCAAGGCCTCTACGCGGTCTCGAGCTGCTACAACGGCGAGGAAGGCGTGACGCTGGAGGAGATGACGGCCTCCGAGACGGACTGGGCCGTGATCTTCGACATCAAGGCGATCGAAGCAGGCGTCAAGGCCGGCGACTTCAAGACCTACGACGGCGGCGTGCCGGTGCTGGACGGGCGAAAGGGCTCGAAGTACACCCGCTACGTGCCGGTGCCGAACAGCCCGCATGGCGTCAACTCGGCACCCGACAAGCGCCACATCGTCATCAACGGCAAGCTGTCGCCGACCGTGACGGTGCTGGACGTCGAGCGTTTCCCGGATCTCTTCGCCGACAAGATCAAGCCGCGCGACGTCGTCGCGGCGGAGCCCGAGCTGGGCTTGGGACCGCTGCACACCGCCTTCGACGGCAAGGGCAACTGCTTCACCACGCTCTTCCTCGACAGCCAGGTCGCGAAGTGGAACATGGACCTGGCGATCAAGGCCTATAAGGGCGAGAAGGTCGATCCGATCCTCGACAAGGTCGACGTGCAGTACCAGCCGGGCCATAACCACACCTCGATGGGCGAGACCAAGGATGCCGACGGCAAGTGGCTCGTGTCGCTGAACAAGTTCTCCAAGGACCGGTTCATCAACGTCGGCCCGCTGAAGCCGGAGAACGAGCAGCTGATCGACATCACCGGCAAGAAGATGAAGGTGGTGCATGACGGCCCGACCTTCGGCGAGCCGCACGATTGCATCATCGTGCACCGCTCCGTCGTCAACCCGCGCAAGGTGTGGGCGCGCGGCGACGATTACTGGAAAGGCTGCACCGAGATGGCCAAGAAGGACGGCGTCGATCTCGAAGACGTCGCCAAAGTGGTCCGCGACGGCAACAAGGTGCGCGTCTACATGACCTCCATCGCGCCGAAGTTCTCGCTCGAGACCTTCAAGGTGAAGCAGGGCGACGAGGTCACCGTGATCGTCACCAACATGGATGATCTCGACGACCTGACGCACGGCTTCACGCTGGCCAACCACGGCGTCTGCATGGAGGTGGCGCCACAGGCCACCGCCTCGGTGACCTTCAAGGCCGACATGCCGGGCGTCCATTGGTTCTATTGCCAGTGGTTCTGCCACGCGCTCCACATGGAGATGCGGGGCCGCATGCTGGTCGAGCGGGCCTGAGGGCAGCCTGCGATGTCGGCGTCGGCAGGCAGATTGCGTATCGGGACCGGGGGCGTCGTTGGCGCCCTCGGCCTCCTGCTTGCCGCCGCCGCCTCGGCCGACGTGCTGACGGTGCCGGCCGGCGGCGACCGGCTGGCCGAGACGCTTCGGACGGCCAGCGCTGGCGACGTGCTGGTGCTGGCCGCCGGGCGTCACGCCGGCCCCCTGACGATCGACAAGGCGGTGACACTTCGGGGCCGGCCCGGCGCCGTCGTCGAGGGCAGCGGCGAGGGCTCGACGCTCCGCATCGTGGCGCCCGGCGTCACCGTCGAGCGGCTTCGGATCACCGGTTCGGGCCTCAGTCTCGAGGGGATGGACGCGGGCGTCTTCGTCAGTAAAAAGGGGACGGGGGCGCGGATCATCGGCAACCGGATCGTCGACAACCTCTATGGCGTCCACCTCAAGGGCTCGGCCAACGCGGTCGTCAAGGACAACGAGATCGTCGGCCGCCGCGACCTTAGGGTCAACGAGCGCGGCAACGGCGTCTCGCTCTGGAACGCACCCGGTGCGGTGGTCGACGGCAACCGGATTCGCTACGGCCGGGATGGCGTCTTTGTCACCACATCGAAGCGCAACCGCTTCACCAACAACCGTTTTCGCGATCTCAGGATCGCCGTGCACTACATGTATGCCGACGATTCCGTGGTCGCCGGTAACCTCTCCGAAGGCAACTACGTCGGCTATGCGTTGATGTATTCCAAGCGGCTGAAGGTCTTCGACAACCGCTCCTTCGCCGACCGCCACCACGGCATCCTCTTGAATTTCGCCAACCGATCCGAGATACGAGGCAACTGGGTGCGCGACGGCGAGGAGAAATGCGTCTTCATCTACAACTCCTCGCGCAACACCTTCGCGCGAAACCGTTTCGAGGGCTGTGCCATCGGCGTCCACTTCACCGCCGGTTCCGAGGCCAACGCCATCGCCGAGAACGCCTTCATCGCCAACCGCACCCAGGTCAAATACGTCGGCACCCGGCATCTGGACTGGTCTGCCGACGGTCGCGGCAATTTTTGGAGCGACAATGCCGCCTTCGACCTCGACGGTGACGGCATCGCCGATGTCGCCTACCGCCCGAACGACCTGGCGGACAAGGTGCTGTGGGCGCACCCCAGGGCCAAGCTGTTGTTGAACGCGCCCAGCCTCAGGCTGCTGGCGCTGGCGCAAGGGCAGTTCCCCGCCCTGCATCCAGGCGGCGTCATCGACACCGCACCGCTGATGACGGCGCCGGCGATGCCCGGCGCCGGCCAACGATAGGGGCGAGCGATGGCAAGAGAACCCCTGCTGGAGGTCGCGAAGTCGAGCAAGCGCTACGGCCGCCACCGCGCGGTCTGCGAGGCCAGCTTCACCGTTGGCGAGGGTGAATGCGTCGCTTTGGTCGGCCACAACGGTGCCGGCAAGACCACCCTGATGAAGATGATCCTCGGCCTCGTCCGACCCTCGGACGGTCGCTTGCGGGTACTGGGCGAGGACGTGGCGCGATCGCTCAGCGCCGCCGCGGCCCGCCGGCTCGGCTACCTGCCGGAGACGATCAGCTTTCCGGCGCAGATGACCGGCATCGAGATCCTGCGCTATCTGGCGCGGCTCAAGGGCGTGGCCGTCGACCGCTGTCCAGAGCTATTGCAGGTGGTCGGCCTGGAAGGCGCCGCAAAACAGCGGATCCGCGCCTATTCCAAGGGCATGCGGCAGCGGCTCGGCCTCGCCCAGGCGCTGTTGGGCGAACCGGAGCTGTTGATCCTGGACGAGCCGACCACGGGGCTGGACCCGGACCTGCGCCGCCAGTTCTACGAAATCCTCGACGCCCGTCGGGCCGCCGGGACCGCCATACTGCTGTCCTCCCACGCCCTCACCGAGCTGCAGCGCCACGTCGATCGCATCGTCGTGCTCGATCATGGCCGGGTGGTGGCCGCGGGCAGCCTCGCCGAGCTCAGAGCGGCGGCAGCGCTGCCGGTGCGCATCAAGGTCAGGGCCGCCTCGGCGCAGAACGGCCTGTTGCGAGACCGCCCCGTGGACGTCGAAGCGCACCTGATCAACGGTCACACGGTAGAGCTGGTCTGTGCCCCGGAGCGCAAGATCGAGGTGATCCGCTGGATCACCGCCGGCGGCCATGCCGTCGACGACCTGGAGGTCGAGCTGCCGGACCTGGAACGCCTCTATCGCCACTACCGCGGCAACGGGGAGGTCCGCTCGTGAGAGCCTGTCGGATTATTGCCGTCCAGGAGATCCGCGACGGCTTCAGGAACAAGTGGATATTGGCCGCGGCCCTGCTGCTGGCCGTGTTCGCTGTCTCGATCGCCTATCTCGGCAGCGCCCCCGTCGGCACCGTCGGCGCCCCGCCGCTGGCGGTGAGTATCGTCAGCCTGTCGAGCCTGACCGTCTTCCTGCTGCCGTTGCTCGGCCTGATGCTGTCCTACGACACCGTGGTCGGCGAGGCGGAGCGTGGCACCCTGTCGCTGTTGCTCTCCTACCCGTTGCGGCGCTGGCAGTTCCTGGCCGGCAAGTTCGTCGGCCAGACCCTCATCATCGCCGTCGCCGTGCTGGTCGGCTATGGCAGTGCGGCGCTGCTGCTCGCCGCCGAGGGCGGCTGGGACGAGAGCGCACATCTCGGCGCCTACGGCCTGATGATGGCGAGCTCGGTGGCATTGGGCGCCGCCTTTGTCGCCATCGGCTACCTGATCAGCACGCTCGTCGCCGAGCGCGGCACCGCGGCCGGATTGGCGCTCGGCGTCTGGCTCGGCTTCGTGCTGATCTACGATGCGGCGCTGCTGGGCTTGGTGGTCGGCGACGAGAGCGGTCTGATCGGCGACCAGCTTTTCAATGCGCTTCTGGTGCTGAACCCGACCGACGCCTACCGCATGCTGAACCTGACCGCCTTTTCCGAGGTCACGAAATACGCCGGTTTGGGCGGCGTCAGTGCCGCCGGCAAGGCCGCGCCGGCACAGTCGGCCCTCTCGCTCTGCCTCTGGGTCCTCCTGCCACTGCTGGCCGCCGGCGCGGTCTTTTCCCGCAAGGAGATCTGAGATGCGCGCTTACCGTCCCTGGACCGCGCTCTTCGCCCTGCTGCTGCTCGCCGCCTGTGACGAAGCGGAAGTGGCAGCACCGCCGGCGCCGATGCAGCTGACGCGCGATGCCATCGGCTATTACTGCAACATGACGGTGATCGATCATCCGGGCCCGAAGGGGCAGATCTTCGTCAAGGGTCAGGACCGGCCGGTCTGGTTTTCCTCGGTGCGTGACGCCGTCGCCTTCACCATGCTACCCGGCGAGCCGAAGCAGCTGAGCGCCGTCTACGTGCACGACGCCGGCCGGATGGCGAGCTGGAAGGCACCAGGCGACGCGACGTGGATTGCGGCGACAGGCGCCCACTACGTCATCGGCTCGCGGATGAAGGGTGGCATGGGCCTGCCCGAGGCGGTGCCGTTCTCCGACCCCGACCGGGCCGCCGCCTTCGCCGCCCGGCACGGCGGCCATGTCGTGGCGTGGAAGGAGATTCCGCGGGGCTACATCATCAACGCCAGTGAGGACCACAAGGGCCGTCACGATGACCATGGTGGCGGCCACGACCGCCAGCACGATGGGCCGAAGCAACCGCAGGCGCATCACGACCAGGGGCAGAAAGATGGCTGATGAGAGCCATAGCGGTCCGAGCCGGCGGCGGTTGCTCTCGATCCTGGCGGCGTTGCCGGCAACGGCATTGCCCGGTGCCGCCTGGGCGCGCCGGTTACGGCCAGTGACCTGGCGTGGCGTCGCCTTGGGTGCCGATGCCCAATTGACCTTGGTGCACCACGACGAGGCCATGGCGTGGCGGGCCATCGGCCGTTGCATCGACGAAATTGCCCGTCTGGAGAAGGTCTTCTCGCTCTACGAGCCGGAGTCGCAGGTCTCACGGCTCAACCGTCAAGGCCACCTCGACGACCCGGAGAGCGATCTCCTGCGCCTCTTGAGCACGGCCAAGGCGGTGTCGGACCGCACGGGCGGCGCCTTCGACGTCACCGTGCAGCCGCTCTTCGCCTATCACCGGCGGCTTGGCAGCAGCGCAGCGACAGAGGTCCCAGCGACGCTCCGCGCCCTGGTGGGCTACCGACAGTTTGCATTGTCGAGCCGCCGCGTCGGCTTCCGCCAGCCGGGCATGGCCCTGACGCTGAACGGCATTGCCCAAGGCTACATCTCGGATCGGGTCGCGGACTTGCTGCGCGCCGCCGGCTTCGCCAACGCCTTGATCGGCCTCGGAGAGACTGTCGCGCTCGGCCACGACGCGACCGGCGATGCCTGGCGCGTGGCCATCGCGGACCCGGACCGCGACGGCCAATTCCTGGCGCGGCTGCCACTTCGCCGTGGCGCCCTGGCGACCAGCGCCCCCGCCGGCCTGACGTTTGATGCTGCTGGGAAACGCCACCACCTCTTGGAGCCGAGCAGTGGCCACTCTGCCGGGCACTACAGGTCGCTCACAGTCCTGGCACCGAACGCCACCCTGGCGGACGGACTCTCAACCGGGCTCGCCGTCACGCCGCCCGACCGCCTGCGCCGGCTGTTGGCGTCGATGCCGGAGGTCGGCGTGCTGGCCGTCGACCGGAACGGCATCAGACACCGTCTCGGTCGCCTAGGCAAAAGCGGCTTCGGATGAGTGGCGAGCCCCCCGGCCCGGGACGACAGATCCCTATGGGCTCAGTCGATCGTTCCGATATAGGGAAGATGGCGGTATTTCTCGGCGTGGTCGATGCCATAGCCGACCACGAAGACATCATCGACGGTGAAGCCGACGAAGTCGGCGGCGAACTCCACCTGCCGCCGGCTCGGCTTGTCGAGCAGGGCGCAGCTCCAGGCCCTGGCCGCTTGCTGCTTGAGAAGCAGCGATCTCGCGAAGGCGAGCGATCGCCCCGTGTCGAGAATGTCGTCGACCAGAAGAATGCTTCGGCCGGCGACCTCTTCGCCCAAGTCGGCGACGAGGCTCACCTCCTCCGCGCTCTCGCGGCCGTAGCCATAGCTGCTCAGCCTGATGAAATCGACGCCCGGCCGCAGTCCGTTCCGGTCCAGCGCGCGGACGAGATCGGCGACGAAGACGAAGCTGCCCTTCAAGATCCCGACGACGGTGACGTCCTGCGGCAGCGCCGCGGCGATCTCATCGGCGAGCTCGGCCACGCGCCGTGCCACCTGCTGCTCGTCGAACAGTATTCTGACGCCACCCATCACCCGGTCGTCGGCTGCTCGTACACTTCGAGAAGCCTAGCATCGCTCGGCGGGCGATGACATCCAGAGGCGCCGTTGAATGGACGAATTGGCAACTTTCATCGCGGGACTACCGAAGGCCGAGCTGCACGTTCATATCGAGGGGACACTGGAGCCCGAGCTGATGTTCGCCCTCGCGGCCAGGAACGGGATCGGGCTTCCCTACGCGAGCGAGCAGGAGCTGAGGAGCGCCTACGACTTCGACAGCCTTCAGGACTTCCTCGATCTCTACTATCAAGGCGTCGAGGTCCTGATCACCAAGCGCGACTTCTACGACCTCGCCTGGGCCTACCTGGAGAGGGCACGGGCGGACACGGTTCTCCATACCGAGATCTTCTTCGACCCCCAGGCCCACCGCCGCCGCGGCGTTGCCTTCTCGACGGTGCTGGACGGCCTCCGCCAGGCGCAGGCCGAGGCCAAGGCCCGGCTCGGCATCAGCTCGCGCCTCATCGCCTGCTTTCTGCGCGACCTGCCATTGGAAGACGCCCTCGCGTGCTTCGAGGAGATCCGCAAGCACCCCGAAGACATCGTCGGCGTGGGCCTCGATTCCGCCGAGCTCGGCCATCCGCCCGAAAAGTTCGAGGCGCTCTTCGCCCGTGCCCGAGAGGCGGGCTTTCTCGCCGTGGCACATGCAGGCGAGGAAGGGCCGCCGGACTACGTCCGGCAAGCCTTGAACGCGCTCGGCGCCGCTCGCATCGATCACGGCGTCCGCGCGATCGAGGACGACGCCTTGGTGCGGCGGTTGGCGGAGACCGGAGTACCACTCACCGTCTGCCCGCTTTCGAACCTCAAGCTGAAGGTCGTCGAGGACATGTCGGCGCATCCTCTCAGGCAACTGATGCGCCGAGGGGTGCGCGTCACTCTGAATTCGGACGACCCGGCCTATTTCGGCGGCTACATCAACCGGAACTTCCTCGCCGCTGCCGAGGCCTTGGCTCTGTCACAGGCGGAGCTCGCCACCCTGGCCCGCAATTCCTTCGAGGCCTCCTTCCTCACCGAAGCCGACAAACACACCCTGCTCACGCGGCTCGATCGCTACCTCGCCGGCCAGAAGACCGAAGGCGAGACTTGACGTCCGGCTAAAGGTAGGTCAGGCGGCCGCCATGTTGTCGCCGGCGGAGGGGACGACTATTCTGGCGCTCGCAACCGACCGCGGTCTTTGGAAAACCCCATGAATACGCTTGCCTTCATTGCTCGGCGGAAGCTCGAGCAAGTCGTCTCCAAGTATCGCGCACCGGCGTTCCGGAGGGCTGCCGAACGCTATCTCCAAGACGAGGACGTGCCCATTCCTGAGGGGCGAGAGGACGAATGGGCCCCTATCCGTCACGACCTGTACCACCTCCATAGGACAGTGAGCGAACGAAAGCCCGATTGCATTCTGGAGTTTGGCGTCGGTTTCTCAACGGTGGTTCTTTCACATGCACTGATGAAAAACGGTCGGGGCCGACTGTTCACCGTCGATACCAGCGAGAAATGGCTCAAAAACACGGCCGAAAAGCTTCCCGACGACGCGCCCGTGGAGCTCATTCACTCCACCGCGTCCATCAAAGAGATCGATGGCGAGGTCTGCCACACCTTCGATGCCCTGCCGGACGTCATGCCGAACCTGGTCTACCTCGACGGTCCCTATGGCAGAGACGTACAGGGCTCTGTGAACGGGATCTCCTTCAGGGGAAGTCCCAGGCGACCCGTGGTCTCCGCCGACATGCTCTTGCTGGAATCAACGTTGCCGGCCCATTTCATGCTCATAATCGATGGCCGAGACGCCAACCACGGCTTCCTTCGCCGGAACTTGAAACGGCATTACAAGATCCGACGGCATCCGGCATTGAAATTCTCGACCTTCGAGCTGGTCGGCTGACGGTAGGGTTACAATTCCAGCGGCACTTCGCGGTCCTCGGCGAGCGAGCGCTCGGCAGCGAGGCAGATGGCGACCGCCCTGCGGCCTTCCTCGCCGGAGACGATCGGCTTCCGGTTCTTGAAGGCGTCGACCGTCAGGCGAAGCTGCTCCTCCAACTCGAAAACCTCGCCGGACTGGCCGA